>CAIRWM010000001.1 GCA_903882285.1 uncultured cyanobacterium
AACGTGCTGGTTCAGGCCGAACGTCGGGGAAGGATCACCGCTGCCGCCATTCGATCCTTCCTCGGCCTGCTCGAAGGCCTGCCGATCCGCATCGATCACGCCGGCATCACCACCATCTGGCACGACACCCTGGCCCTGGCGCGCGCCCACCGGCTCACCTCCTACGACGCGGCCTATCTCGAGCTGGCCCTGCGTCTGGGTCTTCCCCTGGCCAGCCGCGATCAGGCCCTGCAGGCTGCCGCCAGAAGCGAAGGCGTGCCGCTGCTGCCCACGTGATGGCCAATCAAGCCGACACGGACGCCCCCTACGCCCCCTCCCAGGCGGCCGTGATGCTGCTCGCACGCACCGTCAAAGACAGGTGAACTGGGATGGAGACCGAAGCTAGGACTCGCTAGTATTACTCCGTAATACCTTCGGTTGGCGGCCATGGATTCCGAGGCCACCAGCTCCCTCACCAGCAAGGGCCAGGTGACGATTCCCAAGGCCCTGCGCCAACAGCTCGGTCTCGCACGGGGCAGCCGGGTGAGTTTTCAGCTGGTAGGCGACCACATCGAGGTGCGCCCCCTCAGGCAGGAGCAAGCCCTGAGCGCCAGCGGCTTCGGAATGCTGTCCAGCCAGCGGCCGCCCGTGCCGGTGGATTTTGATCCCGCCAGCCTGCTGAAGCCGTGATCGGCCTCGACACCAATGTGCTGGCCCGCTATTTCGTGGCCGAAGCAGGCGCCGATACCGCCACCGAAACCCAGCGCCAGGCAGCACGGCAGCTGATTGAATCCGGCCAGCCCCTTTTTCTGCCCAAAACCGTGGCCCTGGAACTGGAGTGGGTGCTGCGGGGCTACTACGGCTTTGCAGCCCCCCTGGTGCTCGCGGTGTTCGACCTGCTGCTCGGCCATCCCACCCCTCACCCTCAACCCGACGCTGCTCAACCGCGTCGCCGCCCTCGCCGCCTACGAGGCCCTGTCACGCTGGAATCCAATCGATCGCGTCCATCTTCTGGAAGCCCACGGGCTGTTGATGGCTGGCTTGATCGACGCTCCTGGACGGTTCCGCAATGGTGGCGTGGGCATCTACCGCGGTGACCAACTCGTGCACCTGGCATCCCCTGCTCGTGAGTTGCGTGGCGCAATACCAGCTGGCGTTCATCCATCCCTTCGCCGATGGCAATGGCCGCCTCGGCCGCCTTTGGCAGACCCTGATCCTCAGCCGCTGGAACCCGCTGCTCGCCTGGCAGAACGTCACCAGCTCACCCCGTGCCGGGACCTGGCAGGTTCTTTAGCCTCACCCCATGGCACGCATCACGGAAGACCATCTCGAGCAGCAGTGCCTTGCCTGGTTCCAGGAACTCGGCTACACGCACGTCTTCGCACCCCAGCTCGACAGCGACGGCACCTCCCCTGAACGCACCGACTTCAGGCAGGCCATCCTCACGGCTCGTCTGCGTTCAGCACTCCAGCGCCTTAACCCGGGCGTTCCAGCGGGCACCATCGACTCAGCGGTGCTCCAACTGGCGAACCCCAACGTGCCTGGTCTGCTGGCCTCCAACCGCAACTTCCACCGCTGGATGACGCAGGGTTTACCCATCACCACCATGGATGGGAATCAGCAGGTTGGCATCCGCCTCAAGGTGATCGGATTCGACGACCCCGCCTCCAACGACTGGTTGGTG
>CAIRWM010000002.1 GCA_903882285.1 uncultured cyanobacterium
GCCGCAGGCTGTCGATCTGTTCCAGCCACTCCAGGGGCAGCTCGAGGCTGGTGCGCTTCCGTCCGGTTGCTGTCTTCTCCGCCACCTCGATCTCCTTGGCTCAGTGTCGTCTCAGGCGGTGCCAGTGGTCGGGTGCTGGAGGCCGGAGCTGCTGCGGCGGACCAACGCCTGTTGACACGTCATGGCTGTTCCCAGCCCTGCATCAGCCGCTGCTGCTCTTCCACTGCCTGACGGTAGCGGTCGATCAGGGAGCTGCTGCCAGCGCCTGGGGGCTGGGCCCCCATGGATGCTGAGCTAGGGGGGGGTAGCGGCCGGAAACTGTTAGGTGGCGGTGGCGGTTGCAGCCAAGTGGGAATCGGTGCGGGGCGCAGCAGCTCCGGAGGCGGCAGCAGGGGCCCGGGATAGGGACGGAACGGGACCCCGCTTTGCGCTGGGACGACAGGGGGCGTCGGGGCCGTAGTCGGTGAGACCGTGGTTGGCGGTACAGCCCCGTCGGCGGGGAGCGATGGTGGGGGTAGGGCCGGTGTCTTCGGGGGGGCGGCATTGAGCCGCGCCAGTTCGACGCGACGCTCCTCGTCCTGGGCTTGGGCTAGCTGGCTGGCGGGAACGACGCTGAGCAGGTGGCCAGGCGTGGCGTCAGCCGGATAGACCATGCTCACTCTCACCTTGTTGACCACTCCCCGCTGCAGCTGCAGCTGCCCGAGCGAGAGGCTCTGACCCGAGCGCAGTCCCACATGCACTTCTCGCAGCCCCTCGGCAGTGCGGATCTGCAACGAGCCGCGGAAGGCGGTGAACGCCCGCCCGCCCGTGGGGGAGGGATGGCTCATCACCAGTTCATAGGGGCCGTTGCCCTGCAGCTGCAAATTGATATCGAAGCGCACGCCATAAGTACCGACGTTGTCGAGGGAGGAGTCGACCATCCGCGCCGCAAGCGGATTGACCTGCACCTCCCGCGTACCGAAATGATGACGGTCCGTGCTGGTGAAGGGCACATGCAGGGGGCCCTGGACCGCCAGGTCGTGGTTGATGCTGGCTGTAAAGGTGTCCCCCACCGCCACTCCGCCGACCCTGGAGAAGACACTGCGATTGGTAATCTCGCTGATTCGGTTCAAATACACCCGACCCGGAGCCAGGCGGCCCTCATCCAGCACGGCCAGGATATCGGCCTCCGACTGGGGGTTCTTGGCCGCCACCACGGCGATCTGAAAGGGGCCGTCGCTGTGGCCTCGCAGCAGGGCATTGGCGATCCCCAGCGCCGGTAGCTGGGTCTGCAGCAGCACAATCCGGCTGCGCGCCGGAATCGTGATCTCCTCGTCGAGGCGGTGGTCCAGCTTGCCCCGCAGCATCTGCACGGCGGTGGCATCGCCGGGGCCGGTGTTCCAGGGGCGCGGTCCGAGCGGTTTGACGCCCATCAGGTTGTTAACCAGGTAGGGGGCCTCGAAGCTGTTGCGCACCGCCCCGTTGGAGAAGCGGATGTGGACCGGCCGGAGGACTGGATTGATCAGGATCGCCGCCAGGGTGAGTTCACTGCGGCGCTCGGCGGCGGAGATCGAGCCGCGGTTGGGGGGAAAATACTTGTGGTGCAAGTGCATGCCGAACTCCCCGTTGAAGGTGTATTCGGCATTGCGCAAGGCCTGGCCCGTCTCAGCGGCGTAGGCGACCCCGGGGGCCGAGTTGATCAGGATGCCGGGACCCTCCACCTCCTCCGGTTGGTTGGAGTGCATGACCGGCACGGCGTTGAAGGTGCCGTGCAGCGGACGGGCCGTCTGACCAGCCATCAGGGCCACGTAGGCCCAGGACGGCTGGGCCGTCACCGTCAGGGCCAGCCCCAGCAGCGAGCTGAGCAGGGGCATGTGGAGATCAGGGAGAGAGGCCGTACGCAAATGGAGGCTGGCGCAAAAAACGGTGGGGGAGCGAGGCCGCTCCGCGGCAAGGGGCGTCATCGCCCGACGGAATCCAATCATGCCTGCTCCCCTGTTCGGCTGGCTGGCGCTGCGGACGACTCCCGATCGGAGCGTCGCACGGGCTAGAACCGATGTTCTTGAGTTGCCCAGCAATGTTTCCGCCGATTTTCTCCATACCCAGCTGCTGCGGCGCCACCGAGGACGGCGGCCCCAGCTGGCGCCGCCACCAGGAGCGCAAGCTGCGGATGCTGCGCTACTGGCGGGATGGCATTGAGCGCCAGCTGGCCGCCGTGACGGCTGCGATCACCACCCTGGAACAGCAGATACAGCGCGATCGGGGGGACTCCCAGGGCTGAGGCCGGCGCCGTCGAGCTGCTGGCGCAACTGCTGCAGGCCACGCCGCAGCAGCCGCTGCACCGTCATCGGACTGACCTCCATCTGCTCGGCCAGACGGCGATAGCTCCAGCCGGCCAGCACCACCTGGCGCACCACTAGGCGCTGGCGGGCCTCCAGGCTGGCCAGCAACGTCTCCACAGGCCAGCCCGAGGCACTGTCGGGCTCGCGGCCCCCCGCGGGGGCGGCAGCGGCCAGCTCCTCCTCGCGCAGCTCCGAGAGCGGCAGAGGACGATTCAGCTGGCGGTGCTGTTGCCAGATGTGCCACTGGGCGGGATCAATCTCCGCGGGCCGCTGGCCATCGTCCTGACCTTGCCGAAGTAAACGCTGCAGTTGGCTCTGGCGTTCGGCCTGGCGGCGGGGCAACCGCACGCTCGGGGCCACATCGCGGAGGTAGTGCAGGATTGCCCCACGGATGTGGGGGCGGGCAAAGGCCTCGAACGGTGTGCAGCGCTTTCCGCTGTAGAGCTCGGCCGCCCGAATCAGCCCCATCAGGCCGACCTGCATCAGGTCGTCCTGGGATTCAGGGCTGCAGCGGGCGTAGTGGATGGCCACGGGGCGTACCAGTTGGCGGTAGGCCTCGACGCGGCGGTTGCGTTGGCCAAGAGCACGGCCCCGCAGTGGAGGACGGCCAGGGGTATGGGCCATGGGGGTTCAGAAGAGAAGATGTAGGCAGGAGCCGCCCGGAAGCGATCCCGTCTCTCCAGGGAGGCCTGCTCAGCCGATGGACCGCAACCGTGGAATCACGGAATGTTCCGCCGCCACCTGCTGCAACAGGGCCCAGGGACCATGGCGGCGCAGCCAGTCGTGATCAGATCGGCCCGTGCTGAGCAGATAGCCGGCAAAGCCGAGGCCGTTGACGCTGTATCCGGCCCCGTGCTCGCGCACGCGCCGCACGGTGAGAAACCAGTGGTCATCGAAGACAAGGTTGTAGGGGTGAAGCGGCACCGGGTCGCTCGCCCCATCTCCCAAACCGAGATCGCGGCAGTGGGCCGCGTAGAGCTCGGGGAGATCGCCATGGCCCTGGGGATCCAGTCGACGACTCAGTCGGTAGGCCCACGGCCAGAGCGGCTTCCCCTGCTGCAGCTGCGCCTCCAGCAACACGGCTAAGGGGCAGCTCGCCTCCCCCGCCTGGCGCGGCAGCAGTTGCAGGTGGCGATGGGGCTGGCTGGCACCGGCCGTGGTATTGCTGTTGAAGAACCACAGCCCGCCGGTGTCGCGGGCCAGCCGCGCGACCGACCGCCAGTCGCTGGCGCGCAGCCAGCCCCCCTGGGGCTGCCAGTCCTGGGTGATCAGCAGCAGATGAGCCTGCTGCACGGGGAACTTGTTGAGCAGCACCACGTGCTCGTTGCCGAACCGTTCCACCTGCAGAGGAGCATCCCAGGGCAGAAAGGGGTTGGGGCGGGGCCCACCGGCCCGCAAGTGCCGCGGCGGGGCGCAGAGCAGCTCACGGACCACGAAGGGTTCCGCGTCCTCCAGGGGCAGCAGGCGGGTCTTCAGGGGCACGAGTGCCCCAGACTGGCGCGCCCGCTCGCTGACGGCCAGGGCGTCCTGCCAGATCCGCTCAGCCCGCACCGGCCTGCAACCTGGCCAGGGAAGCTCCCTGGTAGTAGCGCCCCAGGATCTCGTTGTAGCGCAGGCCCTGCTGCGCCAGGTCCTGGGCACCGTTCTGACTCATGCTGGCGCCCAGGTGGCCATGGGCCTCCTCGACGATCTGCTGGGTGGCCGCATAGAGGCTCTCCACAATGCCGCCCTGGTAGCTGAGGATCACCCCGGCAGTGCTGCCGGTCGCCTCGCGAGTACGGGAGGTGACGCTGCTCAGGCCCTCATAGTTTTGCCAGCGGGTGGTATCTCCAAGGTGCCAGTGGGCATCCGCTGGTCGGGCCATGTGGGCCATGGCGTAGGAGCGGGCCGCCACCGCCTGGGCCCGCAGGGCCTCGATGTTCCAGTGGCTCGGCATCTCGCCACCCACCACGGAGCTGATGTAGCTCTCGAGCGGCAGGTGGTTGACCACCTGCAGGCCGGAGCCGCCGCGAAGCAGCCTGAAACGGCCGTTATAGGCGCGACCATCGGCGATCAGATGGTCCCCTGGACCGGTTTCCAGCCAGAGTTCACTGGCGCTGTCCAGCAGGCCCGAGGGCTCTGGGCTCTGGCCGGGACCACCGCTCTGCAGCACCCGACCGGCCCTGTCGCTGAGGCGCCAGGGCCCGCTGGCCCCGAGGCTGGGCTGGGCCGAGAGCTTGAGCAGGGCCACGCGGATCTCCAGGGCGAGGGCCGGACCGGCCCCGGGTTCAGCCAGGCCCCTGCCTTCGCCGCGGGCTGTGGCGGCGCGCTGGGCCCGCAGGGCTTCCGGAGCGAGCGCCGACGCCGAGGAGGGGGTGGCGGCAGCGCTGATGGGCGCCACCGCTGGGCCTGCCGGACTGCCGTTGCTGCGGGGCTGGGCGATCAAGGCATCGAGCACATCCCCCTGCACGGTGGCCGGACGCAGCAGGGACTGGGCGCCGAAACCGGCGCCGACGGCCAGAACGGCCATCGGCGCGGTGATCAGGACCGGGTGGGGGCGCAGGAGACGCTGCAAGCTCCCGGACACAGAGAAAACCAGCTGGCAGCTGCGTCCTCGCAGCTGCTCGCCAAGCTGCCGGAGTGTGGCGAAGCGGGGCCCGGGGGGCGCGCCAGCAGGTTGCCTTCCCACAGCAGATGTCCAGAACCGATCAGGCGGATCATGGCGGATGAATGGGCCTCGCACACCACCCCCCCCGGACGGTCAGAGCATTGCCAGCCGATCACCCGCGACCTGCCGAGCTGCTCCTGCCACCAGGGAGCCACCAGGGCATGGGCCGATCCGGTGACCGGGTCTTCGTCGATGCCCAGGCCCGGGGCGAAGAAACGCAGCTGGTAATCGGCCGCCTCGCCGGACACCCGAGGCCTCGGCCGGGCCCCAGAGCCTGTCAGGGCCTGCATCAGCACCAGCCCCGGTCGTAAGGCCTGCGGCAGGTGCTCCACCAGAGCACCCAGTTCCTCCAGGGCAGCCGAGGGGTCGAGCAGGGCGGTGGCATAGCCCAGGGGCGAAGCCCAGAAGGCAAGGGGAGCCTGGCCGAGCTCCTGCACCAGCACGGTGGTGAGCGCCGCTGGTATCGGGGCCGGCTGCAGCCCCGAACTGGGCAGCACCAGGCTGCCGCGACAGGGATCCACCGGGTCGAGAGCCACTGCCAAGGGGCCGCTGCGCGTGTGGAACAGGCTCGATGCCCCCGGAGCCAGGTGCCCCCAGTGCCGCAAGGCCAGCAGGGCCGCCAGGGTGGCGTGGCCGCACAGGGGCACCTCACAGCCCGTTGTGAACCAGCGCAGCAGCCAGTGCCCCTGGTCCTGCAGCAGAAAGGCTGTCTCCGACTGCCGCAGGCTGCCGGCGACGGCCTGCATCCAGGCGGCGGTGGCCGGTTCCTGCAGCAGCACCACGGCGGCTCCGTTGCCGTTGCAGGGGGCCTCGGCGAAGGCCTCAATCAGGACGGCGGGGAGCACGCTCAGTCCCCCGGCGCTTCGCCCACGGCCTGCTCCGGCCGCAGGTCACGCTCCATCAGCGCCCGCACCGCCCGGGAGGCATCGATCTCGCCATCGAGCAGCCGCACCACCTGCTCGCAAATCGGCAGGCGCCAGCCATGGCGCTCGGCCAAGGCCAGCGTGGCCCGCGCCGTGCGGGGACCCTCCACAGTGGCGTCGATGCCGTTCAGAGCCCTGGCCTCGTCCTGGCCGGCGGCGAGGGCCAGTCCGAAGCGATAGTTGCGGCTGAGGGGACTGGTGGCGGTGGCCAGCAGGTCTCCCAGGCCGGCCAGGCCGTAGAGCGTGGACGACTGCCCACCCAGGGCGTTCAGCACCAGGCCGATCTCGGCCAGACCGCGACAGAGGAGGGAGGCGCGGGCATTGGCCCCCAGCCCCAGGCCGTCGCTGATGCCCGCCGCCAGAGCCATCACATTCTTGAGCGCCCCGGCCGCCTCGGTGCCGATTGGATCGGCGTTGGTGTACAAGCGCAGATGGGGGGCGCGCAGCTGATGCTGCAGGGTATGGGCCAGCAGGCTCTCCGAACTGGCGACGACACTGGCGGCGGGCAGGCCACGATCGAGTTCGTCGGCCAGGTTGGGGCCACTGAGCACCGCCAGCGGCACGGCCGGTAGGTGGCGGCGCCAGAGCTGGCTGGCGGTGCAGTGGCGCTCCAGATCGATCCCCTTACTGCAGCTCAGCAGGGGCACATCCGAAGGCCAGTGGGGACCCAGCTGCTCGGCAATCCCTTCCACCGCCGCCATCGACACGGCCGAGACGATCAGATCGCTGCCGAGCAGCAACGGCTGGGCCGTGCCGCCATCACGGCGCGACCAGAGGCGGACGGCGTGTCCGCCGTCCTGCCACAAGCGCGCCAGGGTGCTGCCCCAGGCTCCCCGCCCCAACAGGGTGATCCGCAGTGCCATGTCCGTTCCCGGCCTTGCCATCATGCGCCATCTACGACCAGCGCCATGGCGGATCCAGCCCCCTCCTCCTGGACCAGCTGGAGCGGCCACGCCCTGGTGGTGGGCTGCGGTGGCATTGGGCGCGCCCTGCTGGAGGCCCTGCCGGCCCGCGCTCCGGGCCTGCGACTCTGGTCCGCCGGCCGTCGCCAACCATGCGACGGTAAGGCTGACCCCGGCGAGGCTGGCGCCCAGCACCTCCAGCTCGATCTCTGCGACGACACCAGCCTGGCCACCTTCAGGCTGCAGGCCCAGCGCGAGCTCACGCCGCTACGGCTGGTGATCTGCACAGCCGGGGTGCTGCACGCACCGGACCTCCAGCCCGAAAAGCGCCTCTCCCAGGTGAGCCGAGTGGCCCTGGAACACAGCTTTGCCGTGAATGCCTGGGGCCCATTGCTGCTGGCCCAGGCGATCGAGGCGGCCCTGCCGCGGGACCAGCCCAGTCACTTCGCCAGCCTGTCGGCGAGGGTGGGAAGCATCGGTGATAACCGGCTTGGGGGCTGGTACGCCTACAGGGCCGCCAAGGCGGCCCAGAACCAGCTGCTGACGACCCTCGCCCTGGAGTGGCGCCGTCGTCTGCCTCAGGCCTGCGTCACCCTGCTGCATCCCGGCACCACCAGCACCGATCTCTCAGCCCCCTTCCGCGGCGGCGTAGCCGCCGAGGCCCTGTTCAGCCCCCATCGGGCCGCCACCCAGTTGCTGGACGTGCTGGCAGGGCAGCAACCCGGCAGCAGCGGTGCCTTCCTGGCCTGGGACGGCTCGACGGTGCCCTGGTGAGGCCTGGACCCAGGAGGTCTCAGGCCGCGTTCTGGCGAAGCAGTTCCAGGGAGATGACCTCGAGGCTGGAGCGCTCACAGGCTTCGAGCCGCACCGGCGGTGCCATGCCGTCCTCGTAGGCCTCCAGCCAGCGGGCGGCGCAGAGGCACCAGTGATCGCCGGGGCGGAGACCTGGAAACCCATAGGCCGGCTCCGGGGTGCTGAGGTCGTTGCCCTGGGAGCGGGTGTAGCGAAGAAAGGCCTCGTTCACCACGCAGCACACCGTGTGCCGGCCCAGATCGGCCGGATCGGTGGCGCAGTGGCCATCGCGAAACCAGCCCGTGAGTGGTGTGCAGCCACAGACCACCAGGGGCTCGCCCAGCACGTTCAGCGCCTGCTGGGAGGCCGGTGACAGCGGCGGATTGGGGGGCATAGTCATGGGCTTGCGGCTGCCGGTCGTGGAGGCGAGTCTGACGAAGGACTGGCACAAAGTGGCGCCAGGAGGTTGACGAATTCCGGGGGGTAGGCGTTAAAGGTCATTCAGCACCACCCCCTGTTTCTTCCGCACCAACGTCTTCATGAGCTGGGATTTCACCGAGGATGCGGCCTTCCTGGCCCTCTGCGACGCCTACAAGGAGAGCGGTGAACCCTCCGCCATGGAGTTCCTCGCCCATGGCGAAGGAGCCTTCCACTTCCAGGAACTCTCCCAGAACGCCGCTGGTGAGGGGATCGATCTGAGCGACTCCGACGATCTGGAATCCTTCCAGCAGGAGGTGATCGAGACCCTCGAGGAGATGTGCAGCTGAGCGCTCAGCCGTAGAAGAAGGCGATCTCCTTCTGCTTCAGTCCGTCCCAGCCCGCCAGGCGCAGCCGCTCATCCAGGGTGACCTGATCGAAGTGTTTCGCCCCGGTGCGAACGATGCGGTTGCGCATCGACGTCCTGACGCCGCTGCGGGCGCGGCCGGCCTCCTGGTCCATCA
>CAIRWM010000003.1 GCA_903882285.1 uncultured cyanobacterium
AGGCAGTTCTCATTGCGCGTGGAGTAGCGCACCTGGCGCACCACCCGCAGGCGGTTGGCGTTGTAGCGGGCCAGGATCTGTGGATTGAGTCCAAAGGCCGGCTTGAACTCAGCGAGCTTGAGGGCCTTGGGCAGCCCCAGCACCTCCACCCCGTGGCGCAGCAGATCAAGGGTGCCCACTTGATCGAGTTGCTGCCGCACGCGCTGCAGCAGGGTGGCTTGCGCCTTGGATCCGTGGTTCTTCTGCAATACCTCCCAGGCTTCCGGCAGGGCCTCCTGCACCCAGGCGATCAGGTCTGGCGGGAAGAGGGCCAGCTCGCGGCTGTAGGCAGCAGCGCTGCCTTCCTCATAGAGCCAGCCGTTGGCGCCGAGATGCTCGCAGATCTCGCGCTCGAAGGCGATCTCGTGGTGGAGGCTCATGGGCTGAGCAGCTGCAGGATGGCCACCTTTTGGAGCGAAGCTTAGGCCGCGGTGTAAGACCAGATCCGGCAACTATGCAGTAACTGCATAGCTGGAAAGCAGACATCAACTCCGAAGCTCCATGGCCCATCACGCCCAGTGATGCGGCATTCACCTACGACTGGGTACAGCTCTGCCAAGGCATCGGGCCGCTGCAGATCGTCAGAGGTGGTCATGGCTCCATAACCTCCACCAGACACCGCAGCCCCGGTGCCCTGGCGAGGCGGGCATCGGCGGTGAGCAAGGGCGCATCGAGCTGCTCGGCCAAGGCCACATAGAGGGCGTCATAGGCGGAGAGGTTGGTGCGCAGCTCCCAGGCCCGGGGCCAGAGCGAGCGGCTGGGGTGGCGGCGCAGGCCTAGACGGTTGGCGGTGGCCAGTGCCCGCAGGGCATGACCCTCCTGCAGCTTGTCGGCCAGGACCAGCCTGCGCAGCACCGAAAGCAGCTCGGCATCGATCAGCTCCGGAGCCTGCAGGTTGTCGCTCGCCAGCCGGATCCGCGCAGGGCCTGCCACCAGCAGGGCATCGACAAGCACCGAGGCATCGATCACCACCATCAGCGCTCGGCGCGGCTCTCGGCCAGGGCCTCCAGGATGCTGGCGCGCGCGATCGGCAGGGAGGGCAGGGCGTTCAGCAGCTCGGCGTTGTCGGCGCGCCGGGCGGATTCGGTGAGCTCCTGCAGGGCGAAGGTGCTCAACGGCAGACCCGCCTTGGCGGCGAGCTTCTCCAGCTGCGCAGCCACCTCGTCGGGCACGTGGCGGATGTAAAGGGTGCGCATGGACGGGGGGGGCTGCTGCTTGCTCTCTGCTAGCACGTTAGTCAGATTGGGGCGTTGTGCTTGGGGGCCCCGTTTCACCTGGCTCCATGAAGCTGAGCCCTTGGGCGTTCTTCCCTTCGCGCCAGCCTTTCGCGGTGCGACCCAGCAGGGCCCAGGCCGCACGGCAACTCCTGCAGGACGAACGACTAGGCCAGAGCTGTGTGCTGCAGGGAGAGATCGGCCGAGCTAGGCCCGGCCGGATTCTGTTGTGCTCAGCCACCGTTCTCGCCAGTCTCCGGCGGGAACTCACCGCTGATCAGGGCGAGGAAGGCCCGCAATCGGGCTCGGTTGGTGGCGGAGGGGTCGAGCTGGACTCGGGCGGAAAGCACAGCCGCTGTATGGAGGCGTTCAAGGCGTTCCACCTGGCGCTTTCGGCTTCGAGCTGCGCGATCTCGATCTCGGTCTGCTTCGTACGCTGCTCGATCAGCCTTGTCTGCCGCTCGATCTCGCGTACGGGTCGCCAGTTCAGCATCGACAAAAATTGTCGCCACCGAGGCAGCGATGAACAGGATTCCCCATTGCTGCTGGAGCGGGAGGTTGCGGCCAGCGATGTTGACGTGGTCATAGGAGGAGAACAGGGCGATCAGGCCGAGGAGCAGGCCACCGATGGCCTGGATGAGGCCGAGCCGATCGAGGCCGGGCCAGGAACGCTGAGAATTCATTGATTCTGGCGAAGTCGCAGGCTCCTGGCTGACAGGACCCTCGGGATCGGGCATGGGCTTGGAGGCCGCAGCAAAGGCGTGGGCGCGAACCGGGCAGGCATTGCCCACCCCTTCTCCAGTGCCACCATCCAGGCGGTCTGTCTCAGCCGCTCTTCGATCCAGCCGTTGGCAGC
>CAIRWM010000004.1 GCA_903882285.1 uncultured cyanobacterium
GCAGCCATCTCGAAGGGGTTGAACTCGGCTTCCTCGAACTTGTCGGCCAGGAACTCGCCGTACTCCTTGACACCCTCTTCCCGGGTGTAAGCCTGGGGCTGCGGCGTGGTGGACGCATCTGGGCTGGCCTCTTCTCGAGGCCGGCCCAGTTTTCTTTCCAGCTCCTGGTACGCCCGGGCCAGCTCCTCGGGGCTGAGGCTGCCGTCGCTGGCGATGGAGTGGCAGTGGAAGTTGAAGCGGCCCGGACAGCTGCTGGCCTCCGCCTGGCGCAGCACCGCCGCCAGGGGATGGCGGGAGGCCTCAGGCCGCAGCACCGTCGCCTCCCGCCGCCGCCAGGCGCTCGGCCCGCAGGCGGCGCCAGCGGGCATAAAACTGGATTGAGACGGCCATGAACACCACCAGGGCCACCAGGAACCAGGTGGCGGCTCCCGTCGGGAACTGGTTCTTGAAGACCACCAGCATCACCACGAGCACCAGCAGCAGGGTGGGCAGTTCGTTGAGCGCCCGCAACTGCTTGGGACTCCACTGGCAGCTGCCCTGCCGCAGTTGGCCCATCAGGCGGTAGCAGAAGCCTTGATAGCCGAGCAGCAGGGCCACCACTGCGAGCTTGGCGTGCATCCAGCCCTGGTGCATCCAGTCGGGGTTGACGCTGAGCAGGCCCACCGCCATCACCACCGCGACCACCATTCCCGGCGTGGTGATGATGTTGGCCAGCCGTCGCTCCATGAGGGCGTACTGCTCCTGAAAGGGAGCGCGCAGCAAGGCGTCCAGCTCCTCGGCCTCCCGGTGGTAAATGAACAGCCGCACCAGGTAGAAGAGCCCGGCAAACCACACCACCACGCCGACGATGTGGAGGGTCTTGAACCACAGGTAAGCCTCGGGCGGCCAGGTGAGGGCCAGGAGCGGGGCGGCGGACATGACGGCGGCGGGCCGGAGGGCTGCAGAAGCGGCGCTTCAAGCTAGACGGCTTTGGGGCCGGCCTCGCGGTGGGCCTGGGCCTGGCGTCTGATCTGCTCCAGTTCGGCAGGGTCACGTTTCGCCAGTTGCTGCATCACCAGGGCCATGCGCGGATGGCCCGCGAACCGCTGGCGATGGCGGGCCAGAAAATCCCAGTACAAAACATTGAAGGGGCAGGCCTGGGGTCCGGTGCGCTGCTTCGGGTCGTAGCCACAGCCGCTGCAGTAGGTGCTCATCCGCTGGATGTAGGCGCCACTGGCGGCGTAGGGCTTGCTGGCCAGCCGCCCGCCATCGGCGAATAGTCCCATGCCGATCACGTTGGTCTGCATCACCCAGTCGAAACCGTCGATGAACATGTGATGGAACCAGGCGGTGAGGGCCTGGGGATCGAGACCGGCCAGCAGGCCGTAGTTGGCCAGCACCATCAGCCGCTGGATGTGATGGGCGTAGCCCGTCGTCGCCAGCTCCCCCAGCACGGTGTCAAGGCAGGCCATGCCGCTGCCGCCCAGCTCCCCCAGAAAGGCGGGCAGGGGCTCGTGGGCCTCCAGGTGGTTGAGCGTGGGGTAGTCCGGACCGAACCAGTGGTAGAGGCCGTGGGTGAACTCCCGCCAGCCGAGAATCTGACGGATCACCCCCTCCAGGCTCGCCAGGGGCGCCTGCTGCTCCCGTCCGGCCTCCTCCAGGCGGCGGATCACCTCCAACGGATGCAGCAGTCCAAGGTTGAGATACGGACTGAGCAGGGCATGCCAGAGCGTCGGCTGGCCGCTCACCATGGCGTCCTGGTACGGACCGAAGCCCGCGAGTCGGGTGGCGATGAAGTGCTCCAGCACCTGCAACGCCTGGGCCCGGCTGACGCCCCAGTGGAAGGGCTCGAGCGATCCGGGCAAGGGCGGCAGTCCCGCCTCGGCCCGCTGGGCATCGAGTCGCCGCAGCTTGTCCATCACGGCCTGGGTGAGGGCGTCGGGCTCGAAGATCAGCGGTTCCGGGCCCACCAGCCCCTTGCGCGGCGGCCGGCGGTTCTCACGGTCGAAATTCCACTGGCCCCCCAGAGGCGTGGCAGAGGCCCCCTCCCCCTCCATCAGCACGGCGAAGCGGCGGCGTCCCTCCCGGTAGAAGAGCTCCAGCCGCCACTGCCTGTAGCCGCTGGCCCAGACCGCGAAGGCCTCCTGGCTCCAGAGAAAGGCATTGGAGGCCACCCAGCGCAGGGGCACCGGCAGGTCCAGCCGCTCGATCTGATCACGGAAGGGCCGATCGGCCGGCTCCATCACCCGCAGCTCGGTGATCCGGTGGCTCTGGAGCCAGGCCGGCAGCGCCGAGGCGAAGCTCTCCGCCTCCAGCAGGTCGACCTGCCAGCCGGCGGCGGCCAGGTCGGCGGCGGCATGGCGCATGGCGCTCCAGACCAGCACCAGCTTCTGGCGGTGGTAGGCGCGCCGGGCCAGCACCGAGGCGCTTTCGATCAGCACCACCCGCGTGGTCGCCGGATCACAGCCCACCAGGGCCGCCTGATCGGGATGCAGCTGGTCCCCCAGCACCCAGACCCCGGTGGTCATCGGTTCAGGAGCCCGCCAGACGGCAGGCCCTGCGCACCACGGCGCCGCCATAGCCCCGTTCCACGGGTCCGGCCACGGGGCTGATGTGGCCGTCGCGGCAGTCGACCGTGATGCGCTCGCGGTGCCCCAGCTGATCGGCCAGCCGCAGCTTCAACTGCCAGTGGTGCTTGGCGCTGCGGGTGATCTCATCGCCGCAGACCGGGCCGACACAGAGTCCGGGGGCCGCCGATACCACCGGCGCAGCGATCAGCAGCAGGGCCAGCAAGCAGAGCAGGACAGCCAGCCGGCGGCACGCCAGGCCTAGGCCCCGCAGCAGAGAGTTGGGGCTCAACGGGCCAGCTCCAGGGGATGGGCCAGGGGGATGTTCGCGCTGAGGGTGTCATCTTCGCTGACAGAGGGATGGAAGTACTCCCACACCTGCCGCGCCAGGGCAGGCCCCAGGCCCGGCGCGGCCGCCAGGGATTCGACGCTGGCCAGCTGGATCGCATCGATCGAGCGGAAGTGGGCCAGCAGGTCCCGGATCCGCTTCGGTCCGAGTCCGGGAATCTCGCTGAGCCGTGAGCGCTTCATCCGCTCGCCCCGCTGCTGGCGATGGAAGCTCACGGCGAAGCGGTGGGCCTCGTCGCGCAGCCGGCGCAACAGCGTGATCCCCAGCTGGTCGGGCTCGCTCTCCAGCGGCTGGCTGGCCCCGGGGAGGAACACCTCCTCCCGCTGCTTGGCCAGGGAACAGACCACGAGATCCTCGTGCAGGTCGAGTTCGCGCAGCGCTTCCATCACCGCCGATAGCTGTCCCTTGCCGCCGTCGATCATCACCACGTCGGGCCAGTCGTTAAGGCCGCCGGTATGCAGGGCACAGGAGGCCTCGCGGCGGAGCGTCTCCAGGTCGGCCCCCTCAGCCTTCGCCTGCGACCAGCGCCGGAAACGGCGGCGCATGATCTCGGCCATGGCCATGAAGTCGTCGGAGTGGCCGGCGTGGATGCTGCTGCTGCGGATCTTGTATTTGCGGTAGTGCTGCTTGGCCGGCAGGCCGTCGATGAACACCACCTGGGAGGCGACGGCGTCGCTGCCCTGGATGTGGCTGATGTCGTAGCCCTCGATCCGGCTTGGGGGCGTGGGCAGCTCCAGAAGCTGAGCGAGGTCTTCGGTGGCCAGCTGCTGTTGCTCCGCTCCCCGCTGGGCGCGCTGCAGCTCATAGGCCGCGTTGCGCTCCACCAGTTCAATCAGCTCCGCCTTCTGCTGCCGCTGCGGAACCGCCAGGGCCACGCGGCGGCCGCGCCGCTCGCTGAGCCACTCGGCGATCAGCTCCTGCTGAGGCAAAGCATGCTGCACGAGCAGTTCCGGCGGAATCTCCACCGGCTCCACCTGGCTGTAGTGCTCCTCGATCACCCGCTGCAGGATTGTGCCAGGGCCGGCTGAAAGGGCCTCCGCCGTGTAGCCCAGCCGACCCACCAGCTTGCCCGCCCGCATCTGGAACAACTGCACAGCCGCCAGCCGTTCATCGGCCACCAGGGCGATCACGTCGCGGCTGACCGAGCTGTCGCCGAGGCTCATCTTCTGATCTGCCGTCAGCGCATCCAGCCCCTGCAGCTGGTCCCGCACCCGGGCCGCCGCCTCGAAGTCGAGGCGCTCGGCGTACTTGCCCATCTGCTCATGGAGCAGGGCCAGCAGCTCCTCATTGCGGCCCTGGAACACCATCGCCACCTGGCGCAGGGTGCGGTGGTAAGCCTCGGAATCGATCTTCTGTTGACACACCCCTGGGCAGCGACCGATGTCGTAGTTGAGGCAGGTGCGGTCGCGGTGCAGCGGCAGGGGGCGCTGGCGCAGTGGAAAGACCCGCTTCACCAGCGACAGGGTGCGTCGCAGCAGCCCCACATCCACATAGGGGCCATAGAAGCGATCGAGTGGGCTGCGAAAGCGGCGCCGGCGGGTGATGAAGATGCGCGGATAGGCCTCACTCCAGGTGATGCAGAGGTAGGGATATTTCTTGTCGTCCTTCAGCAGCACATTGAAGTGCGGCTGGTTCTGCTTGATCAGGTTCGACTCCAGCGCCAGCGCCTCGGCCTCGCTGTCGGTGACGATGCATTCGATCTCGCACACCTGCCGCACCATCAGCGAGATGCGCGGGCTGTGGCCATGGCCGCTACCACTCTGGAAATAGCTGCGCACGCGCTGACGCAGCACCTTCGCCTTGCCGATGTAGAGGATGCGATCCTCGCCATCGCGCATCAGATAGCAGCCCGGCTCAGCGGGGATCTCCCGCAGCCGGGCCTTCAGTCGCTCGGGCTGCTGCTGCAGAGGGCGAATTGGACCTGCTGCCACACCGGAGTGCGTCACCCCCCGTACTGCCAGCCGGTAGCCGCCAGCTCCAGGGCGGCACCGTCGCGGTGCAGCACCGCGCCCTTGACCTCACCGACGAACACGGTGTGATCGCCGGCCGCCACCTGACCCACCAGCTCGCATTCCACGGCACCGAGGGCGTCGTCCAGGATCGGCAGCCCCAGGGGTCCCAGCTGGAAGGGAGCGGCGTCGAAGCGGCCACCGATGCCCCTCTGGGGCTTGAAGAAGACCGCCGCCAGGTCCTTCTGATCCGCCGCTAGCACATTCAGAGAGAAGCGGCCGCTGCGTTGGATGATGCCGTTGCTAGTGGAGTCGGCCCGCACCGCCATCACCACCAGGGGCGGCTCAAAGGAGCCCTGGGTCACCCAGCTGGCCGTGAAGCCGTTGACCTCCTCCCCCTCGGCCACACCGCAGATGAACACCCCGTGGGGGATCTTTCGCAGCAGGGTCTTCTTGGCGGCCGGATCGAAACTGGCGTCGGACATGGAAATCTCCACGGGGAGCTCTCATGACTCTAGGAAGCTGATCCGCCAGGTTCGAGGCCGCTCGGCAGCGACCATCCATAGGCTGAGCCCGCCTGTCCTCGGCCCACTACCGTCCCCCGCCCTGCCCCCCGTCTGCCCATGCGCGCCCTCTACCCCGGCAGCTTCGATCCCCTGACTCTTGGCCACCTCGACCTGATCGAGCGCGGCGTCCGGCTGTTCGATGGGCTGGTGGTGGCGGTGCTGCAGAACCCCGCCAAGCAGCCCTGCTTCCCCTTGGAGAAGCGGCTGGAGCAGATCCGGGCGGCCACCGCCCACCTGGAGGGGGTGGAAGTGAGCAGCTTCGATGGGCTCACCGTCGACGTCGCCCGCCGCTGCGGGGCCGCCGTGATCCTGCGCGGGCTGCGCGCCCTCAGCGACTTCGAGTTCGAGCTGCAGATCGCCCACACCAACAAGAGTCTGTCGCCCCAGATGGAGACCCTCTTCCTGGCCACGGCGGTGCACCACAGCTTCCTGAGCAGCTCGGTGGTGAAGGAAGTAGCCCGCTTCGGCGGCGATGTCTCCCACATGGTGCCGTCTGGAGTGGCGGCCGACCTCGCGAGGCTCTTTAATCGTTCATCCCCTCAAGGTCGACATGTCTGAGGTCCGCATCACCGTCCTCGATCAGCTGGATCAGCTGGAGGAGGTCCTCCTCGACGGCAGCCGCATCCCGTTCAGTGGTGGCCGCCTAGTCAACGAGCAGGACGCCATCGAGATGATGGATGCTCTCAGGGAGTCGCTGCCCGGGCAGATCAGCCAGGCCGATGAGCTGATCCGCAAGCGCGAGGGTTTCATCGAGAAGGCCCGTCAGCAGGCCGAAGAGATCGTCGTCCAGGCCAAGCGCGAGCGGGAGCAGTTGATCAACCAGGCCGCCATCCGCCAGGAAGCGGAGCGCCAGGTGGCCGAACTGCGCGATCAGGCCCGCCAGCAGTGTGAGCAGCTGATGCTCCAAACCCGCCAGCAGGCTGCCCAGGTGGAGCAGGAGCACCAGGCCCGGCTCGCCCAGATGGAGCAGCAGTTTGCCAGCCGCCGCCAGCAGTTAGAACAGGAGGGCCAGGCTCGCCGCCAGCAGCTCGACCAGGAAGCAGCGGAGCGCAACCGCCAGCTGGTTGAGCAACACGAGCGGGCTCGCCAGCAGTCCATGCAGGAACTCGAGGCGATCCGCAGCGAGGGGGTGCGCCTGCAGCGCGACAGCCAGGCCGAAGCGGAACGGCTGCATGCCGATGCCCTGAGCTTCGGCAAGCAGACCCAACAGCAGTGCGAAGCGCTCCTGGCCCGCACTCGCCAGGAATCCGCCGCCATCCAGGACGGCGCCAACCGCTACGCCGAGCAGGTGCTGGGTGAACTGGAGGTACGGCTCAAGGAGCTCAGCCAAGTGGTGCTCGGCGGCCGCCAGGAGCTGGGTCGCCTCCACAGCCAGGACCGCTCGGCCCCACGCGCCGAGGTCGCCCCGATCCAGGAAGCCGAGGCCGGCAGCCGCACCCGTCGGGTGGCAGGTCGGCTGCGCCGCGCCACTCGGGGCCTGGCCAGCTGAGCAGCGGCCTCACCTCAGCACCGTAAAGCCCGGCTCCAGAGCCTGGCTTTCTGCCAGCGGGCGATCAGATCCCCTGGGAGCAGAGGGAGACGTTCATCACCTGCCGCAGAATCTGCCCGATCGTCTGGTTCGGAGTACCGGCACCGTTGGAAATGGCACTCACATAGCGAGGACCGTCGTTGGTTTGAAGCACGCCGCTGATCGCTCTCACACCAGTGAGCGTGCCCGTCTTGGCGTAGAGGCGTCCTTCCAGTGGAGTGCCGGAAAACAGATTGCGCAGGGTGCCCCGCTGACCGGCGATCGCCATCGAGGCCAAGAAGTCGCGGCTGTAAGGGTGCTGGTCCATCCGCAGCAGCAGCGCCGTGAGGAAGCGGGAGGTGACGCGGTTGGAGCGGTCGAGACCACTGCCGTCGAAGATGCGCACACCCTGCATCGGCAGTCCCTGCTGGTTCAGCCAGGCGGTCTCGATCTGGGCGGCCTGATCGACGTTCCAGGTCCCGGCGGCCGTGCGCAGAAGCACTTCGGCCGTGAAGTTGTGGCTCTCAGTGTTGGCCAGGCTGAGCAGGCCATGCATTGAGGTGGATGGCTCCTCATGCACCAGCACCGCGTCGCCCGGGATCGGGGCGGTGGCCGAGACCAGTTCGAACTGGGCCGAGCCACCCTGCTGCTTCACGGCCCGATCGAGCAGGGTGCGCAGCCTGGAGGGGGGATTGCTGACGGCATCCTCGATGGCGTTGCTGGTGATGGCCAGGCGGGTGATCGGCGCGCCGTAGGCGTAGGCCCGGTCGCCGTAGCTCCAGCCCTGGGGCCACCAGCCCTGGGCAGGCTCTTCGGCCAGCTGCAGCTTCACAGAACCGGCGGGCAGGCCGCTGCTACCGCCGGAGGAGAGGGCCAGCTTGGCGAAGCGCTGCAGGTGGGGCACCGCCAGATCGGGATCGCCCTGGCCGGTGAGGCGGAAGCTGCCATCGCCCAGGCGCCACAGCTGGGTGGTCAGGCGGTGGTCGGGGCCGAGCCGGTCGAGGGCGAAGGCGGTGCTGATCAGCTTCTGGTTGGAGGCCGGTACCCGCGGCCGCAGGCCGTTGACATCGGCCAGCAGGTGGCCGCCGGGATCAGCAACGGACACGCTCCAGGCGTAGGCCTCAGAGCCGATCAGGGAGGCGATGCGCTGCTGCAGCGCTGGACAACTGACCTCGGCCTGCAGCTGCGGCAGGGCCAGCGGAGGCGGCAGGGAAGACAGGCTGGCCAGGGGGGCCGGCCGGAGGGCCTGCACGGGGGGGAGGGCAGGCGACGCAACGCCCGCGTAGGAGGCACCCTGGGCCTGAGCGGCCGGGGTCAGGCAGGGCAGGGCGATCGCACTGCCCAGCAGCAGGGCCGCCAGGGGGTGGATCAAGGGTTGGGATCGGGTCATCTCAGCGCTGTCCAAGTTGCAGGTCGGTGACGCTGCCGCCGAAACGGAAGCGGCTACCCTCCAATTCCACCGGGGCTCCGATCTTGATGGTCTGGTTGCCGAAAACCACGCCACCGGCCGTCTTGCGGCCCTGGCCTTCAAGCACCAGGCGGGCATCAAAGCTGCCGAAGGTCTTCTGGTTGGGGTCCGGGGCACTCACCACCCGGCCATCGGGGGAGAGGGTGGAGATGCGACGTTCCAGCGGCAACACCTGCTTCACAGCGACCGTGCCGTGGGGCTGGTTGCGGATCACGACCGACACGTTGCCCTCCTCCTCGATGCTCTTGACCAGGGACGGGGCATCGGCCGCGGGAACGCCGCGCACATCGACGGTGACGATCACCGGCTGCATTGCTCCGGTGGCACTGGCGATGGCACCGCTGAGCTTGGGACTCCAGACCACACCGCCGACGGCCAGGGCCACAGCGACGGCAGCGCCCAGGTCGACAAGGCTGTAGGAGCGGCGGGAGGAGGGTGTGTTCGCCATAGGGACGCATGAGTCCGCGAAGTGTACGCAGGTCTTCCCGGCGGCACCAGGGTGGGGTGCGCCGCGCTCAGCGCTGCAGACCTTCGATCAGATCCCCCAGAGCCCGAAGATTGCTGCCCAGGCCCGACGCTGCGCCCCCCTGCAGCGCCTGCTCCTGCTCTTCGCCATCCGGGCGGCGCTCGAAGCGCGCCACCGGCCGGAAGCCGTCGGCATCGAGGCGAAAGAGCTCCCATTCCCCCGGGTAAACCCGACGCAGGGCGCTGCCGGCCTGGGGGATCAGGGCATAGGCTGCCTGCCAGAGGGATAGAAAGCCACGCCGGCGCTGGCGGGCCACGCTGCCGATGCCCACCGCCGCATCCTCGAGGGCGGCATTGACCAGCACGGCAGGGCCTCGATGGTCGCTGCAGAGGGCCTCGACCTGGTCGTATTCCGCCTGGCTGGCACCCACCAGGAGCAGCACCCCATCGCTGGGTCCCTGCTCCTGCAGGCGGCGCTGGTCCGCGAAGCTGGCGATCCGCTCCGCTAACTCGGGCCGGTCGCGCCGGGCCAGGGCAGTCGCGCCCATATCGGCGAACAGCAGCCGCAG
Source organism: uncultured cyanobacterium (assembly GCA_903882285.1). Classification (GTDB taxonomy): domain Bacteria; phylum Cyanobacteriota; class Cyanobacteriia; order PCC-6307; family Cyanobiaceae; genus Cyanobium. The sequence goes on from CAIRWM010000004.1 coordinate 9,420, forward strand.
CGGCACACCGGCCGCCACAAGAGCCTCGGCGAGGCGGAGCACCACCGGCAACAGCCGCAGCCCCTGGAAGCGCAACTCCACAGTCCAGCGGCCCCCATCCCCATCGGCCAGGGCCTCCTGCAGGGCCACGAAGGCCTCCGCCTCGGCACCGTTCAGATCGGCGGGCAGCCGGTCAACGGCATCAGCTGCAGGTTCAGGGGAGATCATGGAGACGGCGGGTCAGGAAGGCGAACGGGGCAGGGGAGTGGCGGGCGGGGCTCAGCCCACCGGCTCGCCGGCCATGACCCGCTGGCGGGCACGCTCCAGCGCCTCGGGCACGCCCTGCAGGTCGGTGGCGGTGAGCCAGGGACCGAGGCTGAGGCGCAGTCCGGTGGCCGCCTCGGTTTCGCCGAAGCCCATGGCGAGCAGGATCGGGCTGGGGGCGAGGCCGTAGGGATTGGCCCCGCGACCGCTGCTGCAGGCCGAGCCACTGCTGACCGCGTAGCCCTGCTGCCACATCGTCTGCACCAGGCGGCGACCGGAGAGGGGCCGACCACTGGGGGTGGCCATCAGCAGGCTGATGTGATGGGGCAGGCGGGGAGCCGCTGGCGACTGGAGCGGATCGGGACCGCTGAGCCGCACCCCCTCGAGCCGCAGCAGGCGCTCCAACAGGTCGTTGCGCAGCCCGGCGATCGGATCGACGCCGCCATGGGCTGCCAGGCGCTCAGAGCAGAGCTCCAGGGCCCGGGCAAAGCCTGCCACCAGCGCCACCGGCTCGGTGCCGCCACGGCGACCCGACTCCTGGCCGCCACCGCCGATCAGGGGTGTGAGCTTCAGGCCCTCCCGCACCAGCAGGACCCCCACGCCACGGGGCCCCTGCAGCTTGTGGGAGGCGCAGCTGAGCAGATCCACCGGCAGCTCGGAGAAGGTCAGCGGCAGATGGCCCACCACCTGCACGGCATCGACGTGCAGCAGGACGTTGGCCTCGCGACAGAGACGGCCAATGGTGTCGATCGACTGCAGCGTGCCCACTTCGCTCTGGCCCCAGATCAGCGAGACCAGGCGTGTAGGGGGGGCCAGCAAGCGTTGCAGGGCAATGAGATCGAGCAGCCCCTCGGAATCCACCGGAAGGCGCTCCAGCTCCCAGCCCCGCTGGCGCAGCTGCTCCGCGGCGGCGACGGTGGCCGGATGCTCCACCGCCGAGATCAGCAGACGACCGGGAGCCATGCCGCCGGTGGCGCCCAGCAGGGCGTTGTGAATGGCCTCACTGCCGCCGGAGCAGAGCAGGACCTGGCTGGGATCACAGCCCAGCACGGAGGCGATGCTCTGGCGACCCCGTTCGAGCCGTTCGGCCGCCGCCAGGCCGAAGCCATGCGTGCTCGAGGGATTGGCCCAGGCCTCCTGGTACACGGCGGTCATGGCCGCTAGCACATCAGGAGACGGGGGCGTGGTGGCGCAGCTGTCGAGATAGATAGCCATGGCTCAGCCTCCGGGGTTGCGGCCCAGCTCCCGCTCGAAGCGCTCGCGCGTGCGCGATTCGAGCGAGTTGGAGGCCATCGCCACCAGCTCATCGAGAGAACGGCCGCCGAGCAGGGCCTCGACGCGCGCGCGGGCCTCCGCATTGGGGCAGGCCTCGGGCCGTACGCAGCCATGGACGCAAGCCGTGGCGCAATCGAGGCCGCCGCCACTCCCCTTGGCAGCATCGGCGGCACCAGCGGCTGCCCCGTCAGCGCCCGCCCCTTCAGCGGCCGTGGTGGTGGCAGCGCCCGAGGCGACGCCATCGAGCGCAATCAAACCGGGCACCAGCACCCCGTCGAACACCGCCTCGGCTGGACCGGTCATAAACAGGTGGTCGGACTCGGCACACCACGCGATCTCCAGGGAGCCCCCCGGCAGATCCAGACGCGCGTGACGCCCGCACAGGCCGAGGCGGTGGCAGGCCACCAGGGTGGCGCAGGCGCCGGTGCCGCAGGCCAGGGTGGGGCCAGCACCCCGCTCCCAGACCCGCATGACCAGATGCTCGGGATGCAGCACCTGAACGAAATGCACGTTGGTGCGGGCCGGGAAGGCCGGATGCACCTCGAGGGCCGCCCCCAGCCGCTCCAGCGCCACGGCCGCAACCTCCGCCACCGGGATCACTGCATGGGGGTTGCCCATACCGGCCGCCGCGACGGCGAAGCTCTCCCCCTCGACTTCAATCTGCCCCTGGGGCAGACCCGCCGGACCGATCGGCAGGGTGGTGGGTACGGCCTCGGGGTCCAGCAGGGGGGTGCCCATGTCGACGCGGATGCGGCCGTCGGCCTGCAGTTCCGGCACGATCCGCCCGGCGAGGGTCTCGATCTGCCAGGTGCGTCCCGGCGCGTCGCCGTCACTGTCCGCAAGGAAGCGGGCCAGGCAGCGGATGCCATTGCCGCACATCTCCGGCTCCGTGCCGTCGGCGTTGAAGATGCGCATGCGCACCTCTCCGCCCTCCCGCGGCGGCAACGCCAGGATCAGTCCATCGCCGCCGACACCGAAGCGGCGGTCACAAAGACGCTGCACCGCAGCGGGTGTGAGCCCATAGGCCGTGTCGCCATCCTCAAGGCCACGACCATCGAGCAGAAGGAAATCGTTGCCTGCTCCCTGATATTTGCTGAACTGAAGCACAATGATTTGGTGGGCCGTGCTCACTCCGATCTTATGCAGGCCTGATCCTCTTCCATGCATGCCATGACAGCTCGTTGACATGCAGAGCTTCTTCGAAAGCCGGAGCCCACGGCTCGACACCAGTCTGCCGAGCGTGCGCCATTTCCAGGAGCTGATCCGCAACCGCACGATGGTGAGCGTGCAGATGATTGGCGGGCAGGAGCTGGAAGGAACGCTGAAGTGGCAGGACAACCAGTTTCTGGCGCTGCGCCAGGACACCAGTCTTCCGCTGGTCCTGCTCAACCGCGAGGCCATAGCGGTGCTCCGGGCCCTGGTCTGATTGCTCCAGCCCGGGCAAGGGGCCGGCGGCCTCGGCGGGTGTGGCACGATCACGCCTGATCGCCCACCCTGAGCGAACCCGTGACCGATTCCTCCCGCTACCGCCCCGAGGCGATCGAGGAACGCTGGCAGCGCCACTGGGCCGAGCTGCGCCTTGACGCCACCCCCGAGCTGGACAGCGACGACGCAGCCGGGGAGCCCTTCTATGCTCTGTCGATGTTCCCCTATCCCTCGGGGAGCCTGCACATGGGTCATGTGCGCAACTATGTGATCACCGATGTGATCGCCCGCGTGCAACGCATGCAGGGACGCCGCGTGCTTCATCCGATGGGCTGGGATGCCTTCGGTCTGCCAGCGGAGAACGCGGCGATCGAGCGGGGGGTAGACCCGGGGGTCTGGACCGATCGCAACATCGCCCAGATGCGCGCCCAGCTGCAGCGCCTCGGCCTCTCGATTGACTGGGACCGGGAAGTCGCCACCTGCCACGCCGACTACTACCGCTGGACCCAGTGGCTGTTCCTGCAGTTCCTCGAGGCCGGCTTGGCCTACCGCCGCGAAGCCACGGTGAACTGGGACCCGATCGACAACACGGTGCTCGCCAATGAGCAGGTGGACGCGGAGGGCCGCTCCTGGCGTTCCGGCGCCCTGGTGGAAAAGCGCAAGCTGCGCCAGTGGTTCCTCAAGATCACCGCCTATGCCGATCAGCTGCTCGACGACCTGCCCCAGCTGCAGGGCTGGCCTGAGCGGGTGCGCACCATGCAGGCCAACTGGATCGGCCGCTCCAGCGGCGCCGAATTGCAGTTCGACGTCCTCACGCCCGACGGCAGCTCGAGCGGTGAGCGCATCAGCGTGTTCACCACCCGTCCCGACACCCTCTATGGCGCTACCTACCTGGTGCTTGCTCCCGAGCACCCGCTGGTAGCGACGCTCACCCGAGCGGAGCAGCGGCTCCAGGTGGAGGCGTTCTGCAACCTGGTAAGCCGCCAGAGCGATCAGGACCGCACCGCCGACGACCGCCCCAAGCGTGGTGTGCCGATCGGCGCCAGCGTCCGCAACCCCACCAGCGGAGAGGTCCTGCCCCTCTGGATCGCGGACTACGTGCTGGCGGAGTACGGCACCGGCGCCGTGATGGGCGTACCCGCCCACGACCAGCGCGATTTCCTCTTCGCCAGGCAGTACGAGCTGCCGGTGCGCCAGGTAATCATCCCGGAGGGGTCAGACGAGCACGCCTATGAGGGCGGCGCCTGGACCGAACCCGGCGTGATGATCCACTCCGGACCGTACGACGGCCTCCCCTCCAGCGAGGCGAAGCAGCGGATCATCGCGGCCGCCGAAGCAGGGGGCTGGGGCCAGGGACGGGTGCAGTACCGCCTGCGTGACTGGCTAATCTCGCGCCAGCGCTACTGGGGCTGCCCGATCCCGGCGATCCACTGCGAGGCCTGCGGCGTGGTGCCGGTGCCGAAGGAGCAGCTGCCGGTGGAGCTACCCCAGGGCGTCTCCCTCGAGGGTCGAGGTGGCTCTCCCCTGGCCCGGCTCGAGAGCTGGGTGAGGGTGGCCTGTCCCTGCTGCGGCAAGCCGGCCCGCCGCGAGACCGACACCATGGACACCTTCATGTGCTCCTCCTGGTACTACCTGCGCTATAGCGATCCGAAGAACGGCGAGCAGCCGTTCGGGCGAAGGGCCGTGGACCATTGGCTGCCCGTTGATCAGTATGTGGGCGGGATTGAGCACGCGATCCTGCACCTCCTCTACTCGCGCTTCTTCACCAAGGTGCTGCGCGATCGCGGCCTGCTGAGCTTCGACGAACCCTTCCAAAGGCTGCTGACCCAGGGCATGGTGCAGGGCATCACCTACAAAAATTCCCACTCCGGCAAATACGTGGCACCGGCAGATGTGGCGGATCTCAGCGATCCACGCGACCCGATCAGCGGCGAGCCGTTGGAGACGTTCTACGAGAAGATGTCGAAGTCGAAATACAACGGCGTCGATCCGGCCGTGGTGATCGACCGTTACGGCGCCGACACGGCCCGCATGTTCATTCTGTTCAAGGCGCCGCCGGAAAAAGACCTGGAGTGGGACGACGCCGACGTGGAGGGGCAGTTCCGCTTCCTGCAGCGGCTCTGGCGCCTGGTGGACGGGGCCGTGGCGCGGGGGGTGACCCTCCCAGCCGTGCCGACGGCTATCGAGGCGGCCGAGCTCAGCCCGGGGGAGCGGCAGCTGCGCTGCGCCGTGCACACGGCCATCCAGGCCATTCGCGAGGACCTCGATGGCGACGTGCAGCTCAACACGGCCGTCTCGGAGCTGATGAAGCTCAGCAATGCCATGGCCGCCGAACTGGAGAAAGCCAGCGCGCCGGTGGCCGAGGAGGCCCTGCGCACCCTGCTGCTGCTGCTGGCCCCCTTCGCCCCCCATCTGGCCGAGGAGCTGTGGCAGAAACTCGAAGCCAATCCCGACGGCCACTCAAGCGTGCACCGGCAGCGGTGGCCGTTGCACGATGCCGCCGCCCTCGTACGCGACATGATTCAGCTGGTGATCCAGGTGAAGGGCAAGGTGCGCGGCAGCCTGGAGGTGCCGGCCGACGCTGATGCCGCCACCCTGGAAAAGCTCGCCCTGGCGAGCGAGGTGGCCGCCAAGTGGCTGGAGGGTCAACCGCCGCGCCGGGTGATCGTGGTGCCCGGCAAGCTGGTCAACCTGGTGCCTTGAGGGACTGCGCCGGTGCTCAGAGCGGCGCCTGGGATCAGGCCTTCGCTAGCCGCAGGCTGGCGGGCTGGCCCCAGTCGCCGCTGCAGCGGTAGCCGCGGTCGTTAGCGCAGAGGTGGCGCAGGATCCAGAAGAGCGGTTCAGGGCTGGCCAGATCGAGCTCCTGCTGCAGAGCTGCCAGATCCCGCTCGCGTCCATCGGCCAACACCGCTTCCAGGCGGTTTTGCAGGGCCAGGATCTCGGCGGCGGCCTTCTTGCCGGCCTCCACTCCGGGCTGGTGATAGGCGTTGACATTCACCAGTTCGCCGTAGAGCCCCACCGCACGCTCAAACAAGGCCACCAGGGCACCAAGGGCCCGCTCATCGAAGTGCCGCAAGGTGATCGTCAGGCTCTGACGGCCACCATCGGTGAGGGCACTGCGGGTGCCCTGCAGAAAGCCCTCGAGGAAATCGGCCGGTTGCTCACCCTCGATAGCAGGGATGTCGGCGGCCTCATCGAGAGCCTCGATGAAGGTGACGAAAAAGTTGTCGAGGCCGTCGCGCAGTTGCTGCACATAGGCGTGCTGGTCGGTGGAGCCCTTATTGCCGTAGACGGCCAGACCCTGATGCACCACCTGGCCCTGGCGATCCAGTGCCTTGCCGAGGGACTCCATCACCAGCTGCTGCAGGTAGCGGCTGAAGACCTCAAGGCGGTCCCGATAGGGCAACACGACCATGTCACGCCGCCCGGCTCCGCCACCAGCCGCATACCAGGCGGCGGCCAGCAGGGCGGCCGGGTTGGCGCGCAGCTCGGGCCGGCGGGTGAGATCATCCATCGCCGCCGCCCCCGCCAGGAAGGCACGGATGTCGCAGCCGATCAGCACACCGGGCAGCAGGCCAACGGCGCTGGTGATGCTGGTGCGCCCTCCTACCCAGTCGAACATGTCAAAACGGCGCAACCAGCCCTCGGCCTCGGCCTGACGATCCAGGCGACTGCAGGCCATCGTCACGGCCACGGCCTGGGCAGACCACGTGCCCCCGGCCGCCTCAAGCCGCCGCCTCGCCTGCTGCATGCCCAGGTGCGGTTCAGGTGTGCCCCCCGATTTACTGACCACGACCACGAGGGTGGTGCGCAGCCGCTCCCCCAGGCCGGCGAGGCTACGGCTCAGCCCCTGGGTATCGACGTTGTCGATGAAGTGAAATGGCAGGCCCACCCCATGGCGCTGCAGGGCGCGGATCATCAGCAACGGGCCCAGGCCGGAGCCACCGATGCCGATCCAAAGCACGTCGCTGAACGGCTGGCCGCCTGGGCTGGTCAGGCGGCCGGCCAGCACCTCGCGTCCGAAGGCATCCAGGTGATCGACTTCATGGCGGATGTGGTCGGCCGCGGCGGGATCGGGGGCCCGTTCGGGAGTCCGCAGCCAGTAATGCCCCACCTGGCGCTGTTCATCGGCGTTGGCGATGGCCCCGGCCTCCAAGGCCTCCATGGCACTGAAGGCGCGCTCGAAGGCGGGGGTGAGCTGGTCGAGATCGGCTTGGGCCAGGCCCATGCGGCTGATGTCGAGCCAGAAGCCGAGATCGTCGTCGTACCAGAGAAGGTCGGAAAAGCGGGCCCAGAGGCTGGCTGGATCGTGGCCGTCTAGAGGCGGAAGCGAAGGCATGACTCCTTTGAACGCCGGGTCCGGGCCAGCGAACCGTATCCAGGCCCCAGCCGTTCCGGCAAGGGATCCGCCGCAATGCAGGGGAAACGTTCGGAATCGCCATCGCCCTGCGGTGTGGACCAGAGCACAGACCGATCCAGGCGATCTGGACAGGGGCAAATTCGTCCTAAAATGTGAAGATCACATTCATACAGAGCAGCACAGGTTTTTCAACTGAACCGACCTCCTCACCTAACAGTCCACCCAACTGCCAACAGAGCCGCACCTTGAGCCCCCGTCCGAGCTCTAATTCGAAGCAATCACGGATTCCGTTGCGGGCTTTCTCAAATTTTTTGCGCCTTGGTGGTCAGCCGTCAGCCTCAAAGCGACGCGCCACCCGATCCGCCCTGCTGACTCGTCTGGGTCAGGCGCTGCGACCGCACCCCCACCAGGCGAGCGCTGGCCGTGCCGGTGTCTGGTCTAATGCCCTGCCCCTGCTCGCCATCACGCTCCTGGGCCTGCCGCTGACAGCGGTGGTCAAGGAGGCGATGTCGCTAGCACTGCGCGCCGAGCGCCCGGCCGTGATCTTTAGCGATCCCACCCTGATCGGCAGCCTCTCCAGCAATGGCTCCGATCCGCGCGGTTCCGTGAGCGAGGGACAGCGTCCCGACCCGCTCGACTTCACCGCAGAGGAGCTGCGCGACCTCAACCGCCGCTTCGGCGTGCATGGCCCCCAGCCCAGGATCGCCCAGCTGTTCACCGAAGGGCTGGACAACCTCCGCCCCCTGAGGGCCCACACTCTCACCCGCATTGAAGAGCTGCGCCCGGTGATTCTGGCCGAGAGCCAACGCCACACCATCAACCCGATGCTCGTGGCGGCCGTGCTGTTTGATGAACTCCAGCATGCCAAGCCCGGCGAGGACACACCGATCGCTGCCCAGTCCGGTCTGTTCAGCACCCATGGCCCCGCCCAGCTGAGTCTGGGCGAGATGCAGAAGCAGGGTCTGCTGCCCGCCGAGGCCAGCCCGGCCCAGATCCAGCAGGCGCGGCTGCAGCTGCTCGACCCCAATGGCAATGTCAAGGTGCTGGTGGGCAAATTCGCGCGGCTGAGGCTGGCCCTCGGACTGCCAGGCAATCGCATTCTCTCGGCAAGTGGCTCCCCCCGGGACGCCAAAGCCCTCGCCACCCTGGCCTATCTGCACAACGGCAAGCTCGACTATCCCGGTCGTGTGTTGCGCTACATGCAGGATCCCGAACTCCACGCCGTCATCTACGGCAGCCGACGCCCCCAGACCAGCCCCCTGATTTAAATCAATCGGTTGGCCAGAGGTCAGCCGTCCGTTCAGCTGCTAGCACGCCTCAGCAGTGCAGTCCCAGCGCCGCCAGGCGCGAACCGAGCTGGGTCCAGTCAAAGCTGCGCGGGTCAGCCCTCTCGCTACCGAGGTCGACATGGCGATGGGTGGTGATGTGACTGGCGGAAATGCGGTAGCGCCGCATCCAGTCGGCCAGCACCACGGCCATGGCGTCGTACTGCTGCGTTGTGTAGCCACTGTGGCTCGGTGCCTCGTTCTCGCCATCGAGCGGTGTCTCCAGGCTGAGATGCAGGGCAAAGTTGTTGATGGAGCCGCCCACCTTGGGATTGGTGACCACCCAGAGACCGTTGAAGGCGGAATTACCGGCGCCAAAGGCACGCTTAGCGGGATCAAGGACCTGCACCACCTCCCCCTTCTGGCCGATCAGGGTGTGGTAGCTCACCTGGTCCTCGTCGCGGGGATGGGGAGTGATGAAGGTATTAATGGCCGAATCGAGCCCGAAGACCGTCTCGTGCAGCACCACCACGCGGGGCGTCGGATCCACGCGGTTGCCGAAGGCGTCCTGCCGGAAGCGCTCACCGAAATTGCTTGGGTCGGTGGGAATACGTCTGGTCTCGCGCGGCAGCGTCTGCAAGAGGGCCATCAGGCGCCGACGCAGGCCCCAGTCCGCTGCCGGACAGGCGCGCTCCAGGGGCGATGACCAGGCGAGCGGAGCCGGTGGCATCGGTGCAGGGCGCCGGGGAGCCCCGGAGGGTGGGGCCTGGCGCACCTCCTCCAGCAGCTCCAGTAGGGAGGGACGACTGACGGCTGTGGCCTGGGAACCGAAGACATCGCGGGCCAGCCAGGCCAGCCCACCAACACTCAACACCCCGGCGGCGACGACCGAGAGCACCAGGGGGCGGACCTCGGCTCTCATGGCTGCAGGGAAAGCCAGCGCCGTCGGCGTTGCCGCTGCTCCTCGCTCGCCTGGGGATCCTCCTCCAGACTCCAGCGCTTCACCCGGGGGGGCTCGGTGACCAGGTGGGCCTGGCGGACGCGGCCCTGACGCACATAAAGCACCTCAGCCACAGGCGCAGCCGGCGACGCTGCAGAAAACCGCAGCAGCTGGTTCAGATCGTCCTCCCGCTTCAGGCGCTGCCGCTCATAGGCCAGCAGTTCATCGCCCACTTGCAGACCGGCGGCTTCAGCGGGACCATCGCGCAGCACCTGCTTGAGGAGAAGGGTACCGGCGGCAGCGGATTCGACCTGGAGGCCTGTGAACCACTCGCCGGCCAGTTCCGGAACCATGTGCAACCCCACATCCGCCAAGTAAGTCTCAATGTCTGGATCATCGGTGCTGTTCAGCCAAAACGGCAGCAGGGTGGACAGATCCTCTGCATGGTCGACAAATGCGGCGAGGAGATCGTCATCTTGATAGCCGCGATCGAGATGGCCATGACGTCTCCAGAGATACTGCAGGACCGCACCGAGCCAGGAGCCGTGGCGGCGCAGATGCAGATCGAGCACCAGCGCAAGTACTGACCCCTTGAGGTAGTAACTGATCTGATTGTCAATCGAATAGGCATCCTGGCGATAGAGCTTCACCCAAGCCTCCTGAGAGCTTTCGCGCAGGCTCTGACGATGGCGTCCGGGTGTGAGGCGATAGCGGCTTAGATCGGCGCCAAGATCTTGCAGCAGATCCGCCTCGCTACCGAGTCCCGCTGCCAAGGGGAGAAGCTGATCGACGTAACTGGTGACGCCCTCGGCAAACCAAAGGCTCGACACCACAGTGGCGCGGTCGTAATCGATCGGCGTCAGTTCCGCCGGCCGCAGCCGGCGCACATTCCACTGGTGCAGATATTCATGGGCCACCAACTGCAGCAGCTTGCGGCGACCCTCCGGCTGGGCCAGGGCCCGATGTCCGTACTGCAGCACGCTCGCGTGATCGTGCTCCAGGCCGCCGTAGCCCTGCTCGAGCAGATGCAGCACAAACAGGTACTGGGGGGCCGCCGGCCGCTCCTGCCCCATCAGGCGGCAGCAGGCCAGGCACACCTGCTCCACATCAGCCAGCCACTGGGGGTCATCCAGCGGCAGATCCCCCCCCCAGCCGACCCAGCGGTGGGGGACGCCAGCCACCGTGAAGCTGTGGCAGGGATGGGGGCCGGCCTCGATCGGTGTGTCGATCAGTTGATCGAAATCCCGGGCCAGCCAGTGGCCCTCGTCTTGGCGGGGCAGGGCCACGAAGGGCTCCCAGACCGGCGGCAGGCTCAGTCGCAGCAGATGGGGATTCCAGCGCTCCCCCTCCACCTGCACCACCACGCCAGACAGGGCCAGAAAGCCGTGCTCATCGCTGAGGTGGCAGGTGCGCACACTCAGCTCGGTGGCGAGGATGCGGTAGTGGATCTCGATCGGATCCCCGGCCCGTGGGGCGGAGGCCTCAAGCGGCACGGCCCACTGGGCCGGCGCCAGGCGCTGCACGGGCAGAATCCGGCCCTGGTGGCGCACCTCAAGCCCCTCCATGGTGCGCACGTAATCGCGGATCAGGTACGACCCCGGCGTCCAGGCCGGCAGGGCGAAGCGCAGGATCCGCCCAGGGCAGGGCAGGCTCATCTGCACCTCCACCAGGTGCTGGCGGGCGGCGCGTAGGTCGAGGTGGACCTCAGGCACCGAGCTCGATCAGCGCATCAGGCATCCGGGCTGCCGCCTCGGCGAGGGCCTGGCGGGCGGCATAGGCGCGGGTGATGCGGCCAAGCAAGGACGGCAGCTGCTGCGAGCGGCTGAGTCGTTGCAGATCACCCACCAGAGCGAGGGAGCCGTCGGCGGCGCGCTCCCAGCCCACCATCAGGCCATCGGCGAAGGCCACGCGCAGCAGCACGGCTCGTGGCTCCTCGCCAAAGGTCTCCAGCAGACCCTGGGGCTCGGGGAACAGGCCGAAGGAGACAAGAGTCGCCGCCAGCAGGTCGGCGTCGTGCAGAACCGTGGGCAGGATGGTGAGGTGGGACAAGGAGGCGATGCCCGTTGTGCAGGACCCTAGCGATGCCGCCCTGCTCGTCCAGTGGCCGTTGCCACAACCCTGGCCCGAGCTGTCCGATGGGCTGAGGCTGGGGGTGATGGCCTCTGGCCAGGGCAGCAACTTCGAGGCGCTGGTGCGAGCCTGCCGCGAGGGCCCGCTGCAGGCAGCGGAGGTGCGTCTGCTGGTGGTGAACAATCCCGGCTGCGGCGCCGAACAGCGGGCCCGGCGCCTGGGAGTGCCCTGCACGCTCGTGGATCACCGCAGCCACGACAGCCGTGAGGCCCTAGATCGCACACTGATCGCCACGTTCGAGCAGGCCGGCGTCGACCTCGTGGTGATGGCCGGCTGGATGCGGATCGTGACGCCGGTGCTGGTGGAGGCCTTCCCCCAGCGGCTGGTCAACATCCACCCCTCCCTGCTGCCGAGCTTCCGCGGCCTCGATGCGGTGGGTCAGGCCCTGCGGACCGGCGTCCGCCTGACGGGCTGCACCGCCCACCTGGTGGAGCCGGAGGTGGATTCCGGGCCGATCCTGGTGCAGGCCGCCGTGCCGGTGCACAGCGATGACAACCATGACAGCCTGACGGCTCGCATCCAGCGACAGGAGCACCGCATCCTTCCGCTGGCGGTGGCTCTGGCGGCAAGCCGCCTCAGGGATAGAACGGCAGCAGCGGCAGCCCCGTGGCCGGCTCCAGAGACGCCATCAGGTTCAGGCACTGAACGCCCTGGCCGGCCTGGCCCTTGACCAGGTTGTCGATGGCGCTCATCACGATCAGCTGGCCGGTGCGCTTGTCGACCTGCACCGACAGCAGGCAGCGGTTGGTCTGCCGCACCCACTTGGTGGAGGGATAGGTGCCGACCGGCAGCACCCCAACGCAAGGACTGTGGCGGTAGGCCGCCTGCAGCAGGGTGGTGCAGTCATCGGCGGTGAGCCCCGGATCCCGCAGCCGTGCATAAACCGTGGCCAGCAGCCCCCGCACCATCGGCATCAGGTGGGGCGTGAACTGCACCTGCACCTCGTGGCCGGCGGACTGGGAGGCGATCTGCTCGATCTCGCTGGTGTGGCGGTGGCCAACCACGCCGTAGGGGGCCACCGCCTCGGCGGCCTCGGCCAGCAGCAGGTGCTCCTTGGCAGCCCGGCCACCGCCGGACGTGCCGGTCTTGGCATCGATGACGATGCCGCGATTCTCGATCAGACCCTGCTGCAGGAAGGGCAGCAGCGCCAGCAGGCTGGAGGTGGGGAAACAGCCGGGGGCGGCGACCAGTCGGGCGCCGGCGATCCGCGCGGCCTCCCACTCCACCAATCCGTAGACGGCCTCCTGGCAGAGGTCGTCGTCGGCGCGCGGCACCTGGCGGGCCTCCGTGGCGTACACCTCCTGCCATTGGGCCAGGGAGCGGTAGCGATAGTCGGCGGAGAGATCCACCACCCGCACGCCGCGGATCAGCAGCTCCGGCACCAGCTGGGCCGCCAGGCCATTGGGCAGGCTGAGCACGGCGAAGTCGGCCGCATCGGCGATCGCCTGCGCATCGGGGCTGCGAACCACCAGGTCGTCAGAGAGTGGCAGGAACGGCACGAGCTCGCTCCAGCGCTTGCCACTGCTGCGTTCGCCCCCGAGGAAGGTGACGCGAAACTCGGGATGGCCCTGCAGCAGCCTCAGGGTTTGCAACCCCCCGTAACCGCTGGCGCCGATCACCGCGACGCGTTTGCCTGACATGCCGAAGGGGCGGGAACGCTGGATCGTACCGGGCTCTATAAAGGTTGTGACATCACGGCAGGTGATGTGGCGCCCTGTTGAGCTTCCCTTGAGTCCTCGTTCCGACAGCCTCTCGACCCCGCCCGCCCCGCCGATCGGAGATCCTGCCCTGCAGGCCGAGCCCAGGGGTCTGGGGGGCGCCACGGCTACCCTTCGCTTCGACGCGATCAGCGACGCCCTGGCGGCGATCCGCGGCGGCGAATCCATCGTGGTGGTCGATGACGAAAACCGGGAGAACGAGGGGGATCTGATCTGTGCGGCCCAGTTCGCCACGCCGCAGCAGATCAACTTCATGGCCACCGAGGCCCGGGGCCTGATCTGCCTGGCGATGGAGGGAGAGCGCCTCGATGCCCTCGATCTGCCGTTGATGGTGGATCGCAACACCGACAGCAACCAGACCGCCTTCACCGTCAGCGTCGATGCCGGTCCGGAGAGCGGGGTCGGCACCGGCATCTCCGCCGAGGACCGGGCGCGCACGATCCAGGTGGCGATTCACCCCGACACCCGCCCAGCCGATCTGCGCCGTCCGGGGCACATCTTCCCGCTGCGGGCCCGAGCAGGCGGCGTGCTGAAGAGGGCGGGACACACCGAGGCCGCCATCGACCTGGCCCGCCTGGCCGGCCTCTACCCCGCCGGGGTGATCTGTGAGATCCAGAACACCGACGGCTCCATGGCCCGGCTGCCCCAGCTGGTGGACTACGCCCGCCGCCATGGCCTGCGGCTGATCTCGATCGCCGACCTGATCCGCTACCGCCTCGACACCGAGCGCTTCGTGCGCCGCCAGGCGGAGGCGGCGATGCCGAGCGCCTTCGGCACGTTCCGGGCGATCGGCTACCGCAATGAACTCGATGGCAGCGAGCACGTCGCCATCGTCAAGGGTCATCCGGAGCGGGCCAGCGGCCCGGTGCTGGTGCGGGTGCACTCGGAATGCCTCACCGGCGATGCCTTCGGTTCGCTGCGCTGCGACTGCCGCCCCCAGCTGGAAGCGGCGCTGCGCATGATCGAGGCGGCGGGCGAAGGCCTCGTGGTCTACCTGCGCCAGGAGGGGCGGGGCATCGGCCTGATCAACAAACTCAAGGCCTATTCCCTGCAGGATGGTGGTCTGGACACGGTGGAGGCCAACGAGCGCCTCGGTTTCGCTGCCGACCTGCGCAACTACGGCGTCGGCGCCCAGATCCTTAGCGACCTCGGCGTGCAGCGGCTGCGGCTGATCACCAACAATCCCCGCAAGATCGCCGGCCTCGGCGGCTACGGGCTGCAGGTGGAAGACCGGGTGCCCCTGGTGATAGACCCCGGCCTGCATAACGCCGCCTATCTGCAGGTGAAACGCACCAAACTGGGACACCTAATGGAGGAGGAGTCGCACGGCCTGACGGTCGTTCTAGGCTGGCAGGGACGCGGCAGCCACGATCCCTTTCGACTGGGTGAGGTCTTTGAGGCCCTGGAACAATGGAGTCTCGGCCGGGGCCTGCTGCTTGAGTGCGAGAGCGACCCGCGGCTGCTGGCCCTGCTCGATCAGCCCCAGCTGACAGTACTGCTCGGCTGCCCCGAAGGACGCCAGCTCAGCGCAGCCGATCTGGCCGCCACCCTGAGCCATCTGGTGCGGCAGGCCGGCACCACACGGGTCTCGCTGCTGCTAGCCCCGGACGCCCAGCGCCTGAGCCACCCCAGCGCCACCCTGGAGCCGGAACGCCGAGCCCTGAGCGATCTCGACAGCGAGGCCAGCGGCAGCTGCCCCCGCCTGAGTCTGCAACCCGGCGCCTTCATCGTTTGGTCCTAGGGGGAGATCCAGTCTTCAGGCCTGAATGGTGACCTTGTTGATCCGGCTGCCGTTGCTGAGCTTGAGCACCACATCGAGGTCGCCCGTATGGCCGAACACCGTGTGGACGCCATCGAGGTGGGGTTGGGGGCCATGGCACAGGAAGAACTGACTGCCACCGGTGTTCTTGCCGGCATGGGCCATCGACAGGCTGCCCGCCTGGTGCTTGTTGCTGTTGATCTCGCAGGGAATCATGTAGCCGGGTCCGCCGGTGCCGGCGACGCCACGCGCCCCTTCCCGGCTGTTAGGGCAACCACCTTGGGCCATGAAGCCATCGATGACGCGGTGGAAGGCCAGGCCGTCGTAGAAGCCTTCATTGGCGAGTTTTACGAAGTTAGCCACCGTGCCGGGAGCATCGGCATCGAACAGTTCGATCGTGAGGCTGCCTGCATCGGTGTCCATCAGGGCCTTGGTCACGGGAGGGGTGAGCGGGGATTGGCCAATCCTGCCAGGGCATGCCGCGGGCTGGCGGGCCCTGACCATCCAGGGGAGGACGCAGGGGGAGGAAGTAAATAGATCGGGTCTCCGCGATCTCCCGCCGCCATGAGCAGCAGCCCCGCCCCGGCCGTTCCTCAGCTCGATCTGCCCCAAGCCCGGCTGGGCGTGCTCGGAGGCAGCGGCCTCTATGCGATGGATGGGCTCGAAGAGGTGCGCGAGCTCCACGTCGACACGCCGTACGGCACACCCTCGGACAGCCTGCGTATCGGCCGCATCGGTGAGCTGGAGGTGGTGTTCCTGGCACGCCATGGCCGCCATCACACTTTCACCCCCACCGAGGTGCCATACCGCGCCAATCTCTGGGCCCTGCGCTCCCTGGGGGTGCGCTGGATCCTTTCGGTTTCGGCGGTGGGCTCGCTCCGGGAAAACGTGCGGCCGCTCGACATGATGGTGCCGGATCAGTTCATCGACCGCACCCACCAGCGGCCGCTCAGCTTCTTCGGCGAGGGGGCGGTCGCCCACGTCACCGCCGCCGATCCCTACTGCTCAGTGCTCAGCCGTATCCTGGCGGATGTGGGGGACAGCCTGATGCCCGAGGGCAGGCAGCTGCACCGCGGCGGCACCTACCTCTGCATGGAGGGTCCAGCCTTCTCCACGCGGGCCGAATCGGAGCTGTACCGCTCCTGGGGCTGCGAGATCATCGGCATGACCAACCACACTGAAGCGCGGTTGGCACGCGAAGCGGAGATGGCCTACGCCACCCTGGCCATGGTCACCGACTACGACTGCTGGCACCAGGAGCACGACTCCGTGACGGTCGAGATGGTGATCGACAACCTGCACGCCAACGCGGCCCTGGCACAGCAGATCGTGCGGATGGCGGCAGAACGGGTGGCCGCCCTGCGCCCGCCCAGCAGCGCCCACACGGCGCTGCGCCATGCCCTGATGACCCCGCCCCACGCCGTGCCGGCGGCGACGCGACGCCGGACCGACCTGTTCACGGCTCCCTACTGGGGGGCCTACGGGGAGGCCTGAGCGGCCGTGGTTGCCAGCTGACCCCCCAGGGCCTTGAGAGTGGATCGCAGGCCGGGGCCATGGGCCTCGATCGCCTGGCGGGCCGCCGCCACGTCGAGCCCCGTGGCTGCCATCAGCAAGGCCAGCTTCACAGATCCGTCCGTGTAATCGAGCAGCTCCCGCCCCCGCTCCCGGCTGACCCCGGCGAGGTCGGCCAGGATGCGCAGGGCCCGGTCTTCGAGCTTGGCGTTGGTGACGGCCACATCAACCATGCGATTGCCGTAGACCTTGCCGAGACGCACCATCACTCCGGTGGAGAGGATGTTGAGGGCCATCTTCGTGGCCGTACCCGCCTTCAGCCGCGTGGACCCGGTGAGCAGTTCCGGGCCGGTGAGCAGGCGGATGTCGATGTCACAGGGCATGGCCACCTGCTCGCTGGGCACGCAGGCCATGGCGATGGCCAGCGCGCCGATGGCGCGGGCATGGCTCAGGCCACCCAGCACGTAGGGCGTGGTGCCACCGGCGGCGATGCCCACCAGGCAATCACGGGCAGAGAAGCCCCGCTCCTGGAGATCGGCGGGGCCAGCATCGAACAGATCCTCCAGGCCTTCAGAGCTGCGCAGCAGGGCCGGCGCCCCGCCGGCCAGTACTCCCTGCACCAGCTCCGGCAGCGAGCAGAATGTAGGCGGACACTCAGCGGCATCGAGCACACCGAGGCGTCCAGAGGTACCAGCTCCAAGATAGAAGAGTCGGCCGCCCGCCCGCAATCGCGTGGCGATCGCCTCCACCGCCTCGGCCAGCTGCGGTGCAGCGGCGGCCACGGCTCGTTGAGGTTCGCGTTCGTTGTCGCAGAACAGCGCCACCAGGGCAGCGCTGTCGAGCTGGTCGAGCTGGGCGCTCAGAGGATTGGGCTGCTCGGTCAGCAGATGGCCGCGGCTCGTGGGGGTGGCACTCACAGCAGGCCCTCCAGCCGGCGGCGGAAGTCTTCCAGGGAGGGATCGTTGAGCGGTGCCGCCTCAGCGTCCGCCTGCTCCTTCCAGGTGGTGACGTCCATATTGCGCTCTGGCGGTGCGATCAGCAGCCGCTCTTCATCGCTGCTGGGCAGAAAACCCGCCGGCACGAAGCGGGCCTCGTAGCCGGCCTCGCGGCAGAAGGTCTCAAGCTCGTCGCGATCGAGGGCTTCGACGCTGGGAACGGGAAAGTCCTGGGCCTCGAGCAGACCGGCATAGCGCTCGGCGTCGTCGGAATCCTCGAACAGAAGCACCACGGTGCGGCCGCCAAGCTCCAGCGAGTGGATGCCCTCCTGATCACGGCCGGCATCGAAGAGCAGCACGTGCACCGGCGTGAAGCCGGACGATCTCGACATTGCGCGCGAGGGTCCAGGAACAGGGTTCCAGTGTCTCATCCACCGCCAGCCGCCTCGCGACGCTCCTCCTCCAGTTCGCGCAGGCGGCCATAGAGGGCACGTTCCGCTTCGCTCAGCTCCTCGTCGTCGATGACGATGCGCACCTCCACCAGCTGGTCGCCGCGGCGCTCGCCAAGGAGCTGGCCCCGACCACGCAACCGAAGCAAGCGCCCACTGGAAGAGCCCGGGGGCACCCGCAGCCGCACGGGTCCCTCCAGGGTGGGCACCACCACCTGGGTACCGAGGGCGGCCTCAGCGGGGGAGAGCTCGAGCGGATACTTGACCCGCAGGCCATCAATGCGCAGCCCCTCAGCCGTGCGCACCCGCAACTGCAGGAAATGGTCGCCGCCTCCCGGAGCAACACCGGCGAGGCGCAGCCGCCAACCATCGCCGGCCAGGGGTGGCGTCCAGACCTCCACCACCGTGCCGCCTGCCAGCTCCAGTTCCACCCGCTCGCCGGCTAGGGCCTGCTCCGGGGTCAGGTCCACGAGAGTCTCTTCCTGGCCTGCGGCCTGCACCGGCGGTGGGGAGGCCTGGGCCGGGGTGACCCGGCCCCCGACCTCAGAACGGTCAGGCCCTGAATCGGAGGAGACGGCATCGAGATTGTCCGTATCGAAGCTGCCGGCCTCCGAGGCTGCGGCGTCGCCATCCACACCCTCTGGCTCGGGGGCATCGTCATCCCAGCGGCGCCGGGATCGCCGCTCGCCGAACAGGGCCTCCAGGTAGGTCTCGAAGCTGGGAAAACCGGCGGCGAAGGGATCCGCATCACCACCGCCAGCGCCGGCCTCCTCGCCGGCCTCCCAGGTACGGCGTCGCATCGGATCGGAGAGCACCGCATAGGCCTCGTTGACCCGCTTGAAGCGCTCCTCGGCGACAGGATCGTTGTCGTTGAGGTCGGGGTGCCAGCGGCGGGCCTGCAGGCGGAAGGCCCGCTTAAGGCTGGCGGCATCCGCACCGGGGCTGAGGCCGAGCACCTGCCAGTGATCGTCGGACCCGGCGCTGAGCGGATCAGGGGTGGGGGTTCGGGTCACGCCACTCAGCCGTCGGCCCAGGGGTCGTCGTCATCGCGCACCCTGCCGCGAGGGCGGGCGGGCTGCTCGTCACGGCGGCGCACCGGTACGGGAACGTCGCCGCCACGACGGCCACGGAAGTAGCCGCTATCCGACTCAGAGCCGGTGGCCTGGTCGCTGCCGCCGTAGCCAACGCCATTGCTGCGGCCTCGATCGGCATCATCTTCGTAGCGACCGCCTCCATAGGAGCTACTGCCGTAGCCCCTGCCATACCCGCCAGCACCCGAACCACCCAGGCCCCCACTGCCGCGGTTCGGGCTGGGACTGGCCCAGGGATCGGGACGGCCGCCGCGATCCCAGTCGTCCCAGTCGTCGTCGGCGAACAGTTCGTCCTTCAAGGAACCAAGCGTGTTCCTGAGCCCCTGCAGCGGCCCGGCTTCGCCGCGGCGCTCGCTCATCAGACGCCTATTCAAGCCGAACAGGGCCTCCTGCAACTGGCTCACGGCCAGTTCGAGTTCACCCGTCTCCTCCGTGGAGAGCAGGTCCTGCACCTCGCGCACCGCCAGTTCCACCGAGCGCTGCTGGCGCTCGGCGCCATAGGGGCCGAGTTCGAGCGCGGCGTCGCGCAGTCGGCGTTCGGCCTGGGACACCAGGGTCTGAGCGCGATTGCGGCGATCGATGGCGGCACGCTTGCGACGGTCCTCGCCGGCCTTCCGCTCGGCTTCCTCCAGCAGCTGGGTGATCTCCTCCTCGCTGAGGTTGGAGCCACCCTGAATCGTGACGCTCTGCTGCCGACCCGTGGTGCGGTCGGTGGCCGACACCTGCAGCAAACCATTGGCATCGATGTCGAAGGAGACCTGCACCTGCGGCACGCCGCGCGGGGCCGGTGGGATGCCGGAGAGGCGGAAACGACCGAGCGACTTGTTGCCCTCGCTCATCTGGCGCTCGCCCTGCAGCACGTGGATCTCCACCGAGTTCTGATTGGCCTCGGAGGTACTGAATACATCGCTGCGGCGCACCGGGATCGGCGTGTTGCGCGGAATCAGCACCTTCGTCACGCCACCGATCGTCTCCAGTCCGAGCGAGAGGGGAGTGACGTCGTTGAGCATCAGGTCGCGCAACTCGCCGGTGAGGATGCCGGCCTGCACGGCGGCGCCGATCGCCACCACCTCGTCGGGATTCACCGACTGACAGGGCTCGCGCGGGATCAGGGTGCGGACCATTTCCTGCACCATCGGCATACGGGTGGAGCCGCCCACCAGCACCACATCGTCGATGTCGTCGGCGGCGAAGCCGGAATCGCGCAGGGCGCGCTGCACGGGGCGCAGCAGGCGATCGAGGAGGTCGGGACAGAGGCCCTCAAAGGCCCCCCGCTCCAGGGTGGTCTCGATGTGGAGCGGACCGGCGGTACCGGTGGCGATGAACGGAAGCGAGATCGGGGTGCTCTGCACCCCGGAGAGCTCGATCTTGGCCTTCTCGGCGGCTTCGGTGAGGCGCTGCAGGGCCTGGCGGTCGCGGCGCAGATCGATGGCGTGCTCCTTCTCGAAGGCATCGGCCACCCAGTCGACGATGCGGCGGTCCCAGTCGTTGCCGCCTAGCTGGGTGTCGCCGCTGGTGGCCTTCACATCGAAGACACCGTTGGCGATGCGCAGCACCGAGACGTCGAAGGTGCCGCCGCCCAGGTCGAAGACCAGCACCCGCTTCACGGCACTGCGGTCGAAGCCATAGGCCAGGGCCGCAGCTGTGGGCTCGTTGAGGATCCGCTCCACGCTGATGCCGGCCAGGCGGCCCGCATCGCGGGTCGCCTGGCGCTGGGCGTCGTTGAAGTAGGCCGGCACCGTGACCACCGCCGCCTCGACCGGCTCGCCCAGGTAGGTGGCGGCATCGTCGACCAGCTTACGCAGGATGCTGGCCACCAGCTCTTCGGGCGCATACTCGCGCTCGGTTGCGGGGCAGACGACCCGCACGTTGCCCTGCTCGTTGGCGCGGATCGTGTACGGCACCCCGAGGCTGGTCTCCTCGAGCTCGTCCCACTGGCGACCGACGAAGCGCTTGAGGTTGGCGAAAGTGTTGCGCGGATTCAGCACCAGCTGGCGCCGGGCCAGCTGGCCCACCAGCAGCTCGCGCTCCCGGCTGAAACCCACCACCGACGGCGTGGTGCGCCCGCCTTCGGCACTGGCTATCACCTGTGGGCGCCCGCCCTCGAGCACGGCCACCACCGAATTGGTGGTGCCCAGGTCGATGCCCACGATCCGCCCCATGAACCTGTGCTGTGCGGCCCAACGCTACCGGCAGCGGCGGCCGGAGGCCGGCCCCAAGCCGTCTTCCACGTTAATCGCGGCTTAAAGGTGTCACCGGAGCCCCTTCTTAGATTGGCGCATGAAGGCCAGGCCGCACGTAGCTCCATGACCAGCCCGTACGGGCCCACCGGCTCGGATCTGTTCACACTGCGGCGCCGGCCGGCCGCCGAGAAGTTCCTCGACGTCGCCTTCCACCAGCTCACCCTGGCGCTGGCCGCCGTGGTGGCCGTGCTTCTGCTCGGCATCGTGCTGACGGTGTTCAGTGGCGCCCGCGAGGCGATCGCCACGTTCGGGCTGCGCTTCCTTACCACCTCCGCCTGGGACCCTGTGAAAGGGGAGTACGGCGCCTTCGTGGCGATCTACGGCACCCTGATCACCTCCTTGCTGTCTCTGCTGATCGCCGTCCCCCTCGGCGTTGGCACGGCCATCTTCATCACCGAAGATCTAATGCCTCCGATAGTGCGCAATGTCGTCGGGCTGATGGTCGAGCTGCTGGCGGCCATCCCCTCGGTGGTGCTCGGCTTGTGGGCCATCTTCGTGATGGAGCCGGCGATCCGACCCGCCCTGGATCTGCTGCACCGGCTGCTGGGCTGGAGTCCCTTCTTCGCCAGCGTGCCCCAGGGGCCGGGCATCGCCCCGGCGATCCTGATCCTGGTGGTGATGGTGCTGCCGATCATCACCGCCATCTCCCGCGACGCCCTGCATCAGGTGCCGATTGAACTGCGGCAAGGGGCCTACGGGGTTGGCACGACCCGCTGGGGAGCGATCTTCAGCGTGATCCTGCCGGCAGCGATCTCCTCGATCACCGGCGGGGTGATGCTGGCCCTCGGCCGGGCAATGGGCGAGACCATGGCGGTGACGATGATCATCGGCAATGCGCTGAACTTCAACCTCTCCCTGCTCGCCCCCGGCAACACGATCGCCTCGATGCTCGCCAACCAGTTCGGCGAGGCCGACGGCATCCAGGTGTCCGCCCTGATGTACGCCGCCCTGATCCTGATGCTGCTGACCTTTGCGGTGAACGTGCTGGCCCAGTGGGTCGTGCGGCGCCTCAGCCTCAAGTATTGAACCCTGCCGCCGCCGGCCCGCACACCCCCGAGCTCCGATGACCCGCACGCCCCGAGCCACCGCCTCCACCGGGCTCTACGAGCGCCGCCCGCTCCACTTCAACCCGGCGCTCAGGCGCAACCGTTTCAACCGCCTGGGCACCGCCGTGGCGGGTGTCTTCGCGGCGATCGCCGTACTGCCCCTGGTCCTGGTGCTGCTCTACGTACTGATCCAGGGCGGGCGCCTGCTCAGCCTGCGCCTGTTCACCGAACTGCCGCCAGCCCCGGGCTTCGACGGTGGCGGCATCGGCAACGCCCTGCTCGGCACCGTGATCGTGACGCTGCTCGCCAGCCTGATCGCCATCCCGGTGGGGGTCGGCGGCGGCATTTACCTGTCGGAATTCTCCGGGCGGAGCCGCTTCGCCCAGATGGTGCGCTTCGCCAACGATGTGCTCGCCGGCGTTCCCTCGATCATCAGTGGCGTATTCGTCTACGGCCTGATCGTGGCCACCCGCCTCTTCTTCGGCCAGAGCTACAGCGCCCTTGCCGGCGGCGTGGCCCTGGCGGTGCTGATGCTGCCGACGGTGATCAAGACCACCGATGAGGGTCTGAAACTGGTGCCCAACGAGCTGCGACTGGGCGCCTATGGCGTGGGGGCCTCGCGCTTCGTGACGATCACCCGGGTGGTGGTGCCGGCAGCCTTGACACCGATCTCCACCGGCGTGGTGCTGGCCCTGGCCCGGGCCGCTGGGGAAACGGCACCGCTGATCTTCACCGCCCTGTTCTCCGCCTTCTGGCCCGACGGGATCTTTAACCCGATCGCCACGATGTCGGTGCTGATCTTCAACTTCGCCACCATGCCCTATCCGGCCCAGAACGAGCTGGCCTGGGCGGCATCCTTCGTGCTGGTGGTGATGATCCTGGCGGCCAATCTCCTGGCGCGCTGGCTGAGCCGGATCTCCAGGGCCTAGCACACGAACTCACCACAACTTCACCCTTTCCCCTGCCCCTTGAGCCCGCCCTCCTCACCATGACTTCCACCTTCGCCCAACCCCTGATTGCCGCCAACGACGTTTGCATGTCACTGCAGAACGTGACCATCTCGTACGGCAACTTCGAGGCGGTGCGCCATGTGTTCATGGACATTCCCCATGGCAAGGTGAGTGCCTTCATTGGCCCCTCGGGGTGCGGTAAGTCGACGGTGCTGCGCGCGCTCAACCGCATGAACGATCTGATCCCCGGCTGTCACCTCAAGGGCCGCGTGGTGTTCGACGGCGAAGACCTCTATCAGCCGAAGGTCGATCCGGTGGAAGTGCGGAGGCGCATCGGCATGGTGTTTCAGAAACCCAATCCCTTCCCCAAGACGATCTACGAAAACATCGCTTTCGGTGCCCGCATCAATGGCTACCGCGGCGACATGGATGAGCTGGTGGAGCGCTCCCTGCGCAAGGCGGCCGTCTGGGATGAATGCAAGGACAAGCTGCAGGAAAGCGGCCTGGCCCTCTCGGGAGGCCAGCAGCAAAGGCTCTGCATCGCCCGCGCCATCGCCACCGAACCGGAAGTGATCCTGATGGATGAGCCCTGCTCAGCTCTCGACCCAATCTCCACCCTGAAGATCGAGGAGACGATGCACGAGCTCAAGCGTCACTACACGATCGTCATCGTCACCCACAACATGCAGCAAGCGGTGAGGGTGGCCGACATGACGGCCTTTTTCAACGCCGAGGCCGTCGATGGCGGCACCGGCAAGGTGGGCTACCTCGTGGAATTCAGTGAGACCGAAAAGATTTTCAACGCGCCGGCTCAGCAGGTCACCCAGGACTACGTGAGCGGCCGTTTCGGCTGAGGGCCTTCGATGTCCCGGCGCGAGCACAGCTGCCCGACCAGCGGCGCCGGCAGAACCTGGCCACAAAAAAGCCGGCCCGGGGGCCGGCGGTTACAACGGAGAGGGAGGGATTCGAACCCTCGATAGAGTTGCCCCTATACAGCATTTCCAGTGCTGCGCCTTCGACCACTCGGCCACCTCTCCGCGAGGGGGCATTGACACCGCTGAGGTGACAATTTGGGGCAGATGACAATGTAGCAGCAGCCCAGTCCCAACCCCTCCCCGTCCCTTTCATCTTCGAGCCTGATGACGCTCCGTCACCCGATCACGATCCACTGGCGCCAGAGCGGCCGCACCCTGCGCCGAGAGGTGCCTGAGGGCGAGTACATCCTGCGCAGCTTCGAAGAGCAGGGTGACCCCCTGCCTTTCAGCTGTCGCAACGGGTGTTGCACCGCCTGCGCGGTCCGTGTGCTGGAGGGCCAGATCGACCAGCGCGAGGCCCTCGGGCTGTCGCGCGAGACCCGTGCCCAGGGCTACGGCCTGCTGTGCGTGGCCCGAGCGATCGGCCCGCTGGTGGTGGAGACCCAGGACGAGGACGAGGTCTACGACCTCCAGTTCGGGCGCCACTTCGGCCGCGGCAGGGTGCGACCCGGCCTGCCCCTTGAGGAGGACTGATCGATGACGCAGCGACTGAGCCACGACGGGGCCCTGAGCCTCTCCAGCCGCGCCTTAGAGGGCTCAGGCCTGGGGGTCACGGCCCTCCGCGACCTGGCGGCTGTGGCCCGGCGCGCCGCCCAGGCCGGCGGGGAGGTGCTGCGCAGCCACTTCGGGCAGCTGGAGCGCATCCGTGAGAAGGGCCGGGCCGGCGACCTGGTCACCGAGGCGGATGAGGCAGCCGAGGCGGCGGTGCTGGCGGTGCTGGAGCGGGAGACGCCTGGCCTGGGGGTGCTGGCGGAAGAGAGCGGCCGGCGCCAGGGCGAGGGCGAGCTCGAGTGGTGCGTCGACCCGCTCGACGGCACCACCAACTACGCCCACAGCTTTCCCTTCTTCGCCACCTCGGTGGGCCTCACCTGGCGTGGCCTGCCACTGGTGGGCGCCCTGGCCGCGCCAGCCCTCGATCTGTTCTTCTGGGCCGCGCCCGGGCAGGGGGCCTGGTGCAACGACACGCCGATCGTGGTCAGCAGCTGCGACCGGATCGCCGAGGCGCTGCTGGCCACGGGATTCGCCTACGACCGAGCCACACGGCTCGACAACAACTACGCCGAGTTCGCCTGGTTCACCCACCGCAGCCGAGGGGTGCGGCGTCCTGGGGCCGCCTGCCTGGATCTAGCCTTCGTCGCGGCGGGACGGCTTGATGGCTATTGGGAGCGCGGCCTGTCTCCGTGGGATCTCGCCGGCGGCATCGTGCTGGTGGAGGAGGCCGGTGGTGTGGTGAGCGCCTACGACGGCGCGGCTCTCAATCCAGCCAGCGGCCGCCTGATCGCCTGCAGCCCTGGGATCCATGACGAGCTGATCGCCGGCCTAGCGGCCTGCCGTCCCCTGGCCGGTGCGTCCTACGGCGCCCCCGAGCTCGACCACGGCGGCAACCCCTGAGAGGGGCACTCCATAGGATCGGCCATCCCCTCCTCCACGTCCCGGAACGCCCTCGTCCATGGCCCTGCAACCCGCCGCCGGCGCCCGTGATCTCAACCCCGGAGAAGTCGACAGCAATCGCCGTCTGTGTGAGCTGCTGGCGGAGGTCTACCGGCTCTGGGGCTATCAGGAGGTGGCACCGCCCACGATCGAGCGCATGGACACCCTTGAGGCTGGAGGCGCCATCGCCGAGCGGGATGTGGTGCGCCTGGCCGCCGACGAACCGCTGGGGCTGCGCCCCGAGCTGACGGCCTCGATCGCCCGGGCCGCCAGTACCCGGCTGGCGGACCGCCCCAGGCCCCTGCGCCTCTGGGCCTGCGGTACCACTTTCCGCAGCTCGATGGCCGAAGGGGGAGGCCAGCGGGTGAGCGAAGCGCTGCAGAGCGGCGTAGAACTGCTGGGCGAGCCATCGGCCGCCGCGGACGGCGAGCTGATGCACCTGCTGCTCGCCGCCGCCGCCACCCTCGGCCTCCATCCCCGCCATCGGCCCACCCTGCTGGTGGGACACCACGGCCTGCTCGACGCCCTGCTGGAGCGCGTGCCCAGTGCCCAGCGCGCCGCCACACGGCGGGCACTCACCGAATTCGATCCACTCGGCCTCGAAGCCCTGGCCCTGCCCGACGGCCTGCGCCAACGACTGGGCGCCCTGCTGGTGCTGCGCGGCGAACCGGCCCGGGTGCTCTACGAACTGGAGCAATGGCTTGGCCCCGTCCCCCTGCTGGAGAGCCTCGCCACCACCCTGGCCAGCGTGGCGCCGGCCGCCGAGCGCCACGGCGTCCGCCTGCAGCTCGATCCCACCTTCCAGCCCCACTTCGACCTCTACGACGGCCTGGTGCTGAAGCTGGTCTGCCAGGGGACAGAGGCGCCGGTGGCGATCGCCTCCGGCGGCCGCTACGACGGCTTGGTGGCACGCTTCAGCCGCGCTGGCGTTGGCGCGGCCGGCACCGGCTTCGGCTTCGACATCGAGGCAATCCGCGATCTGCTGGCCGCCGAAGCGCCCAGCAGCAGTGCCCCCGCCCCCTGGCTGGTGGCCGCTACCACCGAGGCCGGCCTGGGCCAAGCCCTGGCCCGCATAGCGGAACTGCACGGTCGCGGCGAGGCCGCGGAGCTGGCCAGCAGGCCCTGCGCTGATCAGGCGGAGGCCGACCGTCTGGCCGCCGAGCGCGGCTGCCGCGGTGCCGTCTGGCTAGCTGGCTAGGGTGATCAGGTGTTGTTTTTGCGTCGATGGCCCACACGATCGTCACCAACGTCTGCGAAGGGGTGGCGGATTGCGTGGACGCCTGCCCGGTGGCCTGCATTCATCCGGGAGCGGGGGCCAACGCCAAGGGCACGGCCTTCTACTGGATTGATTTCGACACCTGCATCGACTGCGGCATCTGCCTGCAGGTCTGCCCGGTGGCGGGGGCAATCCTGCCCGAGGAGAAACCGGAGCTGCAGCAGAGTTCCTGAGATCCTGCGGTTCGGAGACCCCACCCTCCGGCCCCTTGCTGGGCCCGCAGGCTGATCCCTAGGGTCAGGCGAGTCTTCGGCGTAACCATGGCGGTGCTCGAACAGGGTCAGATTCAGATCCATACCGAGAACATCTTCCCGATCATCAAGAAGGCCGTGTACAGCGGCCATGAGGTGTTTCTGCGGGAGCTCGTGAGCAACGGCGTCGACGCCATCAGCAAGCGGCGCATGGCCGCCATGGCAGGTGACTGTAGCGAGGGCGAGGAGGGTCGCATCCAGATCCGCATCGACCGCGAGGCCAAGACCCTCACGATCAGTGACAACGGCATCGGTATGACGGCCGATGAAGTGAAGCGCTACATCAATCAGGTCGCCTTCTCGAGCGCAGAAGACTTCCTGCAGAAGTACCAGCGCGAGAGCGACGCAATCATCGGTCACTTCGGTCTGGGGTTCTACTCCAGCTTCATGGTGGCCGCCCAGGTGGAGCTGGTGAGCCGCTCCGCCCGGGAGGGCAGCGAGGCGGTCCGCTGGAGCTGTGACGGCTCCCCCAACTTCACTCTCGAGGGTGCCGAACGCAGCGAGCCCGGCACCGATGTGATCCTGCACCTGATGGAGGAGGAACTCGAGTACATCGAGCCCGCCCGCATCCGCACCCTGATCACCACCTACTGCGACTTCCTGCCGGTGGAGGTGCAGCTGGAAGGGGAGACGATCAACAAGCGCCAGGCGCCCTGGCGCGCCTCTCCCCGCGACCTGAGCAACAACGACTACATCGAGCTCTATCGCTACCTCTATCCCTTCCAGGGTGATCCGCTCCTCTGGGTGCACCTCAACACCGACTACCCCTACAACCTCCAGGGGATTCTCTATTTCCCCAGGATCGGTGGCCGCGCCGACTGGGAGAAGGGCGAGATCAAGCTCTACTGCAACCAGGTGTTTGTCAGCGATTCGATCAAGGAGGTCGTGCCCCGCTACCTGCTGCCCCTGCGCGGCGTGATCGACTCCCCCGACATCCCGCTCAACGTGAGCCGCTCCGCCCTGCAGACCGATCGGCGCGTGCGCTCGATCGGCGGCTTCGTGGCAAAAAAGGTGGCGGACCGCCTCAAGGAACTGCACCGCGACGAGCCGGGCCGCTACGCCGAGATCTGGCAGTCCCTGTCGCCGTTCATCAAGATCGGCGCTATGGAAGACGACAAGTTCGCCGACCAGGTGGCGGATCTGGTGCTGTACGGCACCACGGCCCAGCCTGGTGCTCCGGCAGACGAGGGCACCCCAGCTGAGGAAGCGGTGGAGCCGGGCCTCCTGCCGATCCTGGGAGCAGAGGGCAAGTCATACACCACCCTGGCCGGTTACCGCAGCCGCCTCGGCTCCGACCACAACAATCGCATTCTCTACTGCACCGATGAGGCCGGCCAGGCCGGCGCCCTGGCCCTGTGGAAGAGCCAGGGCGCGGAAGTGCTCCTGGCCGACTCCCTGATCGATGCCCAGTTCATCCCCTGGCTTGAGTACCGCCACGAGGATCTCAAGTTCCAACGGGTCGACGCCGAACTCGATGATTCGCTTCAGGAGAATGAGTCCGAGCTGAGCGATGCCGATGGCAAGGACAGCGGCGAGAAGCTGCGCGAGCTGTTCAGGAGCGCCCTCGCCGATGACAAGGTTACGATCCAGGTGCAGGGGCTCAAGGGAGACAACGCGCCAGCGGCCCTGATCCTGCTGCCCGAACAGATGCGCCGCCTCAATGACATGGGAGCCCTGATGGAGCAGCGCCTGCCGGGCCTTCCCGAGCACCACGTGCTGCTGATCAACCGCCGCCATCCGCTGGTGGAAGGGTTGCTGAAGCTGGAGAGCGGTGCCGTGATCACCGCGACCGGCGGCGGAGACTCCCCCAGCCATCGGCTGGCCCTTAATCTCGGCCGCCATCTCTACGAAATGGCCCGGCTGGCGGTGGGGGGCCTGGAGCCCAACCAGCTGGCCGGCTTCCAACAGCGCAGCAGCGACCTGATGGGGCAACTGATGCAGCGCTCCCTCTGAGCGTTGCAAGGTCCATATCTCCCAACTAAGGTTAGGCGTGCTGAGCGCCGTCCTTAATGGTTTCCGGTGCCGCCTCCGTCTCTTCCCTGAGGTGTCGACTGGAGCTGGCGTTGCTGGGTGATGAGCAGCGGCTCCCCCAGTACCTGCTCAACCTGACCATGTTGATGGAGCGCATGGGCGGCAGCATTGCCCTAATTCCCAGTCGGGACGACGATGGCAGCTCTGTCAAGGGCAGCGCCTTCCGATTGCGGTTGATGCGGGCCCCGGCATGCTGAGGCAGGCGCCCGGCCATGCCGCTGGCAATCGGCCCGGCAATCGGCAGCCTCAGGCAGGTGTGCTCCTGCTCGTGGCGGTGTTGACACTGCTGCTGATCGCGCTGCTCGGCATCGCCCAGCGACACGGCGTCGCCCCGGCCGCCGCCGGGCCCGTTCCGGTGCGTCTGCTGATGCCGGCACCGTTCGTGGACGCCACCGCTCCGCTGCTGAAGACCTTCCATCGCAGCCACCCGAACCTGCGCCTCGAGGTGACGCGTGGACCGCTAGACACCGAGGCCATGTCCGATCTGGCGATCGGCGCTCTGCTGCTCGGGGAAACGCCCTACGACGTGATGCTCGTGGACGTCACCTGGACCGCCCGATATGCCGCCGCCGGCTGGCTGACCCCCCTCGAACCACTGCTGGGTAACGATGCCCTCGAGGGCATGGTGCCCGGGGCGCGCCTCGGTAACCACTTCGACGGCCACCTCTGGCGCATGCCCTTCAACGGAGACACCGGGCTGCTCTATTGGCGCACCGACCTGATGGATAAGCCACCGGCCGACACGGCGGAGTTGGAGGAGATCGCCGGCCGTTTGCAACGCGAGGGCCTGGTGCGCTGGGGCTACGTATGGCAAGGGCGCCAGTACGAGGGTCTGAGCTGCGTCATGCTGGAGGTGTTGAATGGCTTTGGCGCCTACTGGTGGCGGCCGTCAGCTGAGGGGGTCGCTCCTGTCGCCGGCCAGACCGATCTCGCCAGTCCCGGGGCGATCCGCGCCGCCGCCTGGTTGCAGGGGCTGATCCGTCAGGGGATCACACCTCAGGCCGTCGCCAATGCCGCCGAAAATGAAACCCTGCAGCTATTCGCTGCCGGGGAGGCGGCCTTCATGCGCAACTGGCCCTATGCCTGGCGGGAGATCGAGAACGGTGGCGGCCCGGTGACGGGTCATGTGGGCGTGACCCCGGTGCTGGCCGCTCCTGGCCAACAGACCGGCGGCACCCTCGGCACCTGGGGGTTCTCCCTGATCGCCGGTAGCCCCCATCCCCGCGAGGCCGCGGAGGTGATCCGCTGGCTCACCGCACCGGACACCCAGCGCCAGCTCGTGATGGCCCAGGGCTATGCCCCCACCTGGAGCGCCCTCTACGACGACCCGGAGCTGGCCCGGCTCCAACCGCTCCTGGCGGTGCAGCGCCGTGCCCTGGAGGAGGCCCTGGTACGTCCGCTCACTCCGCTCTATGCCCAGCTCAGCGATCTGCTGCAGCGGCAGGTGAATGGCCTGATCAGCGGCGGCGGCTCAGCGCCGGCCGCCATGGCGGAGGCGCAGCGGCGCAGCAGCGTGCTGCTCGACGCTGCAAGCACCTCATGAGTCCCGGCCTGCTGGAGGGGCTGCTGATGCTGCCGGCGCTGCTGCTGCTCGCCCTGGTGTTTCTCTGGCCCCTCGGGGCGATGGCCTGGCTGAGCGGCCAGGCCAGTTCGGTACTCACCGGCCTGACGGCACTCCCCAACGGAGGCGCCAACTGGCTGCGCCTGCTCGGCGACGGCCGCTTCTGGCAGGACGCCGGCCAGACCCTGCGCTTTGCCCTGGTCTCGGTGGTGCTCGAGCTGCTGCTGGGGCTGGGCCTGGCCCTGCTGCTGCAACGCCCGGGCCGAGGCCGGGCCTGGCTGCGCACCCTGACCCTGCTCCCCTGGGCCTTGCCCACCACGGTGATGGCCCTGGGCTGGCGGTGGATCTACAACGACCCCTTCGGCCCCCTCAACGCTCTACTTGGCCTGCTCGGGATCGGCCCCTACGGATTTCTCTCCAACCCCGCCACCTCCTGGCTGTTCACCGTGCTGGCTGATGTGTGGAAAACAACCCCCTTCGTGGCCCTGCTGCTACTGGCGGGGCTGCAATCCATTCCACTGGAGCTGCGCGAGAGCCTCGAACTGGAGGGGGCGGGACGCTGGCAGCGGCTGCGCCATCTCACCCTGCCCCTGCTGCTGCCCTACCTGAGTCTGGCGCTGTTGTTCCGCCTCACCCAGGCCCTGGGGGTGTTCGATCTGGTGCAGGTGCTCACCGGCGGCGGACCGGCGGGCAGCACTGAAAGCCTCGCCCTCTATGCCTACCTCAACGCTATGCGCTTCCTGGATTTCGGCTACAGCGCCACCGTGGTGATGGGCACCTTCGTGCTGCTGCTGCTGGCGGTGAGCCTGGCCCTTTTGCTCTGGCGCCGCAGTCAGCCGCACCGGAGGCCGGCATGAGAGCCCTGGTGCTGCTCTGGAGCCTGGGGCCGCTGTTCTTGCAGCTGTTCAGTTCGCTGGTCACGCCCGAGACCCTCGTTGATCCGGGCAAGATTGCCGGCGGCGGCCACTGGACCCTGGCGAACTACCGCGCCCTGCTGGGTGCCAGCCCCTCCTTCGGGCGCTACCTGCTCAACAGCGCCGTGGTGGGCAGCGGCACGACGGCGCTGACCCTGCTCCTGGCGGTGCCCTGCGCCTACGGGCTCCAACGCCAGCGCGGGGCGATGCGCTGGAGCGTGATGGCGGCCCTGCTCGGCGCCGCCCTGTTCCCCACCGTGCTGCTGTTCCTGGCGTTACTGGGGCTGGCTCGGCGCTTCGACCTCGGCAACGACCTGCTAGCCCTCAGCCTGCCCTACGCCGGCCTGTCCCTGCCGCTGGCGGTGCTGCTACTGCGCACCGCCATTGCCGACCTCCCTCCGGAGCTGGAGGAGGCCGCCCAATTGGAGGGTCTCGATTTTGGCGAACGGGTGCGGCACGTGCTGCTGCCGCTGCTCAGCCCGGCCCTTGCCAGTACGGCCATTCTGGTGTTTCTGTTCAGCTGGAACGAGTACCCGATCGCCCTGACCTGGATCAGCCGCGCCGACCGGCTCACCCTGCCCACGGCGATCTCCCGCATCGCCGGCTCCTCCGTCTATGCCGTGCCCTACGGCGCCTTCGCCGCCGCCACGGTGCTGGGCAGCCTGCCCCTGCTGCTGCTGGTACTCCTCTTTCAGCGCTCGATCGTCAGTGGCCTGACCCAGGGGGCGATCAAGGGATGAGCGGCCTGCGGATCCAGAACCTGAGTCGCCAGCTTGGCAATCGCCTGCTGCTCGATGGCCTCGAGCTCACGGTCGCGCCTGGGGAATGCCTGGCCCTGCTCGGCCCGAGCGGCTGCGGCAAGACCACCACCCTGCGGCTGGTGGCGGGACTGGATCAGCCCAGCAGCGGCCGAATCCTGCTGGGCGGGGAGGACATCACCGGCCAGCCGGCCGGTCAGCGCCAGGTGGCGATGGTCTTTCAGAGCTACGCCCTCTATCCGCACCTGAGCGTGGCGGACAACCTCGCCCTCGGCCTGCGGGTGCGCGGCGTGCCGGCCCAGGAGCGGGAGCAACGGATCGCCACGGTGCTGGAGTTGCTGCAGCTGGGCAACCTGCGCAGCCGCCGCCCCGCCCAGCTCTCCGGTGGCCAGCGCCAGCGCGTTGCCCTGGCCAGGGCGCTGCTGCGCCAGCCGCGGGTGATGCTGCTCGACGAACCGATGAGCAACCTCGATGCCCAGCTGCGCGAGGAGCTGCGGCCGGAGTTGCGGCGCCTGCTGTGCGGCGCGGAGCCGCCGGTGCTCTACGTCACCCACGATCAGCAGGAGGCCCTGGGCCTGGCCGACCGCATCGCCGTGCTCAAGGACGGCCGACTGCAGCAACTTGGTTTACCAAGACAACTCTATGAAGATCCTGCCAATCTCTTCGTCGCCTCCTTCCTCGGCCGGCCGGCGATCAACCTGCTGCCGGCGGAGGGCGGTCGCCTGCTGGGACTGCGCCCCGAGCACCTGAGGCCCACGGCTGCGGAGGGCCTGCCGGCACGGCTGCAGCGGCGCGAGTGGTGGGGCCATCAGCAGCTGCTCTTGCTGGACACCCCCCGCGGCGAGCTGCGCCTGCTGCTGCCCAGTGGCAGCGAGCCGGGGGACAGCTTCCAGCTCGATTGGCCCCGCGCCTGCGAGCTCTGGTTCGAGGCCCGCAGCGGCGAGCGCCTGCGCGGCTTCGGCAGCGAGAACACCCGGGCACTTTGATACAGTCACTCGGTACCTTTGCGGGTACGTGCCCTGCGGGGCTTCTCCTGATTTCAGCTGAACGTCATGTCCCGGGTCTGCCAACTCACCGGCAAGCGCGCCAACAACGGCATGGCGGTCAGCCATTCCCACGTCCGCACCAAGAAACTGCAGCAGGTGAACCTGCAGGAGCGCCGCCTTTGGTGGGCCGAAGGCAAACGCTTCGTCAAGCTACGCGTCTCCACCCGTGCCCTCAAGACCATCCAGAAAAAGGGGCTGGGCGCCTACGCCAAGGAACTGGGCGTCAACCTGGGCCGCCTCTGAGCGGTCTTCCTACCAATCTCCACTGTTGCTGGATCCACTCCACATTTTCGATGGTCGCCTCTAAGCCGATCGTCTTGAAGCCGTCAGTTCGATGAAGCGCCGTACGCTTCTTTCATGGTTGTTGCCACTCTCTTTGGCTGGTACAACCCTCCTGAGGCGGCCGAGCCAGGCCCTAGCCCTTGGCGGGGTGCTCCCTGAGCTCGAACAGCTGGCTCCCGATTTCCAGCTCGACGGCGTGGCCCCGGCATTGGGTCAACAGCAGGTTCATGGCCTGGAGCAGGCTTCGAGCGAACCTGTTCCCACCAGCCTTGGCCTGAGCGATTTTCGCGGCCGCTGGCTGGTGCTGTACTTCTACCCTAAGGACTTCACCAGCGGCTGCACTTTGGAGGCCCGGGGGTTCCAGCAGACGCTGCCGGCCTTCCACGCTGCCACCGCCGAGGTGGTGGGTGTCAGCGCCGATGACCCCGATCAACACGCTTCCTTCTGTGGCAGCGAGGGTCTGGCCTACCCGCTGCTCTCTGATCCGGGGGGCTTGGTGAGCCGTCGTTACGGCTCCTGGATCGCCCCGTTCTCGCAGCGCCACACCTTCCTGATCGACCCCCAAGGCGAGCTTCGGGCGCGATGGACGGCGGTGCGTCCCGCCGGACACTCCGCCGAGGTGCTGGCCAAGCTGAGGGACCTCCAGGCCGGGATATGAGCACAGGTCACCGCGCAGGAGCCCTGCTCATGGCGCTGGCAACCCTGGGCGGCCTGGGCGCCTGGGCTGCCCCCCTGATGCTCAAGGGCAGCACAGCCCTGCACGTGTTGACGATCGCCGATGGCGGCAGCGGCACCGCCCCGCAGCGGGCCGTGGGCCAGCGCATGGCGGAGCGCCACCGAATGCGGGCGGTGGATCTGGTGCTGATGGCCGGCGACAACCTTTACGATCGTGGTGACCCAGCCGAAGCTGAGGCAAAGTTCCAGCGGCCCTACCGGGAGCTGCTCGACGCCGGCGTGCCCTTCCATGCGGTGCTGGGCAATCACGACATCCTCACCGGGCATGGCGTTCCCCAGCTGAACTACGCGCCGTTCGGCATGCAGGGGCGGTGGTACGCGCTGCGGCGCGGGCCGGTGGAGTTTTTCATGATCGACACCAACCGCGATGCCGCCTGGCAGCACCAGATGCCCTGGCTGAAGAAGGCTCTGGCCGCCAGCACCGCCCCCTGGAAGGTGGTGATCGGCCATCACCCACTGCGCTCTTCCGGCCTCTACGGCGACGATCCCCGCGCCATCGCTCGACTAGCGCCGCTGTTCCGCCGCCATGGAGTGCAGCTCAGCATCAGTGGCCATGAGCACCACTACGAGCGCTCGCTGCCGATCAACGGAACTACCTATCTGGTGGTCGGCAACGCCGGAGCCTCGCTGCGCCCCGTGCTGCCGGGTCCTCGCAGCGCCCGGGCCGTAAGTACCTACGGCTTCACCGAACTGAGCTTCACGGATCAGGAGCTGCAAATCGAGGCCTGGAACAGCCTGGGTGAGCGCATCGATCAGGCTCGGATTGCCAGTAGCGGCAGCGGCTGAACCACGGCGGCAAACCGCCGGGCGATGGCGTCGCGGAAGTCGATCACGGCCGCATGATCCGCCCAGACATCCAGCCAGGCACTCGCCGCCAGGAACGGCGCCTGGTAGCAACGGCTGGCCATGGCCATCGAGAAAAAGCGATGGGCCAGGCCGTCGTCGCCCAACGCCAGAGCCGCCAGGGCCCAGAGGCTGGGAAGACCGAGAGCACGCGCCTCCTGGCGGGAGGCGGCCACCAGGAGCTGGGAGGCGCCACTGCGCTCGCCGCTGCGGGCCAACACCACCGCCGCCGACGCACGCTCGGCGTCGAGAGGACTGC
Organism: uncultured cyanobacterium; assembly: GCA_903882285.1. Lineage (GTDB taxonomy): Bacteria > Cyanobacteriota > Cyanobacteriia > PCC-6307 > Cyanobiaceae > Cyanobium. Next base: position 45,182 of record CAIRWM010000004.1, read on the forward strand.
TGGCGAAGCCGTAGCGCTCAACAATCGCCCGGGCGTCCGCGGCACGTTCACTGAAGCAGAACACCAAGGCCAGCAGCAGATTGGCCTGGCGCAGCTGGGGGTCGATGCGCAGCTGCTGGCCAAGGGCACGGATTGCCTGCTCCGGGCGCCCCTGCAGGGCATGGGCGTAGGCGGCCAGGGTCCAGCCGAAGGGGAGGTCGGGGCAGAGCTGACCCTCCAGCAGCGTCAGGCCCTCGTCACAGCGGCCTGTGGCCAGCAGGTGCAGCACCCAGGAGAGAAGCTGGGGACCACGGGCAAGCTGATCGGCGATCCAGGGTCCGTAGGAGCCCTCGGCGGCCCGCGGCTGCCAGTGCAGCAGCGACAGCACCTCCGCCTTCAGGGCCGAGAGACCCTCCGGCACGAGATGGCATTGCTCCGCCGTAACGATCAGCTGATCGAGCTCGGCGACCGCGGCGTCGCTGCTGATCAGGCCCCAGGCCACCTGATGGATCAGGACATGGCAGAGGTGGACCAGGCTCGGGCCGAAGTGGGGCACCAGCTCCAAACTGGCTCGCAGCAGACGCTCGGCTTCAGGCAGCAGAGAGGGATCGCGGTCGCGTAGCCGAGCCAGGGCCTCCAGGTAGTAATCGAGCGCAAGGGACGGGGGGGCCACTGGCAGCAGACGGGTCGGCAGCAGCTGCAGGCCCTGCTCGGCCAGGGGGGCAACCGGAGGCTCAAAGGTGTAGCCGCTGCCGTAGCTGGTGCGGATCGCATGAGGCCCGAGGGGGCCGTTGGCGAGCACCCCGCGCAGCCCGTGAACGGCCCGCGCCATGCTCACGTCACTGACCTGGTCTTGGCGCCACACCTCCTGCATCAGGGTCTCCTTGTCGACCAGCTGACCGCTGTGGCGCACGAAGCAGAGCAGCAGGCGGCGTTGCAGCGGGCTCAGGCGCACCAAGGCCCCACCAAGCCGCAGGATGCCATCATCGCTGAGGGTGTAGGGGCCGACTTGCCAGGCGGCCATGGGCGTGTAACCGAAACAACTGCGCCCATTCAATCGGCTCGATCCGGATCACAAGCGACGAAAAGCGCAAAAAACCGAGGTGGTGAGCTCAGGCCAGCGCTGCCAGCACGCCACGGTGCAGCTCAGCGCCCTGGCGCGCCACTGCGAGACGCTCCGCAGCCGGGGGGCGCTCGAAGGCCTCCTGCCATTGCCGCAGCAGCAGTCCGGGCAGCTCGGGTGAGGCCGTCAAGGCCAGATCGTGGCAGGTGCAGTCGAGGTCCCGGGCGGCGGCAGCCACCTTGGGGTCGTAGCTGAGGGCGGCACAGGGGCTGCCACTGAGCGCCGCCAGGATCAGCCCGTGCAGGCGCATGGCGATCACCAGGGAGGCCCCGCTGAAGTGGGCCATGGCCGCATCTGGATCGGCCGCCGCGATCACGCTGCTGCGCTGGCGAAGACGGACCGGCACCAGGCCCGCCCCGCCGAGCCGATCCAGCAGATCGCCGTCCTGGTCGGCATGGAATGGGAGCCAGTGCACTGGGCGGTCAACGGCGGCGGCCAGCGCATCGAGGGCCTCGAGGTAGGGCCGCCAGGCCCCCCCGTCCAGCTGCCACACTGGGCGCCAGCAGAGCACGATCGGGCCGCCGCGGCCCTGCCAGACCCGCGGCGGCAGCGACCAGACCGGGTCCGTGCCAAGCAGGCCGTCCACACCCCAGTCGGCGGCCAGCCGAGCCGACTCCCCATCGCGCCAGCTGATCGCCGTTGCCATCGGCAGCAGCCAGCGGGCCAGGGCGCGGCTGCGGCGCCGCCTCAGCGGCCCCAGTCCCTGGCCCCAGAGCAGCACCGGCTTGGCCTGCAGCCGGGCGAGCGTGATCAGGGCGCAGTAATAGAGGAGGCTGCGGAAACTGGTGGCGTCCTGCAACAGGCTGCCGCCCCCCAGCAGCAGGGCATCGCAGGTCCCCAGCGCCTGCAGCACCCCGGCCAGCCGGCGACGGTCGGTGGTGGCCACGCCGAAGCGACGCTGCACCAGGGCCTGGTCGTGGGCGGTGACCAGGGGAGCACAGCCCGGCGGCAGCTGGGCCAGCAGCGCCTGCAGCAGGGCGTCATCACCGAGGTTGTGTTCGCCGTAGTAGCCGCAGACCAGCACCCGGCGAAGCAGCAGGACTGGCTTGCGCGCCAGGGTCACGGGGAGACAGCAACGCAGCAGTGACACTAGAGGGGAACGGCGGCGGCCAGCGCCCGTCATCCCGTCTCCCTACAGTTCTGATCGTTGGTCGCACCGCATGCACGCCCTCTCGCTCGGGACCTGGTGGATTCACATCACCTCGGTGCTCGAGTGGATGCTGGCGATCGTGGCAGTGCAGCGCTTCGGCGCCGAGCGGGGCGAGGCGGGCTGGCGCTGGCTCGCCCTGGCGATGCTGCCGGCCCTGGTTAGCGCCATGGCCGCCTGCACCTGGCACTTCTACGACAACAACACCTCCCTCAAGGGGCTGGTGGTGTTCCAGGCCGCGCTCACCGCCGCCGGCAATGGGGCACTGGCACTGGCCACCTGGAATCTGCTCCGCCAGCAGCGCCTGCGTGACGCCGAGTGAGTCAGCCCTGATGTCACCCTTCTGGACCCAGTGGCTGGAGCGCCTCGGGGCAATCGATCCGGCCCCCTTCTTCGTACTGTCGCTGCTGCCCTACCTGGGCTTCCTGTGGTGGGCAGCGAAGGTCCGCGCCTTCCCCCCGCTCGCCCTGCGCGGCTTCCAGCTGACGCTCCTGTTCGTGGCCGTCACCATCGCCGCCGCCGTGGTGGCCCAGCTGCGCTATGGGCTGCTGCTGGCCGATGTGGATCCACTGCACGGGGGAGCCGAAGCGTTCCTAACCCTCAGCAACCTGCTGGTGCTGCTTGGCTTCCAGCTGCGTCCACGCTCCAGCCCATGAGGCTGCGGCGCCTGCTGCTGCTGCTGCTGGCGCCCTGCTCCCTGCAGTCGCTGTTGGCACCGCCCCCGCTGCGGGCAGCGGCCAGCCCAGTTGGAGCCGAGAGGGTGCTTCGGGTGGGGATGGTCGACGGGTCCGCTCCCTGCAGCAGCAGCCACGCCGGAAGCTGGCAAGGCCTGGCGGTGGATCTCTGGAGCCGGGTGGCCGGGCGCGAGGCGCTTCCCTACGTGATCCAGACTGAGCCCACCAGCGCCCGCCTGCTGGAGGCGACCCGCCAGGGACGGATCGATGTTGCCGTGGGCTGCCTCAACGTCTCGCCGGAACGGCTGCGGACCACCCGCTTTTCCCTACCCTTCCAGGAGGATGGCCTGGCGGTGATGGTGGTGAAGAGCCGCCTCGACCTCGGCCGTGCCTTCCTTGGCTCACTGCTGGGACCCACCCTGCTGCAGCTGCTGGGTGGCTTTCTGCTGATCATCGGCGGGCTGAGCCTGCTCACCTGGCGGGTTGAGCGCTACGACCGCCATCCCGAAACCCTGCGACTGGGCCGGCGGCGCAGCTTCGCCCGCATCGTTCAGATCCTGGCGACCGGGCCCGGCGGCAACACGCTGGTGGAGACCACCCGCGGAGACGTCATCGTGATCGTGGCCTACCTGGTGCGCATCGTTGTGGCCTCGCTGCTGGTGGGCTATCTGACGGTGACGGTGGCCCAGGAGAGTGAACAACGCAATTCAGGCAACATCAACGACCTCGAGGACCTGCGCGGCCTGCGGGTGGCAGCGCGGCCTGACACGGTGAGTACCGCGCTGCTGCGGGAGCTCAACCGGGCTGCGCCCGGCGCGGGCATCACGATCGTGCCGCTGCCCCGGATCGAACGGGCGCTCGACCTGCTGCGGCGAGGGCAGGCCGATGCGGTGCTGGGCGACAACCTGCAGCTCACCTGGCTGGTGGCCAACACCGGGCGTGACGACATCGTGCCGCGGCTGGCGCTGCAGGGAATCCGGCCCGAATCGCAGGCGTTCGCCTTTGCACCCTCACTGCCAGAGACAACAACCGAGCGGATCAACCTGGCGATCAGCGCCCTGAAGCGCAGCGGCGAGGTGGGCATCCTGCGGCAGGAGGCTGCCGCCAGGTGAACAAGTCTTACGGGGAGCCAGCAGGGTGGCCCATCCCCCGGAAGATGGGGCGTCGCCATGTGCTCCATGATCGCTCCTCTTCTGGCCCTGGCTCCTGCCACCATCTCCTGGTCGCCGAAGGTGGGCCTGGTGATGATCGTCTGCAACGTCATCGCCATCGCCATCGGCAAGGCCACCATCAAGCAGCCCAACGTGGGTCTGAAGCTGCCCAGCTCCAACCTCTTCGGCGGCCTGAGCCACGGCGCCATGCTTGGCACCATCAGCCTGGGTCACATCCTCGGCATGGGTGCGATCCAGGGCATGGCTACCCGCGGCATCCTCTGACGCAGTGTCAGCCCAGCAGTCAGCGCCAGCCCAGTAGATAGGGCAACGCCCGCAGCCCGTAACGCTCGAAGCGATAGTCGAACAGCAGGGCGGAGAGATCCTCTGCCCTGTTTTGCTGCAAACCGTTCAACAACCGCTCCAAGCGCCGATCGGCGGCCGGGCCTCGCAAGCCCAGCCAGGTGCGGCGCGCCAGCCGGCCGCTCAGCGGCCAGCACCAGCCCAGGGCACGCCGCAGCTGGTCTTCGTAGGCCTGCAGGGGAGCCGGATTGTCGCCGCTGGCTAGGGCCTGCAGAAGCAGCGGCGCCAGCACGGCGCTGCTGGTAAGGGCGTGACGGATACCCTCGCCTCCCAGCAGGTTGGCGGTGCTCACCGCATCACCCAGGCCGATCAGCCGTCCGCGGCGATGCGGTTCGCGGCGGCCGATGGTGCTGCGGATCAAGCCGCCATGGCGATCCAGCACCTGGAAGCCCGCCTCCCCCGCCGGCAGCAACCGGCCCAGCAGCCGCTGCAGCACGGTCCCGAGAGGCGGCTGGCTGGCACCGGCTTCAGGCTGGCCAGCGCCTAGGTCCTCCAGCCGGCAGACCCCCAGCTTGAGGCGGCCTGGCTGCATCGGAAACACCCAGCCATAGCCCTGGGGCACCCAGTCCGTTCCGAGGCAGAAGGCGAGCCGGTCGGCCCAGCGCTGCCAGCAGGCGGCGGGCACCTCCAGTAACCACTCCACCCCCACCCCACGAACCAGCTCGGCTGCCAGCGATAACGGCGGCTCGCCCAGCAGGGCACGCCCCTGGCCGCTGGCGTCAACCACCCAGGCGCTGCGCACCTGCAGGCGGCGGCCGCCGCGATCGCGCAGCTCGGTGCTCATCGTGCCGTCAGGGTCGCGTTGAGAGCTCACGGCCCGCAACCCCAGCCGCACCCGTCCGTTCCAGCGCTGGCACTGATCGGCCAGCCAGCCGCGCAGGGCCCCAAAATCGAGCACCACCCCCATTGGCGAGGGCGCCTGCCAGTGGCGGCTGCCAGGCCCGGGACCGATCAGCTCCCAGCGGCTCCAGCGGCTGGCCACCACCTGGGCCGGCAGCCCGAAGCGCTCCAGGGCCGCCAGCGGCATGGCAGCACTGCTGAAGGCGGCCTGGGCCAGATCGGGCAGCTGATCCACCAGAAGCACGTCGATCCCGGCCAGCGCCAGACGGCGGGCCAGGTCGGCGCCCGCCGGGCCGGCCCCGACGACCAGCACCCGGCAGTGCAGGGTGGTCAGGGCTGCGGCGGGACTCAGGCCACCACGGCCCGGCGGGCCTCCAGGCCGAGGGGGATGCCGAAGCGCTCGAGGATGCGGTCGGCCATCTGGGGCGGGGTGAGGCCGAGGGCCTGCTTACTCTGATCGGGGCTGGCGTGGTCCACCAGAACGTCGGGGATGCCGATCCGCAGCACCGGCACCAGAACCTCGTGGTCGTTGAGGCACTCGACCACGGCGGCGCCGAAGCCACCCGCCAGCGCCCCTTCCTCCATGGTCACGACACGGCCGATGCGGCGGGCTATCGGCAGGATCAGGGCCTCATCAAGGGGCCGCAAGAAACGGCCGTTGATCACGGCGGCGCGCACGCCCCGCTCCTGCAGGAGGCCAGCGGTGGCCAGAGCCGGGTAGACCATCGAGCCGTAGGCCACGATCAGCAGGTCGTCGCCGTCGGTGAGCAGTTCCCCCCGGCCGATTTCCAGAGGCAGCCAGCCCTCCTCCATCAGCGGCACCCCCTCCCCCTCGCCGCGGGGGATGCGGATCGCGCAGGGCCCCGTGTGGGCGATCGAGGTGATCAGCATGCGCTGCAGCTCCGCTTCATCTTTGGGCGCCATCACCGTGAAATTCGGAACGGCGCGCAGGTAGCTGATGTCGTACTGGCCCTGGTGGGTGGGTCCGTCGGCACCGACAATGCCTGCCCGGTCGAGCACGAAGGTGACGGGCAGGTTCTGGATGCCCACGTCGTGGATCAGCTGGTCGTAGGCCCGCTGCAGGAAGGTGCTGTAGATGGCCACCACGGGCCGCAGACCCTCACAGGCCATGCCTGCGGCCATGGTGACGGCGTGCTGCTCGGCAATGCCGACGTCGAAGTACTGCTTCGGCAGGGCCTTCTCCAGTAGATCGAGCCCGGTGCCGGTGGCCATAGCGGCGGTGATGCCGACCACGCGCGGATCCTGGCTACAAATCTGCACCAGGGTCTGGCCGAAAACCTTGCTCCAGCTTGGCGGTTTGGGTTTGCTGGAGGGGTAGGCCTTGCCGGTGGCCAGATCGAAGGCTGACTGGGCGTGATAGCCCACCTGGTCGGCCTCGGCGTAGGGATAGCCCTTGCCCTTGGTGGTGGCCACGTGGACCAGCACCGGACCCTCCTCGCGATGTGCCGCCTGGAAGGTGCGCACCATCTCGCCGATGTCGTGGCCGTCGACCGGCCCCATGTAGGTGAAGCCCAGCTCCTCGAACACGGCCCCGACCTTGGGCACCGCCAGGCGGCGCATGCTCTCCTTAAGGTTCTTCAGCTCGGGCGGCAGCTCGCCGTGCATGAAGGGCAGATGCTTGATCGCCTCCTCGGCGTTGCCGGAGAGGAACTGCACGGGCTTGCTGAGCCGCATGCGGTTGAGGTGGGTGGAGAGGGCGCCCACCGGCGGGCTGATCGACATGTCGTTGTCGTTCAGCACCACCAGCAGATTGGTGCGGGGCAGGTGGCCGGCGTGGTTGATCGCCTCGAGCGCCATGCCGCCGGTGAGGGCACCGTCGCCGATCACCGCTACGCATTTGAAGTCTTCGCCGCGGGCGTCACGGGCCAGGGCCATGCCCAGGGCTGCCGAGATCGAGGTGGAGGCGTGGCCGGCGCCGAAGTGGTCGAAGCTGCTCTCACAGCGCTTCAGGTAGCCGGCGACACCACCCTGCTGGCGCAGGGTCTGGAAGGTTCCATAGCGGCCGGTGATCAGCTTGTGGGGATAGGCCTGGTGGCCCACATCCCAGACGATACGGTCCCTGTCGAGGTCGAGGGTTTGATAGAGGGCCAGGGTGAGTTCCACCACTCCCAGGCCCGGACCGAGATGGCCGCCGCTGGTGGAGACCACCTCCAGATGCTTCTCGCGGATCTGGCGGGCGATCGCCTCAAGTTCGGCGGAGCTCAGTCCATGCAGCTGGTTCGGGTGACTCAGCTCGCTGAGGTGCATGCCTTCTCGACTGCCGTGACCTGCAATCTACGGCGTGCCCTCTGGCGAACGGCGACATCAGCGACCGTTGGCCGATTCGATTGCAAGACTGGAACGATGCACGATTCCGTCGCCAATCCCTATGGCCCCCAGGGATTTCCCCTGGCCAGCCCCTACCTGCAGCACATCCTGCGGGCGCGGGTCTACGACGTGGCGATCGAATCCCCCCTGGATCCAGCCCCCAACCTCTCGCGCCGGCTGGGCAACCAGGTGCTGCTGAAGCGCGAGGACCTCCAGCCAGTGTTCAGCTTCAAGCTGCGCGGCGCCTACAACAAGATGGCGGGTCTCAGCGGCGCCGAACTGGCTCAGGGCGTGATCGCCGCCAGCGCCGGCAACCACGCCCAGGGGGTGGCCCTGGCGGCCCAGCGGCTGGGCTGCACGGCGGTGATCGTGATGCCGGTCACCACGCCGGAGATGAAGGTGCGTTCCGTCGCCGCCCGCGGGGCCGAGGTGGTGCTGCATGGCGACAACTACGACGCCGCCTATGCCGAGGCGCGCCGCCTGGAGGCGGAGCGAGGGCTGAGCTTCATCCATCCCTTCGACGACCCCGAAGTGATCGCCGGCCAGGGCACGATCGGCCTGGAGATCCTGCGCCAGTGTTCCGAGCCCCCCGATGCCATCTACGTGGCGGTGGGCGGTGGCGGCCTGATCGGCGGCATCGCCGCCTATGTGAAGAGCCTCTGGCCGCGGGTTCAGGTGATCGGTGTCGAACCAATCGACTCCGATGCCATGAGCCGCTCCCTCGCCGCCGGGGAGCGGGTGCGCCTCGACAATGTGGGCCTCTTCGCCGACGGGGTGGCCGTTCGCCAGGTGGGGGAGCACACCTTCGCCCTGGCCCAGCAGTACGTGGACACGATGGTGACGGTGGACAGCGACGCGATCTGCGCAGCCATCAAAGACGTGTTCGAGGACACCCGCTCGATCCTCGAGCCCGCCGGCGCCTTGGCGGTGGCGGGCTTGAAGCACGACGTCCAGACCCGCGGGCTGCAGGGCCAGACCCTGGTGGCGGTGGCCTGCGGCGCCAACATGGACTTCGATCGGCTGCTGTTCGTGGCGGAGCGGGCGGAACTGGGCGAACAGCGTGAGGCCCTGCTCGCGGTGGAGATCCCGGAGCAGCCCGGCAGCCTGCGGCGCTTCTGCAACTTGCTCGGACGCCGCAGCCTCACCGAGTTCAGCTACCGCCTCGCCGATCCGCGGCTGGCCCACCTGTTCGTGGGGGTTCAGATCAGCGGCCGGGACGACACCGAGCGGCTGATGGCAGACCTGCAGGCCAACGGCTTCGCCTGCCTCGACCTCAGCGATAACGAACTTGCCAAGCTGCACCTCTGCCACATGGTGGGCGGTCGGCTGCCCGCCAGCGCCGGCAGCGCCCGGGAGCAGGGGGAGGAGCTGCTCTACCGCTTCGAGTTTCCGGAACGCCCCGGCGCGCTGATGGCCTTCGTGAGCGCCCTGCACCCCAACTGGAACATCAGCATCTTTCACTACCGCAACCACGGCGCCGATGTCGGCCGCATCGTGGTGGGCGTGCAGGTGCCCGCGGCGGAACTGAAGGACTGGCGCGCCTTCCTGGCGGAGCTGCCCTACCAGCACTGGGAGGAGACCCACAATCCGGCCTATCGGCTGTTCCTCGGCGAGCTGAGCGGTCCGTTGCCCGTGCTAGCCGGACTGGTGCAGGCCTGAGGCGCGCGATACGGTGCGGCACACGCCGCTCCAGAGTCGGCCATGACTAGCCCCTCTCCCGACCTGCAGACGCTGGATCCGCAGGCAGCCCCCGCGTCCCCGCGGGGCTCCACTGCGGCCCTTAGCGGCCTGTCGCTGCCGGCACGGCTGGAGGCAATCCTCTATCTCAAGGGCCGCCCCCTGGCCCTGGCGGAGCTGGCCGAGATCGCCGGCATCGACCGCGAGGAGGCCGAGCTGGCCCTGATCACCCTGATGACGGACTACGCCCATCGGGATACCGCTCTGGAGATCCACCAGGACGGCCAGCGCTACAGCCTGCAGCTGCGCGACAGCCTCGGCGATCTGGTGCAGAGCCTGCTGCCGGTCGACCTCTCCACCGCGGCGCTGCGCACCCTGGCCACGGTCGCGTTGAAAAAACGCATCCTGCAGTCGGAGCTGGTGGAGCTGCGCGGCTCCGGCGCCTACGACCACATCAAGGAGCTGATCGCCCAGAACTTCATTGAGCGCAAGCGCCAGAGCGAGGGCCGCTCCTACTGGCTCAGCCTCAGCGAGAAGTTCCACCGCACCTTCTCCGTCAAGGCCGACGACCTCAATCCCCGGCGGCGCCACAGCGCCGCTGCCGGGCCGACGCCCGACTCCCCAGCGTCTGTCGCGCCCGACAGCGACCGGCAGGCTGCATAGAGTCGGGCAGTGATCCTCTGCCCGGGCATCCACGTTGCCCAGCTCGCATGTCCATTCTCGTCTTTCTGCTGCAGGTGCTGTCCCAGACCCTGGGCATCTACCTGCTGGTGCTGCTGGTACGGGTGCTGCTGAGCTGGTTCCCCAACCTCGACTGGAGCAACCCGATCCTCTCCGGCGTGAGCGCCATCACCGATCCCTACCTCAATGCCTTCCGCGGTCTGATTCCGCCGGTGGGCGGGCTAGACCTTTCCGCCCTGCTGGCCTTCATCGCGCTGCAGCTCGCCCAGACCCTGCTGGAAGGAGCGAGCGCCACCCTGGCGAGCGGTCTCACGTACTGAAGCTGAAGACTGCGTCTCGCCGCTGGCGACGCTTCACTCGGCCAGGGCCTGCTCCAGCGGCAGCAACTCCTCCCCTTCAGCAGCCCGGGTGCGCACCGGTGCGCTGAAGCCGCGGGCCTTGGCATTACGCACCTGAAGAGGCCCCGGGGTGCCGGCCGGCACGGCCAGGCGTAGGGCGAAATCGGAGCGACCCGGCGGCACGTCGCCGATCGAGCCCACCCGGGTCCGATTGGGCAGCACCGGTTCCCCGCTGGCATCAAGGATCAGTGCGAACACATCGGTGTCGATCACGGCCCGTCGGCCCGGATTGAGCACCACTCCCCGCAGGGCGAAGCAGGTCGCGCCGCTGGGGCGGCTGAGATCAGGCTGGCTGCCCACGTCTGCGCTGGGGCAGGGCTCGAGCCGCACCTCACTGACCTGCAGGTCGGCGGCCCAGACAGGCGACGCTCCCCCCAGGGCCAGCGCCAGGAGCAGCCCCAGGCCCAGAGAGAGGCCCAGCAGCAAGGCCAGGGGCTGAGGCGGCCGCTGGGGACGCCGCTGGAGCAGCGAGGCGTCGGCGCTGTTGCGAAACGGTTCCATCAGCGCCGATCGCCACTTCCTCCAATCACGTTACGGGCGGCGCGGCTGGCCAGCTTGGCCAGGTTGGCCTCGGCGATCTCCGCCATGCTCAGGTCCAGCTCACTGGCGAGCTGAGCCACATACCAGAGCACATCGCCCAACTCGAGGCGCAGGTCGTCGATCACCTCCGGAGCAAAGACGCCCTCGCGATCGCGCAACACTTTCTTGACCTTGTCGGCCACCTCACCGGCCTCGCCACAAAGACCCAGGGTGGGATAGATGGGATTGCAGCCCACATCCGGATATCGGGCGGTCTCACGCGAGCGCACCTGGTAGTGGCCGAAGTCCATGGTAGACGTGAGGAGAGCATGGCCGGATGGTAGTTTCCGGCCTAAGTCTCAGAGGCCGGACGGGCCCGCACGATCGACATGCGTCGCACCAAGATCGTGGCCACGATCGGCCCCGCCACCGAGTCTCCCGCGGTCCTGCGCCGCCTGATCGAGGCCGGTGCCACCACCTTCCGTCTCAACTTCTCCCACGGCGATCACACCGAGCATGCGGCCCGCATCGCCACGATCCGCCAGGTGGCCCACGAACTGGGTGTTCACATCGGCATCCTCCAGGACCTGCAGGGTCCGAAGATCCGCCTGGGCCGCTTCGAGGGTGGTCCGATCACCCTGGCCACGGGCGATTCCTTCAGCCTCACCTCTCGCGAGGTGAGCTGCAACCAGTCGATCGCCACCGTCACCTACGAAACCCTGGCCGACGAGGTCCCCCCCGGCAGCCGCATCCTGCTGGACGACGGCCGCGTGGAGATGCGGGTCGAATCGGTGGACCAGCCACAGCAGACCCTGCACTGCAGCGTCACGGTCGGCGGCGTGCTTTCCAACAACAAAGGGGTCAACTTCCCCGACGTGCAGCTTTCGATCCGGGCGCTCACCGACAAGGACCGTGCCGATCTGGCCTTCGGCCTGAAGCAGGGGGTCGACTGGGTGGCGCTGAGCTTCGTGCGCAACGCCTCCGACATGCAGGAGATCCGTGAGCTGATTCGCAGCCATGGCCATACCACCCCGGTGGTGGCCAAGATCGAAAAGTTCGAAGCGATTGATGCCATCGACGCCATCCTGCCGCTCTGCGACGGCGTGATGGTGGCCCGCGGCGACCTCGGCGTCGAGATGCCGGCCGAAGAGGTGCCGCTGCTGCAGAAGGAGCTGATTCGCAAGGCCAACAGCCTGGGCATCCCGATCATCACGGCCACCCAGATGCTCGATTCGATGGCCTCCTGCCCACGGCCCACCCGGGCCGAGGTGAGCGACGTGGCCAACGCCATCCTCGACGGCACCGACGCCGTGATGCTCTCCAACGAGACCGCCGTTGGCGACTACCCGGTCGAGTCGGTCTCGACCATGACCCAGATCGCCATGCGCATCGAGCGCGACTACCCCCAGCGGGTGCTCGACAGTCATATGGCCACCACCATCCCCAACGCCATCTGCCAGGCAGTGAGCAGCATCGCCCGCCAGCTCAATGCGGCCGCCATCCTGCCGCTCACCAAGAGCGGCTCCACGGCGCGCAATGTCAGCAAGTTCAGGCCCAGTACCCCGATCCTGGCGATCACCAGCGACGTGGGAGTGGCGCGGCAACTGCAACTGGTCTGGGGGGTGACCCCGCTGCTGATCGGCAAGCAGATCAACAGCGGCAGCACCTTCAACGTGGCGATGGGTGTGGCCCAGGAGAAGGGGCTGTTACACGAAGGGGATCTGGTGGTCCAGACCCAGGGCACCTTGGAGGGTGTCAGTGGCTCAACCGACCTGGTGCGCGTCGGCCTGGTGTCGGCGGTGCTGGGCCGCGGTCTCGGTATCGGCACCGGCTCGGTGAGCGGCAAGGTTCGGCTGGCCAGCAGCCCGGACCAGGCCGCCCAGCTGGAAGCCGGCGAGATCCTGGTGGTGCGTGAGACCAACGCCGACTACCTGGAAGCGATCCGCCGCGCCAGGGGGGTGATCACCGAGGAGCAGGGGCGCCAGAGCCACGCCGCCGTGATCGCCGAGCGGCTCGGCATTCCGGTGATCGTGGGGGTCTCCAACGCCACGGGCCTGCTGCTGCAGGGCGAGATCATCACCCTCGCGGTGGGCGACGGCCTGGTGCACCGCGGTGCCCTCAGCCCGATCGAGGCCAACGGCACGCCCGCCTTCTAGGCCGCTCCTCTAGAAGGGAGTTCTCCACCGGCGCACGGCCATGGCCCACAAGTTGCCCCTAAGCGAAACCGTGGGCATGGCCATCGAGACACTGCGCGCCAACCGCATGCGCAGCCTGCTGACGATGCTCGGCATCGTCATCGGCAATGCCTCGGTGATCACCCTGGTGGGGGTGGGGCGCGGTGCCCAGAACCTGGCCGAGGGGCAGCTCAGCACGCTGGGCGCCAACGTGCTGTTCATCGTGCCCGGCAGCAATGACACCCGCCGCCAGGGGATCGAGACACCGAAGACCCTGGTGCTCGAGGACGCCGCCGCAATTGCCGAACAGGTGCCGAGCGTGCGCCGTGTTGCCCCCCAGATCACGCTCAGCGAGGTGGTGCAGTCCGGAGCCCTCACGGCCACCGCCACGGTGACGGGGGTGACGCCGGAGTTCCTGCCGGTGCGCAGCTTTGAAGTGGCCCAGGGCCGCTTCCTCAGCGACAGCGATCTGAAGGGGGCCCGCAACGTGGCGGTGATCGGACCCGACCTGCGCGACAAGCTGCTGCCCACCGGGGAGGCGATCGGCCGCCAGCTGCGCATCCGCGACCAATCCTTCGAGGTGGTGGGGGTGATGGCGCCGAAGGGGGCGGTGTTCGGCTCCAACCAGGACGAAACCGCCTACATCCCGCTCACCACGATGGTGAGCCGGCTGAGCGGGCGCGATCCCACCTACGGGGTGAGTCTCAGCTTCATCAGCGTGGAGGCGAAGAACGAGGCGAGCACCAGTGCAGCCAGCTTTCAGATCACCAACCTGCTACGCCAGCGCCACCGCATCCTGCGCGACGACGACTTCGCCGTGCGCTCCCAGAAGGACGCCCAGACCATCGTGGGCACGATCACCGGCGGCCTGACGCTGATGCTGGGGGCGATCGGCGGCGTCTCGCTGCTGGTGGGCGGCATCGGCATCATGAACATCATGTTGGTGTCGGTGAGCGAGCGCACCGAGGAGATCGGACTGCGCAAGGCGCTAGGGGCCCGCAGTGGCGACGTGCTGCTGCAGTTCCTGGTGGAATCCCTGGTGCTGGCCAGCCTGGGTGGCCTGCTGGGCACCGGGGTTGGGCTGGGCACGGTGGCCCTGGTGGCAGCAGCCACCCCCCTGCCGGCGTCGATTGCGCCGCTCACCGTGATGGGCACGGTGCTCCTATCGGGCTCGATCGGCCTGTTCTTCGGCGTGGTGCCGGCTCGACGCGCCGCCCAGCTTGATCCGATCGTGGCCTTGCGCAGCCTCTGAACCCACCATCCAAAGCCAAAAAAAACCTTAAGAGCACCAAATCGTCTCGGTCGTCACCAAAGCCTCACACGGCGGATGAGTGAATGATGGGTGTCAATGTCAAGGAACAGCCTTGGACCTCACGGCCCAACTGGAATGTGGCTTCCGCAACGCCACCGATCGCATGGTGATTCTCCGTTGCTGCGCTGCCGAGGAGTTTTATCTCGAACGGGTAGTATTTCCCTTTGAGCTTCTTAGCTTCCAGTGTCCAGCCGACAGCGTGGTGGAGATCTGGACCCACGGCCTAGGCGGCCCCGAACTGCTCGAGTCCCTGCGCGCTCAGGAGCTGGTGTTGGACACCGCTCCCGTAGTGAGCGCCGTGCCCGACAGCACCCCACTCGGTGGGTCACACAGTCCATGGCTTGAGGCCGGCTAGGGACGATGATGGAGACACGGGAGCGATCCCCGAGCTTTACAATTGTTGAAGAAGCGTCTCCTTCCCCATGAATCAGCGTTGGCGTTCGATTGCTCTGTGGGTTCTGCCGATCGCCGTCGCGCTGTTCCTGGGTTGGCAGGTGATCGGTAGCGGCGCCAACCGGCTCACGCCCAGCGGTCCCACTGTCTCGCCACGCAACGCTGCCGTGGCCCGCATGAGCTATGGCCGATTCCTTGACTATGTCGATGCCGGCCGGGTCACCGCCGTCGATATCTATGACTCCGGCCGCACCGCAGTGATCGAGGCGGTAGATCCCGATCTCGACAACCGCGTGCAACGCCTGCGCGTCGATCTGCCCGGCGTTGCTCCCGAACTGGTCAACAAGCTCAAGGAGCAGGGCATCAGCTTCGACATTCATCCGCCCAAGTCAGCCCCGCCCGCCCTCGGCCTACTGGGCAACCTGCTGTTCCCTCTGCTGCTGATCGGCTCGCTGGTGTTCCTTGCCCGCCGCGGCAACGGCATGCCCGGAGGTCCCGGCCAGGCGATGCAGTTTGGCAAGACCAAAGCGCGCTTCGCCATGGAAGCCGAGACGGGCGTCAAGTTTGAAGACGTTGCTGGAGTGGAAGAAGCCAAGCAGGACCTCCAGGAAGTTGTCACCTTCCTCAAGACACCGGAACGCTTCACCTCCGTGGGCGCCAAGATTCCTAAGGGTGTTTTGCTGGTGGGCCCTCCTGGCACCGGCAAAACCCTGTTGGCCAAGGCGATCGCCGGTGAAGCCGGCGTGCCCTTCTTCTCGCTTTCAGGGTCGGAGTTCGTCGAAATGTTTGTGGGGGTGGGCGCCAGCCGCGTGCGCGACCTCTTCAAGCGGGCCAAGGAGAACAGTCCCTGCCTGATCTTCATTGATGAGATTGATGCGGTGGGGCGCCAGCGCGGCGCCGGTGTGGGCGGAGGTAATGATGAGCGCGAGCAGACTCTCAACCAGCTGCTCACTGAGATGGACGGCTTCGAGGGCAACAGCGGCATCATCATCATTGCCGCCACCAACCGGGCCGATGTGCTCGATTCGGCGCTGCTGCGCCCGGGCCGCTTCGATCGCCAGGTGATGGTCGATGTACCCGATATCAAGGGTCGCCTCTCGATCCTCAACGTCCATTGCCGCAATAAGAAGCTCGCCGGGGACGTGTCGCTCGAGGCGATCGCCCGCCGCACTCCCGGCTTCTCCGGTGCCGATCTAGCAAACCTGATGAATGAGGCGGCCATCCTCACGGCCCGGCGTCGCAAGGAGTCCACCTCGCTGGCCGAGATCGACGACGCGGTCGACCGGATCATCGCCGGCATGGAGGGCAAACCCCTCACCGATGGCCGCAGCAAGCGCCTGATCGCATACCACGAAGTGGGTCATGCGCTGGTGGGCACCCTGGTCAAGGCCCACGACCCGGTTCAGAAAGTCACCCTGATTCCTCGCGGTCAGGCCCAGGGCCTCACCTGGTTCTCCCCCGACGAGGAGCAGATGCTGGTAAGCCGTGCCCAATTGCGCGCCCGCATCATGGGGGCCCTCGGGGGCCGGGCCGCCGAGGCCGTGGTCTTCGGCCACGAGGAAGTCACCACCGGTGCCGGCGGTGACATCCAGCAGGTGGCCTCGATTGCCCGCCAGATGGTCACCCGCTTCGGGATGAGTGAGATCGGCCAATTCTCCCTGGAGGCCGGCAATCAGGAGGTGTTCCTCGGCCGCGACCTGATGACCCGCAGCGACGGCTCCGACCGCCTGGCCAGTAAGGTCGATGATGCCGTGCGCACCATCGTGCAGAGCTGCTATGCCGAGACCGTCAAGCTGGTGGCCGAGCACCGCGACTGCATGGACCGGGTAGTGGAGTTGCTGATCGACAAGGAGAGCCTCGATGGCGAGGAATTCCGCGCCATCGTTTCTGAATTCGCCACGATCCCCGAAAAGGAGCGCTTCTCGCCGCTACTTCCTGATGCGGCTGAGGCGTCCCCAGCGATCTAAAGCATCTCCTCAACGTTCGCGCTGATCATGCAGTCAGCAAGCGCGTAGCTGACGCAGAGCAGAGCAAATGCCTCGGCGAACTTGTCATCGTCGAGGAAGCTTTCATCACTCTGATCAACAGCGCCTGTTTCAATTTTCCCACGCAGGTACTGCAGGCACCGGCACGACAGGAATAGGTACCATCGGCACAGCTGAAGCTGATGTCGTCGGTTAGGCGGACCGCCTAGGTGTTCATGGCTGCATCAAGCAGATTTTAGCGATTCGGATCCCTCAGCCTCATCGCCACTGGTCCCTGCACAACCAACTACCTTGGATTCTGTGGACCCTGATCGTGCACTGTGGTCCTGCTTCAGGCCCAGCAAGGAACGCTGGGGTTTGAGGCAGCTGGAACCAAACCGACACCGTGGCTCTCAGACAGACCGCACGGAACGTTTTTCGATCACCTTGTCGATCAGGCCGTAGGCGCTGGCCTCACCGGGAGACATGAAAAAGTCGCGGTCGGTGTCGGTCTGA
>CAIRWM010000005.1 GCA_903882285.1 uncultured cyanobacterium
GCGGTGCTGGTTGCTGTTGCGCTCGTAGTACAGGCCTCCACCGGTGGGGTCGGTTCCCTCTGCCCACACCTGATCCACCATCAGCTTCCCGATCGCCAGCGGATCCTGAGCTGCGGCGTCGATGGCTTCGCCGTCGAGTACCAGCGGGTTGCCGGGATCGTCTCGGTTGTCAGAAACGATGAGACGTTGACCCATCGGTGCTGGATGGTTCAGATCAATGCCCAGCCTGACCGCGGCCGACGCGGTTTGGGCACGCGTGCCCAAACGGAAGGGAGTGCTCCAGGTTTTGGGCACGTTTTGGGCACGCCCCCTTGGGCCAAACCCTGAGAAGTCAATCGGGGCGACAGGATTCGAACCTGCGACCTAGTGCTCCCAAAGCACCCGCGCTACCAAGCTGCGCCACGCCCCGTTCACTAAAGACTGTAGCGAGCGACTCGGGGTCTGCCGGGTCGCTCCGGTGGCATCAGCTGTCCCCTGAGGCGGCATCGTGGCTGATCGTCACCAGCGAGGGGGCGAACAGGAACACAGTGTCGCCGAGCCGCTCGGATTGGCCGTCCATGGCGTAGACGCCGCCGGAGACGAAATCGATGGTGCGCTGGGCCTCCGCGGGTTCCATGGCGCCGAGGTGGAGCACCACGGTCTTGAGCTGCTGCACGGCCTGGACGGCGGCCATGGCGTCTTCGAAGCGGGCCGGCGTCATTACCGTCACCTCAGGAAGCCAGTTGCCGAAAGGGGTTTCCATGGACCGTGGGGATCAGCCGCTTGGGACTCAGGCGTCGGGCGTGCGCTCGGCCACCAGCAGCAGGCCCCCCATGATCGCCAGGTTCTTGAAGAACTGGATCCGTTCCATCGGATCGCTTACATCCCCGTGAAAGATCAAGGTGGTGGGCAGCAGGAACAGCAGCAGCAGGATCGCCCCGAGACGCTGGCGCTGACCGCTGATCACCAGGGCCGAGCCCACGGCCATCAGCGCCATCGCGGCGGCGAGCAGCAGCGGGGCGATCGGCAGGCCCCGCTCCTGCATCAGCGTGGCGACGCCGGCGAAGCCCCCCAGCTTGCCGATCACGGCGTTGACAAACACCAGGCAGAGCAGGGTGCGGCCGATGCCGTCCATCAAGGTGCGTCTGAGGGGTCGTGCGGTCATGGCGGCAGAAGCTCTCGATCCATCCTCGGTGGGCTGCCAGGGGGCTGGCCTGGCGGGCGCAAACCGCTAGTGTTGAAACCAACACATTAGGGAGCCTGCTGATGAGCCCAGCCTGGCCCGCTGGCGGCGATGCCGCCTTCCGTCCCGCCTGTGATGCCGGTGTCGACTCGCCGCCCATGACCCCCAGGTCTGTCCGCCCCTCGACGACGGAGCCGGTCCTTCGGGTTGAGCCGACACCACGGGCTGAGCCTGAGCTGGCCGCCTGGCGCGAACCGCTGTCGATCCGCCGTCCTGGTCTGGCCCTGGCCCACTGGCCAGGCTGGCTGAGCGGCGCTGAGGCGGCCGCATTGACGGAGCACCTGCGCCGCGAGTTGCCCTGGGAGCAGCCCTGGGTGCGCGTCTACGGCCGCCGCCACCCGGTGCCGCGGCTCACCTGCTGGATCGGAGATCCCGGCCGCACCTACCGCTGGAGCGGCCTGGTGCAGCAGCCCCACCCTTGGACGCTGCCGCTGCAGCAGTTGCGCCGCCAACTCGAGCAAGGCCTGGGGCAACCCTTCGACAGCCTGCTGCTCAACCGCTACCGCGACGGCGACGACCGCATGGGCTGGCATGCCGACGACGAGCCCGAACTGGCAGCGGGGGCTGCGATCGCCTCGCTCAGCCTCGGCGCCCCCCGCAGCCTGCGCTTTCGGCCTCGCCCCGGTGACGCCGCGGTGGTCGATCAGCCGGCCTTCGCGGTGGAGCTCAGCCATGGCGACCTGCTGCGGATGGACGCCCCCACCCAGCACCACTGGCAGCACGCCCTGCCCAGCCGGCGCCGCGTCCGCGGCGAGCGGATCAATCTCACCTTCCGCCTGTTCGCCGCTCAGCCCAGCAGGGCGATCGCATCGATCTCCACCCGAGCCCCTCGCGGCAGCGCCGCCACGGCTACGCAGGCGCGGGCGGGGGAGACCGCGGCGCCGAACACCTCGGCGTAGAGCGCGTTGACGCGGCTGAAGTCCTTGAGGTCGACCAGGAACACGGTGGTGCGCACCACCCGTTCGGCCGTGGTGCCCGCCGCAGCCAGCACCGCCTGCAGATTGGTCAGCACCTGGCGCGTTTCCGCCTCGACGTCACCGCCGCCCACCATCTCGCCGCTCTCGGGATCGAGGGCGATCTGGCCGGAGCAGAACAGCAGATCGCCGGCGCGCACCGCCTGGTTGTAGGGGCCGACGGGGGCGGGGGCGGCGTCGGTGTTGACTGCCGTGGGCTGGTGGCTCATGCCGGTTGGGGATGATGGGCCGAGCCTATGACCGCTGCGGCCATCGCCCCCGAGCTCGCCACCTCTCCTGTGCCGACAACCCCGTTGCCGACAACTCAGTTGCCGTCACCCATGCCGTCCGGCCAATCGCCGCCTAGCCAGGACGACGCCCACCTGCGGCTGGAGAACCTCTGGCATCGCTATCCCGGCAGCGCCGCCGAGGCCTGGACCCTTCAGGGGATCGACCTCGCCCTGCGGCCCGGTGAGCTGGTGGGGCTGCTGGGACCCTCCGGCTGCGGCAAGACCACCCTTCTGCGCCTGATCGCCGGCTTCGAGCGGCCGGCGCGGGGCAGCGTGGCGATCGCTGGGCGCCAGGTGGCCGGCCCCCAGCGCTGGCTGCCGCCGGAGCGGCGCGGTGTGGGCATGGTGTTTCAGGACTACGCCCTCTTCCCCCACCTCGACGCCTGGCGCAATGTCTGTTTCGGACTGCGCCGCGGCCATGACAGCGGCCGGGCCGCCTGGCTGCTGGAGCTGCTGGGGCTGCAGGGTCTGGAGCGCCGCTATCCGCACGAACTCTCCGGCGGCCAGCGCCAGCGGCTGGCCCTGGCGCGGGCCCTGGCGCCGGAGCCCTCGGTGGTGCTGCTCGATGAACCCTTCTCCAATCTCGATGTGGAGGTGCGGCTACGGTTGCGTAGCGAGCTGTCCGGGGTGCTCGCCCACTGTGGCGCCAGCGGTGTGATCGTCACCCACGATCCGGAGGAGGCCCTGGCGATCTGCGACCGGGTGGCGGTGCTGCAGGACGGCGTGTTGCACCAGTGCGCCCGCCCCCAGGAGCTGGTGCAGCGCCCCGCTACCGCCTTCGTGGGCCGCTTCCTGCTGCAGGCCAACCTGCTGCCGGCCCGCCGCGACGGCCAGCGGCTGCATACCCCCCTGGGCAGCTTCCTGGCGGATGGCCCACCACCGGCTCTCCCTCAGGGCACGGGGGCCGCCACGGCACGAGCGGAGCCCCTGCAGGTGTTGCTGGACTCCGAGGCGATCGGTCTGCAGCCCGACCCGGCCGGTGAGGCCAGGGTGCTCGGCCGCGAATTTCTTGGCCGCGACTGGCTCTATCGGGTCAGCTGCGCTGGGCTGACGCTGCGGCTGCGCCTGCCGCTCGAGCAGGTGCATGAGCGCGGCGAGGCCTGCCGCCTGGCGCTCACCCCGGGGGCCCCGGCCCTGCTCTATCCAGGGGCGATGCCCTTGCTCACCCTGGCGCCTGACTGAGCGGGCCGGTTTCAGCCGCTCCAGTTGTTCTTGCTGAGGCGCAGTCGCGCCAGCGCGTCGGCGTTGCCAGCGCGCACGAACAGGTTGGTGGCGCGCTCCTGGGCGATCGTGCTGGGGATGGTCGGCTGCTGGCGCTCCCGCAGGGCCTGTACCGTCGCCAGCCGCTCGGCGATGGCCCGGTCGTGTGGCCGTTCGGCCGCCGCCCAGCACAGGTTGCCCTCGGTGTACTCGTGGGCGCACCAGACCCTGGTGGCGCCATCGAGGGCGCTCAGGCGGCCGAGGGAGTCGACCATCTGCTGCGGTGTACCCTCGAACAGTCGGCCACAGCCGCCGGCGAACAGCGTGTCGCCGCAGAACAGCTCCGCCCGGATCGGCCCCAGTGTGGCAGACCGCGCCGGCTCCGGCGGCAGCGCCGGCAGGTGGAAGGCGATGTGGCTGCGGGTGTGGCCGGGCACCGCCAGCACCTTCACCGGACGGCCCAGCAGGGTGAAGTGATCGCCGTCGCCGACGCTATGGGTCTGGAAGGGGATGCGCTCCTGGTCGTCGCGGCTGGCCACCACCCCCGCCGCGGGCCAGTGCTGCAGCAGGCCGGGCGTGCCGCCGATGTGGTCGCTGTGGTGGTGGGTCTGCAGCACCGCCACCAGTTCCAGGCTGCGCTCCTCCAGCCAGGCGATCACCGGGCCGGCCACGGCCGGATCCACCACCGCCGCCTGCTGCCCGTCGTGCAGCACAACGATGTAGTTGTCGTGGAGCACCGGGATCAGCTCCACCTGCTGGGCGACCCGGGGAGCGACCTGGGGGGGCGGGAGCATCGGTAAAGTCCGCTAGCTGGCACCTCCCATGATCGCCGAGCGGCCCGAGCCCCCCATGACTGATGCTGGCGCCGCGCCCGTGATCACCGTTGCCCTGGCCAAAGGGGCCCTGCTGCGCAACTCCGTGGCCCGCTTTGCCGCCGCCGGCCTCGACTTCTCCTCTCTGCTGGAGGCGGACAACCGCCAGTTGATGGTGCCCAGTGCATGCGGCCGGGCCAGGGCCCTGTTGGTGCGTAATGCCGACGTGCCGGTCTATGTGGCCTACGGCCAGGCCCAGCTGGGTGTGGTGGGTTACGACGTTCTGCGCGAACACCGGCAGCCGGTGGCCCAGCTGGTCGACCTGGGTTTCGGCGGCTGCCGCATGGCGGTGGCGGTGAAGGCCAGCAGCGGCTACCGCCGCGCCCTTGATCTGCCCGCCCACTGCCGCGTCGCCAGCAAGTTCACCCGCAGCGCCCAGGACTATTTTGATGCCCTCGATCTGCCGGTAGAGCTGATCCACCTGGCGGGTTCGGTGGAGCTCGGCCCGATCACCGGCATCTCGGAGGCGATCGTCGACCTGGTGGCCACCGGTCGCACCCTGGAGGAGAATGGCCTGATCGCCATCGAGGACCTCTTCCACAGCACCGCGCGACTGGTGGGCCATCCGCTGTCGCTGCGGCTTGACGGCGGCCCGCTGCAGGCGATCGTCGAGCGCATCGGCAGCGTTGGCCGCAGGCCGGTGCTCTCCTGATGGCCTCCCTCGACCGCCAGCGCCTGGGCCGTCTGATCCCCTACCTGGGCCGCGACCGCCGCCGCCTGCTGCTGGCGCTGCTGCTGCTGATCCCCCTGGCCGCCGCCGGTGCGATCCAGCCGCTGCTGGTGGGCCAGGCGATCTCGGTGCTGCGCGGCGAGTCCGTGATGCCGTGGCTGAGCGGCATGGCAGTGCCGGCAGCCCTGCGCCTGCTGGTAGGGGTGCTGCTGGTGGCCGTACTGCTGCGCCTGGCCCTGCAGGGGGCCCAGAGTTTCAACGTTCAGGTGGTGGGCCAGCGGCTCACGGCGCGCATCCGTGCCGACCTGTTCCGCCATGCCATGACCCTGTCGCTGCGCTTCCACGACCGCACGCCGGTGGGCAAGCTGCTCACGCGCCTCACCAGCGACGTTGATGCCCTGGCGGAAGTGTTCGGCAGCGGCGCCGTGGGGGTGCTGGCCGATCTGGTCACGCTGGTGGTGATTGCCATCACCATGCTCACGATCGAGTGGCGCCTCGGCCTGATGCTGCTGCTCGTCCAGCTGCCGGTCACTGCCGGCATCCTTTGGCTGCAGAAGCGCTTCCGCAAGGCCAACTACCGCGTGCGCGAGGAGCTTGGCCAGCTCAACGCCGACCTGCAGGAGAACCTCCAGGGGCTGGAGGTGGTGCAGATGTTCCGCCGCGAGGCTGTCAACAGTGCCCGCTTCGCCCGCACCACCGACGCCTACCGCCAGGCCGTCACCGGCACGATCCTCTACGACAGCGCCATCTCCGCCTTCATCGAGTGGGTGGCGCTGGTGGCGGTGGCTCTGGTGCTGGCCCTCGGAGGCGCGATGGTCATTGGCGGCGCCATGGGGCTGGGCACCCTCACCACCTTCATCCTGTTTTCGCAGCGCCTCTTCGATCCCCTGCGTCAGCTGGCCGAGCGCTTCACTCAGATCCAGGGGGGGCTGACGGCGGTGGAGCGCATTGGTGAACTGCTGGAGCAGCCGATCGAGATCCGCGAGGTGGAGGCCGCCGCCCTGTCGCCGGCCGCCCGCCAGAACGCCGCCGCGAGCCGCAGCCCCGGGGAGGTGATCTTCGAGAACGTCAGCTTCCACTACCGCAGCGACGATCCGATCCTCGAGGACCTCTCCTTCCGCATTGCCCCTGGCGAGCACGTGGCCCTGGTGGGGCCCACCGGGTCCGGCAAGACCACCGTGATCCGGCTGCTGTGCCGTCTCTATGAGCCTCAACGCGGCCGAATCCTGCTCGATGGCGTCGACATCCGCGAGCTGCCGATCAGCACCCTGCGCCAGCGGATGGGGGTGGTGCTGCAGGACACCTTTCTGTTCAGCGGCAATGTGGCCGATAACCTGCGTCTCGACGCTGACCTCGACGATGCCGAGCTGGAGCGCCTCTGCCGGGAGCTGGGCCTGGCGCCGCTGCTGGCCCGCCTCGACCATGGCCTGGCAACGGAACTGCGCGAGCGCGGCGGCAACCTCTCCTCCGGCGAGCGCCAGCTGCTGTCGGTGGCCCGGGTGGCGATCCGCGACCCCTCCGTGCTGGTGATGGACGAGGCCACCGCCTTCCTCGACCCCTCTACCGAGGCCACCCTGCAGCACGACCTCGACGAGCTGTTGCAGGAGCGCACCGCCATCGTCATCGCCCACCGCCTCGCCACGGTGGAGGCCGCCGATCGCATCCTGGTGCTGCGGCGGGGCCGGCTGATCGAGCAGGGCAGCCACAGCGAGCTGCGGGCCGCCGGTGGTCTCTATGCCCAGCTGGCGGAGCTGCAGGAGAAGGGGCTGGCGACCCTCTGAGCTCGGAACTTCAGGCCGCCAGGTGGGGCGCCGCCTCCTCGCGCAGCCAGTCGCGCAGCAGACCCGCCAGAGCTTCCGGCTGCTGCCGCATCGGCAGATGCCCGGCGCCCGCGAGCACCTCGAAGCGGTGCTGCCGGTTGTAGCCGGCCAGGTGCCGCACGTAGCGCGGCTCCATCACCTGGTCGCGGCTGCCGGCGATCCAGAGGTTGGGCACCTCCATAGCGGCGCAGAGCAGCGGCAGCTGGCGCACCGCCCCTCGGTTGGTGCTGCAGGCCAGCAGCCCGCGGGCGGCGCGGGCCTCGGCCAGCAGCGGCGATTGAATGGCTTCGGTGCCCGGCAGCTGGCCCAGCCAGCCCGGGCGCCACTGCAGGAATGCGGCCCCGCCCCAGCGCACGCGGCGGAAGGCCCGGGGCTGGAACACCCCGCCACCGGCGGCGATCTGCACCATGCCGGCCAGCTGGCGGCCGAGGTGGGGGGCAGCATGGAGGGCGATACTGCCGCCGAGCGAGTGGCCGATCAGCACCACCGGGCGCCCGCCGGCCCGCTGCCGCACCTGCTCGGCCAGCCACAGCCCGTAGCTCGCCAGGCTGGGCTGTAGCCCCCGGGGCCGGGGCGCCGTGCCGAAACCCGGCAGGTCGGGACACCAGGGTGACCACTCGGGGGCCAGCTCCTGCACCAGCGGCTGCCACAGCCGACCCGACAGCAGCCAGCCATGCACGGCCACCAGCAGGGGCCTCTCCTGGACTGGCGTCATGGCCTCTTGCGGCTCAGGGGGGGCGCGGGGGCTGCCAGGGCTCGACGGCGCGGGGCTCCCACCCTGCCGCAGCCGTCCGACGTTCCGGCAGGATCGTCAGACTGCTTATAGAGCCTTGAGCCGACGTGACGGAGACCCCGCTGCTGCCGACCTCCGAGGTCCTCAGTCATCTTTATGGCGGAGCGCATCGCCTCTGCCCGACCCCTAACTCCCAGCTGCAGCTGGTGCTCAGCCAGGACCGGGAGATCGACCTGATCGAGCTCGAGGCCCTCTGCGATGCGGTGGGTTGGAGCCGCCGGCCGCTGCGCCGCGTGCGCAAGGCCATGCAGCACAGCCTGATGCTGGTGGGCCTGTGGCGCCACGACCCGCGCCTGCCCCGGCTCGTGGGTTTTGCCCGCTGCACAGGCGACGGCGTGGTGGAGGCCACCGTTTGGGACGTGGCAGTGCACCCCCTTTATCAGGGAGCGGGGCTTGGTAAGCAGCTGATGGCCTACGTGCTTGAGGAGCTCGATCGCATGGGCGTCGACCGGGTCAGCCTGTTCGCCGATCCCGGGGTTGTGGGCTTCTATGAGGCCCAGGGCTGGGAGCTGGAGCCCCTGAGCCGCCGCTGTGCTTTCTGGTATTCCCCCTGACGCCGCCAGCCCCGTAGAGCGCCGCCAGCTGCTCCGGGTCCATGCCACGGCGCCACGAGCGCCGCAGTCGGGCATTGATCCAGCCGGTCCGCCAGACCCCCAGCCGCTGCCAGCGCCGCCCGCTCACCTGCAGCGCCCCCGGCAGTAGGCGCAGCCGCCCCAGGCGCCGCAGCCGCAGCACGAACTCGAGGTCCTCCATCAGCGGCAGGGGGGCGATGCCGCCGGCGCGGTCGTACAGCCGGCGGCTGAGCAGCAGCCCCTGGTCGCCGTAGGGGAGCTGGCGCCAGCGGCTGCGTAGAGCCGCGGCCCACGCCACCAGCCGCAGGGCCGGATCGGCGCCGGCGATCGCCAAATGGAAGGCCCAGGCCACAGCCGGTTCGTCCGCTGCGATTCCGCCCCCTGCCGTGGAGCCCGCTGTGATAGCGCCGGCCACCTGGGCGGCCCACCCGGGCGGCAGGCGCACGTCGCCGTGCAGCAACAGCAGCCAGGGAGCATCCGTGGCCGCTACCCCGGCCCGCAGCTGGCCGCCCCGGCTCGGCGGCGCATGGCACACTCTCGCCCCGGACAGGATCGCGACGGTGGCGCTGCCATCCCGGCTGCCGCCATCCACCACCCTCACCTCCCGCACCAGCTGCGGCTGGCCGGCCAGGTCGGCCAGCAGCGGCGCCAAGCCCGCGGCCTCGTCGCGCACGGCGATCACGACACTCAGCGGCGGTATCGCTGCGGTCATCGCCAGGGTTCCAGATCCGCGGCCCGGTCGAGGTCGCGGCGCCGGGGCAGCAGCGCTACCTCCAGCCCCTGGCGCTGGGCGATGGCCAGGGTCTGCTCCAGCACCCGCGCGCTGCCCCAGCCGATCGCGGCCTGGTCGCCGGCGAACAGCAGCGGCTGGGCCCGGCGCAGGCCGATCAGCCAGTAGCCGCCGTCCTCGGAAGGTCCGAGCACCAGCTCCTGCGTCTCCAGGGCTTGGAAGGCGGCTTCCAGATCGGCGGCGCCCAGCTGCGGCAGGTCGGTGCCGATCAGCACGATCCGCCGGCTCCCCTCGCACTGAGCCCGCCGCAGCTGGCGCCCCATGCGCATCCCCAGGCTGCCGGCGCCCTGCAGCACGCTGCGATCCGCCCCCAGGCTTCCGGCCCAGTGCCGGGCAGCCCTGCTGCCAAGGCCACTCACCGCCAGTACCACCTCGCCCCCCAGGGGCTGCCAGCCCAGCTTGGCCACCGCCAGGGTGTGGGCCGTCAGGCGGGCCTGGATAGCTGCCGCCCGCCGCGCTCCCACCCCCAGGGCCAGCCTCCGCTTGCAGCGTCCAGGCGCCGGCCAACGGGCCATCACCACCAGTTGGGGTCGGCTCACCCCTGGCGCGGCAGTTCGGCGGGACGCAGGGTGAGGGTCTGCTGGCGCTCGCCACGGCGCACGGTCAGATTCAGGGGTTCGTTCACCCGGCCCCGGTCCACCTCCAACTGCACCTCGGAGGGGTTGTCGACCGCCTTGTCGGCCACCTTCTCGATCAGGTCGCAAGGCCGGATGCCGCCCTTGTCGGCGGGGCTGCCCTCGGACACATCGACCACCACTACGCCATTGACCTCCGGCACGCGGCACTGGGGCGCGTTGGCGTTGATCTCCCGCGCCAGCTGCGGGGTGAGGGCCTGCAGGCGCACGCCGATGTAGGGGTGGCTGGCGTAGCCGCGCTCCAGGATCTGGGCTGCGATCTGGCGCGCCGTGTTGATCGGGATCGCGAAGCTCAGGCCGGCGCCGGGGGCCTGGCGGATCGCCGTGTTGATGCCGATCACCTGGCCGCGGTCGTTGATCAGCGGCCCGCCGCTGTTGCCGGGGTTCACGGCGGCGTCGGTCTGGATGTAGGGCACCCGCTGGCCTTCGCCGAGGGCGTTGGTGCGCTGGATCGCACTGATGATCCCCGCCGTCACCGTGTTGTCGAGGCCGAGGGGATTGCCGATCGCGATCGCCCACTCGCCCGGCCGTACCTTCGCCGAATCGCCCAGCTGGACCACCGGCAGCTGGGAGCCCACCACCTTCACCACCGCAACGTCGGTGAGCGGATCGGCGCCGAGCACCTTGCCGCTGAAGCTGCGGCCGTCGGGCAGGGTGACGCTGACGTCGCTGGCGCCCTCCACCACGTGGGAATTGGTGAGCAGCACGCCATCTGAGCGGGTGATGAAGCCCGAGCCCTGGCCGTGCTGCTGCTGGATCGCCGGCCCTCGGCCGAACAGGCCGCCCATCGGGTTCACCAGCTGCTTCTGGGTGTCGATCCGCACGACGGCGGGCCCAGCCTTGTCGACCGCCTGCACGATCACGTTGTTGGCCGGCGCCAGGGGCGCCGGCGGGGCCGCATCGCTCACCCGGGCGGGCTCCGGCGCCTGGCCGAGACCGCGCAGTATCGGCGCGCCGCTGCAGCCGCTCAGCAGCAGGGAGGCGGCGAGTGCCTTGAGGGGAGCAGAAGCCATCGGCAAGTGGGCCATCGGCGGGAAGCGCTCAGCAGGAAACCAGCCTCATTTAAGACCGTTCGCCGCAGCGGGGCTGCGTATGATTCCGCCCTCGGCGCGGGGGCTTTCGGTGCAGCAGGGGGAAGAGCTGTGGCACCGGATCCAGCAGGCCCTGCAGGCCAACCTCAGTAAGCCCACCTTCGAGACCTGGATCCGTCCAGCCCGATGCTGTGCCTACGAGGGGGGATGCCTGCGGCTGCTGGCGCCCAACAGCTTCGCCAGCGGCTGGATGCGCAAAAATTACCTCAGCCAGATTGAGGCCCTCGCCTCCGAATTCGCCGGCCGGCCGGTGCGGGTGGCGGTCGAGGTGGCCGAGGAGGACGATCTCAGCTTGGGTCTGACCCCGGCCGCCCGTGGCGACGGAGCCCGGAGCATCGGGTTGGGGCCAGGGGCCGGCGCCGGCGAATCCTTCGCCGAGAGCGCTCGGGTGCCCGATGTCGCCCGTCGCAGCCGCGATGGCGCCGCCACCGCCCAGGCCACGGCCGCCGCCTCGGCGCCCACCCCCCGGCTGGTGGCCAATCTCAACCCCCGCTACGTCTTCAACCGCTTCGTGGTGGGCCCCAATAGCCGCATGGCCCACGCAGCTGCCCTGGCGGTGGCCGAGGCGCCCGGCCGGGAGTTCAACCCCCTGTTCATCTGCGGCGGCGTCGGCCTGGGCAAGACCCACCTGATGCAGGCGATCGGCCACTACCGGCTGGAGATCGACCCGGAGGCGCGCGTGTTTTACGTGAGCACCGAAACCTTCACCAACGACCTGATCCAGGCGATCCGCAAGGACGGCATGCAGGCCTTTCGCGACCGCTACCGCGCCGCAGATCTGATCCTGGTCGATGACATTCAATTCATCGAGGGGAAGGAGTACACCCAGGAGGAGTTCTTCCACACCTTCAACGCCCTGCATGAGGCCGGCCGTCAGATCGTCATCGCCAGCGACCGTCCCCCCAGCCAGATTCCCCGCCTGCAGGAGCGGCTGATCTCCCGCTTCTCGATGGGGCTGATCGCCGACATCCAGGTGCCAGATCTTGAAACCCGCATGGCTATCCTGCACAAGAAGGCTGAGCAGGAGCAGATGGCCCTGCCGCGCGAGCTGATCCACTACATCGCCGGTCGCTTCACCTCCAACATCCGCGAGCTCGAAGGTGCGCTCACGCGCGCCGTCGCCTTTGCCTCGATCACCGGCCTGCCGATGACGGTGGAATCGGTGGCGCCGATGCTCGATCCCGTGGGCAACGATGTGGAGGTGACACCCCAGCAGGTGCTCGACAAGGTGGCGGAGGTGTTTGCGGTGCGCATCGAGGAGATGCTCTCGCCGAGCCGCAAGCGCGCCGTGAGCCAAGCCCGTCAGGTGGGCATGTTCCTGATGCGGCAGAACACCAACCTCTCCCTGCCGCGCATCGGCGAGGCCTTCGGCGGCAAGGACCACTCCACCGTGATGTATGCGGTGGAGCAGGTGGAGAAGAAGCTCAGCAGTGATCCCTCCCTGGCGCGGCAGGTGCAGCAGGTGCGCGACCTGCTGCAGATCGATTCCCGCAAGCGCCGCTGACGCAGGGCGCTGCCTCAGGGCCCTAGGCCTAGGACAGTGTGCCGCGTCAGTTGGTGAGCGGTGCGCTCGGATCGAGTCCCTCCACTTCCCCCTGAAACACCCGGCTGGCAGTGATGTCCTCCGCCTCGATCGTCATCAGGTCGCCTTTAGTGACAGCGCTGCCCATGCGGTTGAACAGGCGGTTGGCCTGGCGCATGCGCGAGCGGTCGATGGCGTTGCGGATCGAGCGGGCGTTGGCGAAGAAGGGCAGCTGCATTCGCCGGTGGATGTAGTCGGCGAAGGCGGCTGTGGCCTCTTCGCTGAAGCGGTAGTTCTCGTGGGCCAGGATCAGCCGGGCGATCGCTAGCAGCTCCCCGGCGCTGTAGTCGGGGAAGTCGATGTGATTGGCGACCCGGGAGGAGAGGCCGGGGTTGGACTGGTAGAAGATGTCCATCCGATCCTTGTAGCCGGCAAAGATCACGACGAGATCATCGCGGTTGTTCTCCATCACCTGCAGCAGGATCTCGATCGCCTCGGCGCCGTAGTCGCGCTCGTTCTCCGGCTTGTAGAGGTAGTAGGCCTCGTCGATGAACAGCACGCCGCCCATCGCCTTCTTGAGCATCTCGCGCGTCTTGGGGGCGGTGTGGCCGATGTATTGGCCCACCAGATCGTCGCGGGTGGCGGTGACCACATGGCCCTTGCGCACGTATCCCAGGCCGTGCAGGATCTTCGACATCCGCTCGGCCACCGTGGTCTTACCGGTGCCCGGCCGACCGGTGAACGACATGTGAAGGCTGGGTGGTGCTGTCTCCAGCCCCACCTGCTGCCGGGCCCGGTTGACCACCAGCAGGGCGGCGATCTCGCGGATGCGGGCCTTCACCGGCCGCAGGCCGATCAGTTCGCGGTCGAGCTGCTCGAGCACCGCCTCCACGCCGGCCGCCTCGTAGGCGGCGCGCAGGTCGACCGCATCGGAGCAGGCCGTGACGCTGGCGTCAGAGCAGGCCATCGATGGCGGCGGCGAAGGCGTGCTCGTCCTCTCCGATCGGTGTCTCCTCTCCTTCGGCCCGCAGGGTCAGGTTGACGTAGGTGCGGCCGAAGCTGATGTCCGGGAAGCGACTCTCCCGCTCGGAGAGGGCGTTGAGCCGTTCCAGGAAAGCGCGGGTGGTCGCGTAGTCGTCGAATTCGATGCGACGCTCGAGGCGATCGGGTTGGCGGTCGGGCCGGGCCCGCTCGGTCCAGGGCTGATCCATGAACTCAACCTTAGGCCCCGGTGCGGCCAGGGGCCTCGTCGCTGGCGTCGAGGCAGTCAGTGCGGGAGCGGGCCAGGCGCTCCGCCCAGGCGCTGGCGTAAGCCTGGTTGGCCTTTTGTTCGGAGGGCTCGCTGCTGTCCAGCGGATGGGGGAAGGTGCCGGCGATGGCGGCGTTGGTGACGCAGAACATCGACTTCTGGAAGCTCATGCAGATCTTCACCCGCACGTCCCCTTCCCCCCGCGTGGTGCTGTCGTACCAGCGGTGCAGCCGTTCGGGCAGGTGGCGGTACATGTCCTGCATCAGCAGGCTCGGCGGGATGCCTGAACCCATCGTTGGCAGCGGATCGGCGTAGAGGGCGCCGTAAGCGAAGGTAGCCTGGTCCGGGGAGATCTGCTGGGCCTGGGCGTTGAACGACACGGTGCCAAGGAAGGGCATGCCGCGCAGGAACACCGCTTCCACGTAGGGCACCGCCACATCCACCAGAAAGGTGAGGGCCGCTTCGGGGGGCAGCACCCAGAACGATTCGCCGCCCACCTCCACCCCGTAGATGATTGGCTTGGCTGCGGCCGCCACCAGCCCTGCCTGGATGAAGTCGACCACCGCGGCGATCGAGGTCACCCGGCCATCCTTTTCGGCCCGCGCCAGGTCGAGGAATAGGTCGCTCATCACGCGCCAAAACTGGCCCAGGGCATGGGTGGTGGCGGCGGAGCGGATCAGCTCGAGGATGAAGCCTGGAAAGAGGGGATGGAGCAGGGCCAGCAGCGGATCGCGGCGGGTCTTGCGCTGGATGATCGCCGCGCAGTTCTGTAGGAAGGCCTCGCTGTCGAGGTAGGTATCGAGGCCGCCGGTGCCATGCCAGAACATCGCCTTCTGGCAGTACTCGGCGTACTCGAAGTTGATGCGGTCATGGATCAGGTGCCGCCAGAGCCGGGCAGGGTTGAGGTCGCCGTCGAAGTACTTCCACACCGGCAAGGGGTTGAGGAACTGCTTCTCTGCCTGATAGATCAAGTTGATGCTGTAGGCGTCGAGCACTTCGCCGTAGCTCTCCAGCACGTCGACCACCTGCATCAGGTGGTTGGGGGTGTCGGCGAGCAGGGTCTGGCCGGCAAGCAGGCGATCGCGCAGCTCCTCGGCCGTGGGCATGCCGCCCGAGCGGGTGAGGTTGGCGGAAATGATCGGCATCAGCCCAGTCCTCCCTGGCTGGCCTGGGCGATGACATGGACTAGGGCCGGCAGCTGGGCCATGGCGGTGCTGCTGCTTTCGCTCAGCCGGCCGAGGCTCAGGGGCACCAGGCCGATGGCGATGACGCCCAGGGCGAGGGCCATCGCCGGCACCGTCTCGCGCGACGCCACCGGGGCCAGTTCGATGTCGAGGCGCGCATCCCGCTGCGGATCACTCGGCGGCGTGATCGCCATCCGACCGAAGAAGGCGCGGTTGACAAGCAGCAGGAAATACACGGCCGTCAGGCCGGAGCCCACCATGCACAGCAGCGTGGCCACGGGGTAAGCGGCGATGCTGCCGCGGAACACCAGGAACTCGGAGATGAAGCCCGCCATGCCGGGCAGTCCGGCGCTGGCCATCACCCCCAGGATCATCAACGCCCCGGTGAAGGGCAGGCCCCGCTCCGGGTTGAGCAGTCCGCGCAGCACCTCAAGATCGCGAGTGCCGGTCTTGCGGTAGACGATGCCCACCAGCAGGAACAGCAAGGCCGAGATCAGGCCGTGGCTCACCATCTGGAACACGGCCCCGAGCAGGCTCACAGGGGTGGCCGCGGCGGCGGCTAGCAGGATGTAGCCCATGTGGCCCACCGAGCTGTAGGCCACCATCCGCTTCATGTCCCGCTGGGCGATCGCCGCCAGGGAGCCGTAGAGCACCGAGACCGCGGCCCAGATCGCCAGCCAGGGAGCCACCAAGGCCCAGGCTTCCGGGAACAGGCCGAGACAGAAGCGCAGCAGACCGTAGGTCCCCAGCTTGAGCAGCACCCCGGCCAGCAGCACCGACACGGGCGTGGAGGCCTGGGTATGGGCGTCCGGCAGCCAGGTGTGGAAGGGCACCAAGGGGATCTTGATGCCGAACCCCACCAGCAGGGCCCCGAGCAGCAGCAGCTGGCTGCCCATGGCGAGGCGTTCGCTCATGATCGGCGTGAGGCTGAAGTCGACGCTGCCGGTGAACAGGGCCAGCCCCAGAAAGGCGCCCAGGATCAGCATGCCGGAGACGGCCGTGAAGATCAGGAACTTGGTGGCGGCATAGGCCCGCTCCGCCCCACCCCACACCGAGATCAGTAGCCAAAGCGGGATCAGCTCCAGCTCGTAGAAGAGGAAGAACAGCAGCAGGTTCTCCGCCAGGAAGGCTCCGTTCACGGCGCCGCTGATCAGCAGCAGAAGGGCGAAATAGATGCGCGGGCGTTGGCTGATGTCGCGGGTGCATACCGCCGAGACCAGAGTGAGGGCGCCGTTCATCAGCACCAGCGGTAGGGAGAGGCCATCGATACCCAGGCGGTAGTCGAGGCCGATGCTGTCCACCCACTGCAGCGATTCCCGTAGCTGCATGCCGCCGTCGTGGATGTCGAAGGCGAGCATCACCCGCAGGCTCCAGAGCAGCTGGGCTACGAGCACGGCTATCGCCACGTTACGCATGCGGCCCGGCACCGGCTGACCGGGCCAGAACAGCAGCAAGAAGGCTCCGAGGAGGGGAATCAGCAGCAGCAGACTCAACATCAGGATCGCCTCATCCGTGCAACCAGGAGAGGCTGCCGAACAGCAGCACGATCGCCAGCAGCACTGTGAGCAAATAGGTTTGCAGTTGGCCGCTCACCCCCAGCTTCAGGCTTTCGGCACTGGCCATCGAGGCGCTGCCGATGCGGTTGACGAAGCCATTCACCACCACCCGGTCAAAGGCATTAGTGAGGCTGGCCAGGCTGGCCACAAAGGTCACGATCGTGGCCCGGTAGATGCGATCGGTGTAGAAGTCGTAAGCCAGTAGATCCTGCACGGTGCGCAACGGCTTGAGCACCGAGCGCGACCAGAACTTGTCGAGCCGGATCAGGCAGCCGGCTCCCAGACCAATCGCTCCGCTGCCGAGCACCAGCGTCGCCGTGAGGGGAGAGAAGGAGGCGATGCCCGGCACCGGAACGAGGCGCATCATGATCAAGGGCATCAGGCCGACGATCACGCTGAGGCTCACCATCGGCAGGGCCATCAGCCAGTTCACCTCTGGGGCACGCCTGGTTTTGGGGTGGGACGTGTCGAGGAACACCTGGCGGTAGACCCGCACTAGGTTGAGCACCGTGAGCGCATTGGTGAGCAGTACCACCGCGGCGAACAGAGGCGCCAGCCGCCCCAGCGTCTCCACCATCAGGCCGAAGCACCAGAAGCAGCCGAGCGGCAGCACGCCGGTCAGGCCCGCCGCCGCCATCAGGTAGGCGCTGGTGGTGGCCGGCATGCGGCTGCCCAGCCCGCCCAGTTCGGTGAGGTCCTGGCAGTTGGTGGTGGCGATCACGCTGCCCACGCTCATGAACAGCAGCGCCTTGGCCATGGCGTGGCTGAAGAGCAGCAGCAGGGCCACAAAGGGCTGCTGCAGGGCGATGGCGATGAACACCAGGCCCAGATAGGAGCTGGTGGAATAGGAGAAGGCCCGCTTGAGGTCCACCTGGGCGATGGCCACCAAAGCGCCGCCCAGGGCACTGATTGTGCCCACCACCAGCAGTACGGTGACGGCCAGGGGCGAGAGGCGCAGTAGGGGCATCAGCTTGAGCAGCACCAGGGCGCCGCAGGTGACCACCACGGAATTGCGCAGGATCGAGGCGGGGTTGGGACCCTCCATCGCCTCATCCAGCCACAGGTGCATCGGGAACTGGGCGCACTTGCCCATCGGCCCGGCAATCAGCCCCAGACCCAGCAGCGTGCCGGCCAGGGGGCCCAGGCTGCCGCCCCCCTCCGGAGCTGCGGCCCAGGTATAGAGATCGGTGAATTCCGTCGAACCGGCCCAGGCCGATAGGGCCACCAGGCCCATCAGCAGCAGCACGTCGCCGACGCGCTTGGTGAGGAAGGCGTCGCGGGCCGCCGTCACCACCAGGGGCTGGGCGTACCAGAAGCCCACCAGCAGGTAGGTGGAGAGGGTGAGCATTTCCAGTAGGAAATAGCTCATGAACAGGTTGCTGCTCAGCACCACGCCCGCCATGGCCCCTTCGAAGAAGCCCACCAGGGCGTAGAAGCGGGCCAGGGACCACTCCTTGTCGAGGTAGCCGAGGGCGAAGAACTGCCCTACCAGGCTCATGAAGGTCACCAGCTCCAGCGCCGCCAGGTTGGTGATCGAGAGGTCAAAGCCGATGCGCAGGTCGAGATCGGCGGCCCGGAACCAGGCAATGTCGAGGTGCTGGGGGCCGAGGCTGAGGATCTCGCGGATGATCAGGCTGCCGTGGGCCACGGCCAGCAGGGTCACGAGCAGGTTGAGGTAGGCGGCCGGGCGGGGGCCGTTGCGCTTGATCCAGCCGGTCGCCCATGGCATGGACAGCAGCATGCCGCTGAACCCGTAGATCGGGATCAGCCAGACCAGCTGGATCGGCAGGGGGAGGGCGTCGGACAAGTGGTGGGGGGACGGCCGGCGAAGACGGAAAGGCGGTGGGCTTGGCGCGCGACTTTAGTCAGCTGATGGGGCCAGCACCGGCCATCGTCAGAATGTGGCGCGATTCAGGCGATCGCTGGTTCCACCACCCAGGTCGAGCAGCCACTGGGTCAGCTCCTCGCCGTGGTGCTGCTCATCGTTCCAGAGGTCGCGGAAGAAGCCCTCGCTGTCGCGGTCGCCGATCAACAGGCAGAAGCGCACAGCTTCGGCGTAGTGCTGGATCAGCTCGGCCTCCAGGGCAGCATCGAGGCGCAGCAGGCCGATTAGATCGGGGGCCTGGCCCACCGGCCGCAACTGGGAGGCCGCCGGGGCTACTCCGAGGGTCAGCATCCGCTGCACGATCCGCTCGGCGTGATGCAATTCCTCGACGGTCTCGCGGCGAAACCGTTCCGCCGCCTCGCCCAGATCCCAGAGCTCCATGAGGGAGGCCTGGGTCATGTACTGCTGGACGGCGGAGAGTTCGAGGCTGAGGGCGCGCCCCAGATAGCCCAAGACGCGCGGATGGACGGCGTCCATGGCCATCAGAGGCGGCGGGCGACGCCGCTGGAGGCGATGGCGGGCTCCACTTCGCTGTGGGGACGGGCAATGATGTGGGCCGCCACCAGACCGTCGCCGACGCGCTCGCAGGCATCGGCTCCGGCGCGCACGGCGGCGTTCACGGCGCCTGTCTCGCCGCGAACCATCACGGTGACGTAGCCACCTCCGACGAATTCGCGCGAGACCAGGGTGACCTCAGCGGCCTTGGTCATGGCGTCCGCCGCCTCAATGGCAGGCACCAAGCCCCGGGTTTCGATCATGCCGAGGGCGATGCCGTGAACGGAAGGTGCCATGGGGGTGCTGCGGGAGGGGGTGGAAGGGGGACGGGGAGTTGAGCCAGCTCCCCCGCGCCCTGCGGCGGTGGGGGAGCTGGCACGGACCGTGGACGCCCTGCGGGCGGCCGGGGTGCTGGAGCGACCGCTGCTGCGGCCGGCCGCGGGCCCGGCGGTGGTCGAAGACGCTGCCGCTGCTGGCAGGGCCTTGGGGGTGGAGACGGTGCTGGTGGGCACCGCTGAGGGGGCCACCGTGGCCGGCGGGGGGGGAGGTGTGGTGGCCGCGGAGGCCCCAGCCGCAGGGGGGGCCGCCGCAGGGCCACCGGTGCCGCCGGCCGGAGCCTTGGGGCTGGTGCCGGCACCAGCCTTGGCGGCGGATCCGGTTCGGGGGGTGCGGCTGGCCATGGTTCAGGTGGGGGGAAACAGGGGCGGAGGCGGGGGTGCTGGGACCTAGCCGTCCGGCTCCCAGAAATCGATGATTCCGCCGATCGTCAGATCGGTGTGGACCTCCGGGTTGCCGCAGGCGAAGCGGGCGGCGGAGCCGCTGGCGGTGAACACCCAGTTGCCGGTGTTGGCGCCGACCGGGTCGACGGCGACGCTGAGCTTGCCCTTGGTGCTGCGCAGAATCCGCAGGTTCCAGTGCTCCAGTCCCGGCACCCGCTGGGTGCAGACAAGCGAGCCGGTGACCTGCATGATCTCCATTAATTGCCTCCGCCGGCGGCGGGCGCGGGGCTTGTCCCCGAGACAGGCGGGGTCTTGCCGGCGTCGGGATCCCAGTGGTCGATGATCCCCACGATTGTGAGGTCGCTTGGGTACGACTTGCTGCCTGCGGCTTCCCGGGCGGCGGAGCTACCGACGCAGATCACCCAGTCACCAGGGATGCAGCCCACGGCGTCGACGGCCACCTTCTGGGTGCTGCCATCGAGCACCACCTGCAGATGCTTGTGCTCGAAATCGGGGATACGGTTGGTGGAGACCAGCGGTTTGACCACCTTGCAGATCAGCATGTCAATGTCCTCCTGCGGTCGCGAAGGTGATGGTGGAACCTACCGCCTCTGCCGGGACGTGCCGGTCCTGGTCCCGGACGGTGAGCAGGGCATGTAGCAGACCCTGCTCCACCAGGTGGCCATAGCGGCTTTCGATCGCTGCGCGGATCCGCTCCGCATGGCGCACTGCCCGCTCGCGGGCGCCCGGTACCTGGCCGTGGTAGTCGAAGCGGGCGACCACCGGAATCGGCAGCCCGCGCGAGACATTCAGGCCGCTGAAGATCTTGACGCCCACGTCGAGGTCGGCGGCGCCCTCCTCGACTGTGTCCATGTAAGCGAAGTAGGTGAGGTTGCGCAGGTGGATCTCCTTGAAACCGATGCCCACGCCGATGAAGCGCTCGGCATGGCCCGCATCGGCGTAGTGGCCGTCGTGGTATTGGCGCACGTAGTCGATCTGGGAGAGGTTGTGCTCCAGCAGCCGCGCAATCAGTAGCACCATGCCTGGGTCTGGGGCACTGGCCGCCGCCCCCTGCACCAGGGCGACGATGCGGGCCCGCCCCTGCTCCGGACTGAGACCTTGGGTGGCCTCGTACACCTGCTGGGCATGGAGCCACTGATCTAGACGGGTGCTGCCGTCCATGCCAGGAACATGGACACGGATGGCGTCCGTGTCGGTGTCGATCCCCATCAGCAGCAGGTCGACGGAGGCGCCGCAGCAGAAGCTGTTCTCCACGGCGGTCTGGAAGTCGCTGAGGCGCTGGCGGCCGCAGGAGGCTGCCAGGGCGTCGTCGCTGCCGTGGGCTGCGCAACCCTCATGGCTGGGATCGAGGGAACTGAAGTGGTAGAGCACCACCTTCAGGTAGCGGGTGTCGGCGTGGGCCGGGTTCGGGACGCTTTCGCGATAGCGGCGGTGCTCCGTCTTTACCCAGCGGTTCACCGTGTTCTCCACGTCGAACAGGGCACCGGCATGGGGCCGGCGGCGCACCGAACTGAAGGGAAGGCGCAGGGCGTAGGCGATGGCATGAGCGAGTCGTCCGTCGGCGCAGGGGGTCACATCCAGCAGGTGGAAGCCGCAGGACAGCAGGAAGTCGTCGAAGCGACGCGCCGCCTCACTGCCCGGCTTGCCGCCGAGCGGATCGTCGTCAAAGAAGGAAGCACTGGTCTGCTCGTAGGTCTCGAAAACACACCAGGCGAACAGGGTGCGCATGTCGAGCTGGCTGACCCAGGCGGTCTCCAGGATCGGCAGCGGTAGTTCATAGCCCAGTTCGGCCATGGCCAGCTGCTGGGAGCGCTCGATGAAGTCGCCCTCGTGCTGCAGGGCCGACAGCTGCTTGAGAGTCGGCACGATGCGATCGAAGGCCTCCTTCACCCGCTGGTCGTAGGCCCGCAGGGCGGAATTGGTGGCGGCGTCGCTGAGGGGATGGAGCGCGACGGAGCCCGGGCTCAGGCCCTGGGAGCGGCGCACCATCGATACGCCTTCGAGACGGGGACGCATCCGACCGGTGGGACGGCGGCTGCCCTCGCCTGGACCTGAGGGGCTACCCGCGGCGACACGGCGCCGGCCGATGGTCCTCCCGGCATCGGACGGGCCGGCCAAGCCGGACTCGTTCAGGGAGCTGGTTGCGGCCCCGCTGGCTTCGGCCGCGCCGGAGCCGGGACGGCGCCGGGGAGCGGTGGGGGCCAGGGGCCGGGTGGAAGGGACCGGACGGCGAGGCATCGGCGGATCAGCCGCGGGCGCCGCCGGAGACCGTGATCAGCGAACCGGCGGAAGTATTGCCGCTGGCTCCGGTGATCCGGCTCACAGGCTCGGGAACAGCCTCGTTGCGCTTCGACTCGAAGCCAGGCATGGCGGTCATCGGGCCGGGTCGGGTGGGGTTGCGGCGTCGGGCCGAAGGGCCTTCGGTGCCGGTCACCCGCTCTCCTCGATCCCAGTCGTCTCCAGTGATCTTCAGCCCGGCCGAGTTCCCTTCGCCGGTGACGCGGGAGACCGGCGGCGCATCCTCATGCACACTCACCTGAGCGGGAGCCGGGGCCGTGGGGGCCAGCATCACCGAGGTGGTGCGGCCGGCGACCGGTCCACGGGAGAGCTGGGGACCGCGACGGTCGAAGCGGAATTCCTCGGTGCCGGTGACTTTGCCACCGGCCAGATCAAAAGGGCCGGTGATCCTGTTCCCCTGTTCGTAGCTGGTGCCGGTGACGCCGCCCGCGGCCCTCTGGCGGGCCGTATGGGCGGCCCGGGCCGGTGACTGGATACTGAAGCGCTGCCAGGGCTGACCCGCCAGCGGCTGGGGGAAGTCTGCGTCCGCCGAGGCGGCGGCGCCACAGGCTTCGGCCAGCTGGTCCGGGCCCACGTAGGG
Organism: uncultured cyanobacterium; assembly: GCA_903882285.1. Classification (GTDB taxonomy): domain Bacteria; phylum Cyanobacteriota; class Cyanobacteriia; order PCC-6307; family Cyanobiaceae; genus Cyanobium. The sequence continues at coordinate 22,418 of CAIRWM010000005.1, forward strand.
AGTGCCCGTGACGTCCTCGCAGGCGCCGCGCTCCGCCCCGGTCATGACACCGCCAATCCCGGGCTGGATACCACTCATCACCGTGCCCATCCGCACCGGTGTGCGCTGGCGTACGGCGCCCACCTGCTGGCTGGAGCAATAGTTGCCGGCTTCTTCCAGGCCTGCGTAGGGGGTGCCGGTGACCACCTTGCAGGTGCCGGGCTCATCGCCGGTCACCTTTTCCGAGCGACCGGTGCGGGTGCCGCTGACCACCAGGTTGCGGTTCGTGGTGCTGAAGCCCACCTTCGGGGCTTCGGGGGCGGGCTTGGTGCCGCAGAAGCGGTCGAACTGCTGGCTGCCGACATACTCGTCACCGGTGACAAGACGGCAGCTGCCGGGTTCATCGCCGGTCACCTGCTCGCTGCGGCCCACATGGGTGCCGGTGATGCCGGTGCCGCGCAGGGTCTGCAGCTGGGCCACCTTGGTGGGGGCTCGGCCGGGCAGCTGCGACTGGTCACCGACGTACTGGGTGCCGGTGAGCTGACGCCCGGATCCGGGCTCATCGCCGGTGACCCGCTCGGAGCGACCTACCATCACACCCGACACGGGCCTGCCGGCGGCCGTGGTGGTGAAGCCCACCTTGCGGGGGGACGCATTGACGCTGCCGCAGTACGAGGAGGCCTGATTGGCCGACACGTATTCGGTGCCGGTGACGTTCTTACAGGTGCCGGGCTCATCGCCGGTGACCTTCTCGGAGCGGCCCACCTCGTTACCGGTGACCCGGTTGCCGTGGCTGGTGGCGCTGACGCGCACCTTCGCAGGCTGGCGGCCGAGCGGTTCGCTCTGGCAGAAGGTGCTGAAGATCTCGGCGCCGAGGTACTCGGTGCCCGTGACGGCGCGGCAGGTGCCGGCCTCATTGCCGGTGGTCATGGCCGAGCGGTTGGCCTGGGTGCCGGTCACCACCTGGCCGGAGGCGGTGGCGCTCACGCCTACCTTCCAATGGGCCTCAGCGGCGGCGGCCTGCTTGGCGCCGTTGCGGTTGGGGCCGGAGGGGCGGGTGCCGCCGGTGCGGGAGCTACCGGCAGAGCCTACTTTGCACTTGAGTTCGCGCACCTTCTGGGCCAGCTCACGGCTGCTGAGATCGGGGTTCCCTTGGCGGGCAACAGCCGCGGCGGCGCTGTTTGTGGGGGTGTTGGCCGACTTCCCGCGCTTCGACAGGGCCTCGCGGCGGGCCAGCACCAGGGCCCGGCTGGGGTTGTGCTGGGCGGCGCGCTTCGGCGTGGCCGAGCGGCCCGTGCCGCTGCGTTGGCCGCTGCCGAGTGAGCCGAGGTTGCGGGAGTCGCGGCTGGCCAGGGATGCGCCCCGATCGCTGGGGCTGCCTGCGGCCGCGGGGATTGCTGGGGCGGGAGAGCTGCCGCCGCGGCGGGCCTCATCGGCGCGGGTGCGGTCGCGGGAGGTATCGGCTCGCTTGCCGCGGCGGGACAGCGACTCGCGGCGGGCGAGCACCAGGTCGCGGCTGGGGTTGGCGATGGGCCGGGCGGCGGGTCGGCGCGAAGGGGCGCTGGCGGAAGGGGCACTGCCGGCGAAGCGCTCGGCGCGACTGGGGGATTCCGGTGTGGCAGGAGTTGGAACCACCGGGCGGCTGCGACCGGGCCGTCCTGCGGGGCGGCGGGAGGGATCGCTGCCGGAGGGATCACTGCCGCGGATCAACTCCTCGGCACTCGGGGCGCGGCCGGCCTCCGGGACGGCTGTGCGGCTGGGGCGGGCATCGGCCGCCGTTCGAACACGGCTGGGGCCAGAGCTGTAACGACCAGCTGACTTCTTGCCGCCGTTGGTGAGGGCCTTGCGGCGCTCCAGGGCTGCTTCACGACTTGATGTGCTGGCCATATCCGCCCGGGTAAAGGAATGACGACGTCAGAAAAATCCTGGATCCGGACCATGGGGTGAAGCGCACGGGCCTCACAACGCCATGGGTCACGAGAACCTGGGTGGGGTCGCCACTGCGCCTCCATCAGGTCGCAGCGGTGCGAAGCCCATCCGCCATCGTGCCCGGGAGGGACGAGAGGACGGTAAAGCTTGGGGAGAAGGGAACCGGACCACAGCCCGGCTCCCTTGCGGAAGGACGCGGATCAGCGGCCTTCGAACACCACGAAGCAGGAACCCTGGCTCTGGGTGTAGGCGTCGTAGCCCACCAAGCGCACATGGTGGTCGGGGTAGGCGCGGTGGCAGGCCTCGAGCTCGTTGACGATCACGCCGAGGTCCTTCTCACCGAAGAACGGCAGCTTCCAGTACGACCAGTAGGTCGACATGGAGCGGCTGGGGTGAACGTGCTCGACCAGGGGACTCCAGCCCTGGGCAATGATGTAAGCGATCTGGTCGTAGATCTCGTCCTGGGTGAACGGTGGCAGGAAGCCGAACGTCTCCAGGGTGGCGACTGTTTGATAGTCACCCACGGTGCTCTTGAAGGGCATGGGGATCCTTTGGAGGATGGAATGAATGAAGCCGGGCTGGTCGGTCAGGGTGAAGGGATAGGGTCGAACGCGGAGGCCCGACCCTTAACCCCCTCAACGGCTGATCACTGGACGTCGAGCTTGTCGACGGTGTCGAACTCGAACTTGATTTCCTTCCAGGTCTCGAGGGCGATCGCCAGCTCGGGGCTGTGCTTCGCGGCTTCCAGCAGGATGTCGCGACCCTCCTTCTCGATCTCGCGACCGGCGTTGCGGGCCTTGACGCAGGCCTCAAGGGCCACGCGGTTGGCAGCGGCGCCGGCGGCCGAACCCCAGGGGTGGCCGTGGGTACCACCACCGAACTGCAGCACCGAGTCGTCACCGAAGATGGCGACCAGGGCGGGCATGTGCCACACGTGGATACCGCCGGAGGCGACGGCGAACACGCCAGGCATCGAACCCCAGTCCTGATCGAAGAAGTTGCCGCGGCTGCGGTCTTCGGGAACGAAAGACTCACGCAGTTGGTCGATGTAGCCCAGGGTGGTCTGACGGTCACCCTCGAGCTTGCCGACCACCGTGCCGGTATGCAGCTGGTCACCACCGGAGAGGCGCAGGCACTTGGCCAGCACCCGGAAGTGGATGCCGTGCTTGGGATGGCGGTCGATCACCGCGTGCATGGCGCGGTGGATGTGAAGCAGCATGCCGTTTTTGCGACACCACTTCGACAGACCGGTGTTGGCGGTGAAGCCACCGGTGATGTAGTCGTGCATGATGATCGGCTGTCCGAGTTCCTTGGCGAACTCGGCCCGCTCATACATCTCCTCAGGAGTGTTGGCGGTGCAGTTGAGGTAGTGGCCTTTCTTTTCGCCGGTCTCTTCCTGGGCCAGCTGCACGGCTTCCGCTACGAACTCAAAGCGGTTCTGCCAGCGCTGGAAGGGCTGGGAGTTGATGTTCTCGTCGTCCTTGGTGAAGTCGAGACCACCCCGCAGGCATTCGTAGACCACGCGGCCGTAGTTCTTGCCAGACAGGCCGAGCTTCGGCTTGATCGTGCAACCAAGCAGCGGGCGGCCGTACTTGTTCATCCGGTCGCGTTCGACGTGGATGCCGTTCGGCGGGCCGGGGCAGGTCTTGATGAAGGCCATCGGGAAGCGGATGTCTTCCAGGCGCAGGTGGCGCAGGGCCTTGAAGCCGAAAACGTTGCC
>CAIRWM010000006.1 GCA_903882285.1 uncultured cyanobacterium
CGGCTTGGATTGGGCGGCCGGCTGGCGATCGACGCCACCGCCAAGATCGGACCGGAGAAGCGCCATGCCTGGGGAGAGCAGCTTAGCCGCAGCGCTGAACTGGAGGACCGCGTCGACGCGCGTTGGGCCGAGCTGGGCCTGGCCGACCTGGGCGATGCCGAACCCGATCCCGCCCTGTTCGGCTACACCCTCGAGCGTTTGCTGGAGCGCCTGGCCCGGTGATCCGCCGCAGCGGCCTCCAGGCCATCCGCGTGCTGCTGGAGCTGGCGGAAGCGCCTCTGGCCTGGCGTTCCGCCCATGACCTGTCCCGCTGCCAGCAGCTGCCCGAACCGATGCTCGAGCAGCTGCTGCTGCGGCTGCGCCGGGCCGGGCTGGTGGAGGCTCGGCGGGGGCGGCAAGGGGGCTACCGGCTGGGCCGGGCCGCCGCCGAGCTGCCGGTGGCGCAGATTCTGGCGGCGGCCCAGGCCCGCAGCGACCGCCCCGCGGCCACCGCCATCCACGCAGGCACCACGGACCATGGCGATGACGACGACCCTGGAGCGCGGGTGACGGCAGCGCTGCAGCGGCGCCTGCAGCAGGCCCTGGAGCGGGAACTGGCACGCATCACCCTGGGCGAACTGCTGCACGACCTGCACAGCGCCCGCGCCGCCCTCAGCGATGAATCGGGCATGCTGCTTGGCTAATCTCCCCCTAGCGTGCGCCCATGGGCCCCGATGCGCCGCAACCCGACACCCCCTCCCCCGGGCTGGATCCCAGGGCGCTGCTTGAGGAGGTGCTCGGCCCCCTGCTCGATGACTTCGCGGCCTCCTTTGAGCGGGGCCTGCTTCTGCTCGATCACTGCCCCGAAACGGTGCGGAGCCTCCAGGAGCAGCACCGGTTGCGGCTGCGGCTCTGTGACGCCCAGGCGGAACTGGCGGCCGCCCGGGCCCTGCGCGCCGCCGCCCCCGCTCCCATGGCCCTCGACATGGCCACGATCACCCCCTGGCACACCCTGCTGGTGGAAGTGTGGTCGCTCTCCGCAACGCTGCGGGCCATCGGCATCACCCCCTGACTGCGGCTGACTCCGGCGGCCAGCCGCTGCAGTGGCGCCGCATCGCCTCCATAGGATCGCCGGATCCCTGCCGCCGTTGGCGTGTCGAGCCCCCTCTCTGCCGCAGATCTGCCGAGCCTCAGCCTGGCCGCCGGCGGCAGCCTGCGTGGCCAGGTGCGGGTGCCTGGAGACAAGTCGATTTCCCATCGGGCCCTGCTGTTCGGCGCCATCGCCGAGGGCAGGACCCGGATCGAGGGGCTGTTGCCGGCCGAGGATCCGCTCAGCACCGCCGCCTGCCTGCGGGCCATGGGGGTGGGGGTGTCGCCGATCCAGGCGGGCGAGCCGGTGCTCGTCGACGGCGTGGGACTTGATGGCCTGGCGGAACCGGAGGACGTGCTCGATTGCGGCAACTCCGGCACGACGATGCGGCTGATGATGGGTCTGCTGGCGGGGCGGCACGGGCGCCACTTCGTGCTCAGCGGGGACGCCTCGCTGCGGCGGCGGCCGATGCGCCGCGTCGTGGGGCCGCTGGCCGAGATGGGCGCCACGATCGCCGGTAGAGCCGGAGCCAACCTCGCTCCCCTGGCGATCCAGGGACAACGGCTGCATCGGGCCACCATCCGCACCCCGGTGGCCTCGGCCCAGGTGAAGAGCGCGATCCTGCTGGCCGGCCTCAGCGCCCAGGGGCCCACCACGGTGATCGAGCCAGCCCTCTCCCGCGACCACAGCGAACGTATGTTGCAGGCCTTCGGGGCCGATCTGCGGGTCGGCGGCCGCGCCGGCACCGAGGTCACGGTGCTGCCCGGCGCGGTCTTGCGCGGCCAGGAGGTGGTCGTGCCCGGCGACATCAGCTCGGCCGCCTTCTGGCTGGTGGCGGGCGCCATCACCCCCGGCGCCGAGCTCACAGTGGAAAACGTGGGGCTCAACCCCAGCCGCACCGGCATCCTCGAGGTGCTCGAGGCTATGGGGGCCCGTCTCGAGGTTCGCAACCGCCGCGTTGTGGCCGGCGAGCCCGTCGGCGACCTGCACATCAGCCATGGCCCGTTGCGGGCCTTTGCCATCGGCGGTGACCTGATCCCCCGCCTGGTCGACGAGATCCCTGTGCTGGCAGTGGCCGCCTGCTGCGCCGAGGGGGTCAGCCGCATCAGCGGAGCCGAGGAACTGCGAGTCAAGGAGACCGACCGCTTGGCCGTGATGGCCCGCCAGCTGGGCGCCATGGGGGCGCAGCTTGAGGAATTGCCCGATGGGCTCACCATTGAGGGCATCACGCCGCTGCACGGCGCCGTGCTCGACAGCGAAACCGACCACCGCGTCGCCATGAGCCTGGCAGTGGCTACATTGGTAGCCCGCTGCGACAGCCAGCTGCTCGATCCCGGTGCGGCGGCGGTCTCCTACCCCGGCTTCTGGGACGACCTGGCACGGCTGCGCTGCTGAGCACTGCTCCACCGACCCGAGCCCCCCCCCTGGGCCCGGGTCGGAGGGGCCCGGTAGATTCCGCCGGAATTGCTCAATCCCGCCGATGCTCGCCGTTGCCATCCTGGCCGCCGGAAAGGGCACCCGCATGAAGAGCGACCTGCCCAAGGTGCTGCAGCCTCTGGCCGGCTCCACCCTGGTGGAGCGTGTGCTCAGTAGCTGTGAGCACCTGCAACCCCAGCGGCGCCTGCTGATCGTCGGCCACCAGGCCGAGCGGGTGGAGGCCTGTCTGGCCGGCCATGGTGGCCTGGAGTTCGTGCTGCAGCAGCCCCAGAACGGCACCGGCCATGCCGTACAGCAGCTGCTGGAGCCCCTGGCCGGCTTCAACGGCGAGTTGCTCGTCCTCAACGGCGACGTGCCGCTGCTGCGACCTGAGACCCTGGTACGCCTGCTGCAGCGCCATCGCGAGCGCCGGGCCGCCGTCACCCTGCTCACGGCCCGGCTGGCCGATCCCAGCGGCTACGGCCGCGTGTTCGCCAACGCCGACGGCGAGGTGAGCGCGATCGTGGAGCACCGCGACTGCAACGAGGCGCAGCGCTGCAACGACCTCACCAACGCCGGCATCTACTGCTTCGACTGGCGCCGCCTGGCGGAGGTACTGCCCCGGCTCACCACCGACAACGACCAGGGTGAGCTCTACCTCACCGACACCGTGGCGATGCTGCAGCCCGCCATGCACCTGGAGGTGCAGGACGCCGATGAGATCAACGGCATCAACGACCGCCTCCAGCTCGCCCAGTGCGAGGCCGTCCTGCAGGAGCGCCTGCGCCGCCACTGGATGGCGGAGGGCGTCAGCTTTGTCGACCCGGCCAGCTGCACCCTCAGCGAGGGCACCCGCTTCGGCCGCGACGTGGTGGTAGAACCCCAGTGCCATTTCCGCGGCAGCAGCAACATCGGCGATGGCTGCCGTATCGGCCCGGGCTGCCTGATCGAGAACAGCAGCCTGGCCTCCGGGGTGGAGGTGTTGTTCTCCGTGCTGCGTGATGTGAGGGTGGCGCAGGACTGCAGCATCGGACCCTATGCCCAGCTGCGGGCCGGCGCCGAGCTGGAGCCCCACTGCCGCATCGGTAACTTCGTCGAGGTCAAGAACAGCCATCTGGCCAGCGGCGTCAAGGCCAATCACCTCAGCTATCTCGGCGACGCCGACCTCGGCGCAGGAGTGAACGTGGGCGCCGGCACGATCACCGCCAACTACGACGGCGTGAACAAGCACCGCACGCTGATCGGCGCCGACAGCAAGACCGGCGCCAACTCCACCCTGGTGGCGCCGATCAGCGTGGGTGAGCGGGTGACGATCGCTGCCGGCTCCACCCTCACCAAGGACGTCCCCGATGGCGCCCTGGCCTTCGGTCGGGCGCGGCAGGTTGTGAAAGAAGGGCGGGGCTGAGGGCCGAACTCAGACCGGGGCGAACGGCCCTTCTTGCTGCTAAGCCGTCCGTCACCCCGTCTGCTGCACCAGAGGCAGCAGCAGCGGCAGCAGCGTCTCGAGGGTGACCCCCCGACTGGCCTTGAGCAGCAGCACATCCCCGGGGCTGAGCCAGCCCGCCAGGATCGGCGCCGCCTGCTCCGGTGCCGCCACCCGCTCCAACCGCTCCAGGCCGGCGGCGGCAGCCAGCATCGCCTCCCCCTCAGCGCCGGCGTCGACGATCACCAGCCCGTCAAGGCCCAGCTGCCGAGCCCGCTCGGCCACCTGGCGGTGCAGCGACAGGCTCTGCTCCCCCAGCTCGAGCATCGTGCCCAAGGCCGCAAAGCGGCGTCCCCGGGCTGGAGTGGCCGCCAGCAGGTCTAGAGCCGCCAACATCGCTTCGGGGGAGGCGTTGTAGGTCTCATCCAGAACCTCGATCCCCGCCAGCTTCAATCGGCGGCTGCGTCCCGCCGGCAGGTCGACCACCAGGGCCTGCAACGCCTCGGGCTGCACCCCCAGCTCGCGGGCAACCGCCAGCGCAAGCAGCAGGTTACGGGCGTTGTGGCGGCCCGATAGCGGCAGGCTGATCGGCGCCCCGTCCGCGATCGTCAGCCGCTCGCGATCCGCCTCGAGCTGGCCCACCAGATCAGCCGGTGGGAGGGAGGGATCAAAAGCAGGCAGCTCTTCGGCCAGGGCCACCCGCACGACTCGGCCGCTCCAGCCCTGGCCCCAGGCAGGGACCAGCGCCGCCTCCAGCAGCGGCTCGCCAGCCGGAATCACCAGCAGCCCACCAGGGCGCAGGGCCGAGACGATCTCGGCCTTGGCCGTGGCGATTGCCTCCCTGCTACCCAGCCGGCCGATGTGGGCCGTGCCGATGTTGGTGATCACCGCCACGTCGGGCTCGGCGCAGCGGCTGAGACGTTCGATCTCCCCCAGACCCCGCATGCCCATCTCCACCACCAGGGCCGCACAGTCGGGGCCAGCCTTCATCAGCGTCAGTGGCGCGCCGACGTCGTTGTTGTCATTGCCGCTGCTCGCCACCACCGGGCCCAGCGGCGCCAGGGCTGCGCGGATCAACTCGCGGGTGGTGGTCTTGCCGGCCGAACCAGTCACCGCCACCACCGGGACGCCGAGGTTGCGGCGCCAGAGACGGCCCAGCTGCTGGTAGGCGTCCAGGCTGTCCTCCACCAGCCACAGCGGCCGGCCCAACAACGCGAGGGCCGGCAGCGTCGCCGCATCCAGCCGATCGCGCTGGGCCACGGCCGCCAGGGCGCGGCCAAGGGCCTCCTCCAAGAAGCGATGGCCGTCGAAACGCTCGCCCACCAGCGGCACGAACAGGGCGCCGCCCAGATCGGCCCGGCTGTCGGTGCTGACGGCCCCGATCGTGGCGGGCAGCCCCTGCAGGACGGCACGACCGCCGATGGGCTCACCCCAGAGCTCAAGCAGCTGCTCCACGCGCAGGCCCATCAGGAGTCGCAGTCGACGTCGAGCAGGATCATGCCCGATCCCACCAGCGCCTTCCTGCCCAGCAAGCGTCTCTGGACATCGAGCAGCTCCAGCCGGTCGTATCCGAGCTCGGCGGCCCACTGCTGCCAGCGAGCCGCCCAGTCGGCGCGATCCAGGGGTGGACGATGGGAAAATTCCGGCGTGACGCTGAGCTGCAGCAGCCCCTCGGCGGGCAGGGGGCGGGCCGAGGCGATCAGGTGTTCCGGATCATCCTCAGCGAGCAGCTGCAGCAGGGGATCGAGCGCAATCTCCGGGGCCTTGGCCGGTGCTGCCTGCGCAAAAGCCGCAGGGGGCTCGTCTACGGCCTCAGGGGCCTCCGTCGCCGCAGGGCGCCGGGCAGGGCCAGCTGCAGCGGCCAGTGGCTCCAGCAAATGGGCATCGGGCAGCGGGGTGGTGACGAGCCGCTCCGAGACGGGGGCCGGCGGCGCAGCCACCGCCTGGCTCGACCACAGGCGCCCCAGGGCCAACGGCAGCGCCAGCAGCACCATCAGCGCCAGGGGCCAAAACAGGGGGGCCAGTCCCGCCGGCCAGATGCCCGGCACCGAGAGATCCCCCTCCCGGTTGCGACGCCACAACTCCTGCAGCTTCAGCCGCAGGCTGGCCAACACGGCGCGCAGATCGCGCCGCAGCAACCCCCAGGGATCTTGGTACGGCGCCGGCAGATCGCTGCCGCCAAGCGGGTCCCGCAGCAGATCGGGCAGCGGTTCGGGCGAGCTGGCTTGGGGCCGGCCTGAACGCTTAGCCATCCAGAGGACGTTGCGGCAGAGACGGGCTCATTGAGCCGGTATCAGGTTTCACTGCGGCGCAGCAGCTGGGCCAGCGGATTACGGGAGCGGCGCACCTCCACCTGGACAGCCTCGGCGCGGGCGGTCGCCGCCTCCCGCTCGACCTGGCTGTGCAGGCTGGGGTCAGCCCCCTGACCCTGGGAGAACCGCTCCACCTGCTCGGCGTCCGGTGTGGGCTCCTTGACGCCGCAAACCTCGCGGTACATGGCGTCATAGGCGAGGGCCGAGCGCTCCCAGCTGTAGTCCTGGGTCATGGCTCGCTGCTGCAGCTGCGCCCAGCTGTCGGCATGGCGGAAGGCCTCCCAGGAGCGCACGATCGCCGTATAGAAATCAACTGGTTCGTAGCGATCGAAGCAGAAGCCCGTGCCGGTGCCGGCGCGCGGGTCATGGGGAGGCACGGTGTCCACCAGGCCGCCCACCTTGCGCACCACCGGGATCGAGCCGTAGCGCATCGCCAGCAGCTGGCTGATGCCGCAGGGCTCGAAGCGACTGGGCATCAGGAAGGCATCGCTGCCGGCGTAGATCAGGCGGGAAAGGGCGTCGTCGTAGGTGAGGAAGACGGCGAAGCGGCCAGGATGACGGGCCGCCATCTGCCACAACCCTGACTCATAGCCGCGATCCCCGGTGCCGAGAACCACGAACTGGCTGTCGGTGTAGGCGAGCACCCGATCGGCCACCTGCAGCAACAGATCGACGCCCTTCTGATCCACCAGCCGGCTCACCATCCCCATCAAGTAGGTATCGGGGTCGACCGTGAGACCCATGCGCTCCTGCAACAGGCGCTTACTGGCCGGTCGGCCGGTGAGGTCCACGCTGGAGAAATTCACTGGCAGAGCGGGGTCGGTCGCCGGGTTCCAGTCCTCGGTGTCGATGCCGTTGAGAATGCCGCGCAGCTTGCCGCTGATGTAATTGAGCAGCCCATCAAGCCGCTCGCCATACTCGGCCGTCCGGATCTCCTCGGCGTAGGTGGGCGACACCGCATTCACCCGGTCGGCATAGAGCAAGGCTGCCGCCATGGTGTGATCCCCCTGCATGTACCAGGGACACCAGGTCATGCGATCGAGTTTCCAGCGCCACGGCCCCTGGTATTTGAGGTTGTGGATGGTGAACACCGTGCTGATCTCCGGGTCCTGATGCATCCACACCGGCAACATGCCGGTGTGCCAGTCATGACAATGCAGCACCTGGGGTTTCCAGCCACCATTCCAGACGAATTCCGCTGTGGCACTGGCGAAGAAGGTGAAGCGCCAGTCTTCATCTTCACCGCCATAGATGCGCTCCGGATCGAAGACCGGATGGCCCACGAGATAAATCGGCAGACCATTGCTGGGATGCTGGGTTTCGTAGATGGCGAAATCGGTGCCCATCGTGTGGCCACGCCAGATCGGCTCAGCTGGAATGGAGAGGCGGCTCCACAACTTGCCGTAGCCCGGCATGATCAGACGCACGTCATGGCCGAGAGCGGCGAGGGCGGGCGGCAGCGACCCCACTACATCACCCATGCCCCCCACCTTGACCATCGGCGCACATTCGGCAGCGGCGAACAGGATCCGCATTCGTCCTCCGGCGCCGGTAGGGGGCCACGTTTTGGTGGGCGCAACTCTACGGGGCCCCTCGGGAGCCGACCCTGCCCCCCATGCAATCCCGCCGCAATCAGGGCAGAACCTTGACCGTGGTGCCGAGACCCACCAACTCATAGAGCTCGCGGACGTGCTCGTCGAACAGGCGCACACAGCCGTGGGAGGCGGCCTGTCCAACGCTGGCGCGGTTGGGGGTGCCGTGGAAGCCGGCAGTGACGCAGCCCCGCACCTCAAGCTGTTCCTGCCCGTTGAAGCCACTGCGTCCCTTGCAGTCGCGGTAGAAGCCAATCCAGCGGCTGCCGAGAGGATTGTCCGGGCCCGGCTTGAAACGGATGCCCTTGGCGGGATGCTCCCAGACCGGATCCGTAATCTTCTCGATCACGCTGAAGGTCCCCACCGGAGTCTCCCAACCGGGCATCCCCACGCCCACGGGGAAGCGCTTCAGTTCCTGGCCGTTTTCCAGCACGGTCAGGAGCCGCCGTTGACGGTCGAGCACCAGTTGGCGCTGCGGCGCCAGGGGGGCGGTGCCCACCGGTTCAGCAACCGGAACTCCAGCGCCGGCTGCCCCCGCGGCAGGGCTGGCCTCGGCAGGGGCGCCACTCGGGAACAACAGCTTGGGACGCAGCGGCTGATCGGCCTCGCTGGGTTTCATTGTGGCGGCCGGCTGTAGGGGAGCACCCGGCTGCAGAGGAGCGGTGAAAAGCGGATCAGGCGACAGCGACGCCCCCAGCATCAGGGGCTCCTGGGCCAGCAGGGCCGCGGCGCCAGACGCACCTACCTGTCCCGCCATCACAGACAGGGGCAACTGGGCCCCCGGGGCTGCATGCGCGGCAAGGCCCGTCGGCACCAGGCCGCCGGCGAGAACGATCAGCACTCTGGCCGCCCAGCGCTGAAGGGCCCAGGCACGACCCCACCCTGGAGCCGCTGGCGAGGCAGTGTGCCAAAAGCTGGAGCAGCGGCGGGGACGGAAGGGCACGATTCCCAGCGCGACGAACGATGTCGAAATCACCTTCGAGGCTAGACAGCTGCCGAGCCGACAGGGCCGCCGGCGCTGTCGGCTCGTGCACCGGCCGCCGGTGCTGGCCCGCACCAACGGCAAGCTCACGGCAGCCAGGGACTCGCGGAGAAATCCGGATCGCGCTTCTCCAGAAAGGCGTTGCGCCCTTCCTGCCCCTCCGCTGTTCGATAAAACAGGTGCGTCGCCTGGCCGGCCAGCTCCTGGATCCCGGCGAGTCCATCGGTCTCGGCGTTGAAGGCCGCCTTGAGACAGCGGATCGCCGTGGGGCTGTGGGCCAGCACCTCCCGCGCCCAGGTCACACCCTCGATCTCCAGCCGTGCCAACGGCACCACCGCATTGACCAGCCCCATCGCCAGGGCCTCCTCCGCCCCATAGCGACGGCAGAGGAACCAGATCTCCCGCGCCTTGCGCTGCCCCACCACCCGCGCGAGATAGCCGGCCCCGAAGCCACCGTCAAAGCTGCCAACCCGCGGACCGGTCTGGCCGAACACCGCGTTGTCCGCCGCCAGGCTCAGGTCGCAGAGCAGATGCAGCACCTGGCCACCGCCGATCGCGTAGCCCGCCACAAGGGCGATCACCACCTTCGGCAGGCTGCGGATCAGGCGCTGCAGATCGAGCACGTTGAGCCGCGGCAGGCCGTTCTCATCGACATAGCCGCCGTCGCCGCGGACACTCTGATCGCCGCCGGCGCAGAAGGCCCAGGCCCCATCCGCCGCCGGACCGGCACCGGTGAACAGCACCACGCCGATCGTCGGGTCATCCCGCACCCGGCTGAAGGCATCACAGAGTTCTTGCACCGTGCGGGGCCGGAAGGCATTGCGCTTCTCCGGGCGATCGATGACGATCCGGGCGATCCCCTCGTCGCTGCGATCGAAGCGGATGTCCTCGTAGCTCCCCACTGAGTGCCAGGCCACCGGTGCCGCAGCTCCCGAACCGGCGGTAGGCCCCGCAGCTGCGGACCTCCCCGATGGGGAGGGCGACGAAGCGGAAACGGAGCTGGGTGGAATGGGGCTGTCGGTGCTCACGGCTGGGCGATCTCCCGGGTTGCCATTGTGCGCAGCCGACGCCGCAAGGCCGCATCGGTACGGCGATCACTGCGCACCTCCAGCACAGCGAACGGTTGCTCCAGACCCCAGCGCAGCGCAGGCTCCAGCGCCGCGGGCGAGGCGATGCGCCGCCCGGGAACGCCATGCACCGCCGCCAGGGCGAGCTGATCCACCGCCTGGGGCATGGCAAAGAGACGCTCGAAATCCAGCACCGCCGCGGGGTCGGTACGAATCGGCAACTGCTCGAAGATGCCGCCACCGCCGTTCTCGATCAGCAGCACAGTGAGCCGGCCTCTCAGCTGCCGCTGCCACAGCCAGCCGTTGGCATCGTGCAGCAGGGCCAGATCGCCCGTCACCAGAAGTAGCTGCCCCAAGGCCTCCGCCAGGCCGCAGGCGATCGAGAGGGTACCGTCGATGCCGGAGGCGCCGCGGAAGCCGAACGTCGGCCGCGGCGCTGCCGCAGCGCCGCTAAAGCTCTCCCAGTCGCGCACGGGGCTGCTGCTGGCAAGCATCAGCGGCAGCCCCTCCGGCAGCAGCGCCGCCAGGGCCCGGGCCAGCCCCGGTTCCGTCAGCCCCGGTTCCCCCAGGCCCTGCTCCGGAGCGGTCGGGACGGGCGGATCAACCTCCCAGGCGCCGAGCTCGCGCGTGAGCAGAGCCTGGGCCCGCTGCTCAGCCCGCTGCCAGCGCTGCGCCAGGGCGGCAGCGGCCGGGGCCCGCGAGGCTGCAGACGCTGACAACGATGACGCGGCTGGGAGCACCCGCTCCAGCCAGCGGGGCAATCCCGCACTCCACTGGCATCCGGCGGGAACGACACCGAGGGGATCGAGGGGCCGGGCATCCCCCGAGCTGACCAGCACCTGGTTGCGCCCCTGCTGCTGCAGCCACTGCTGCAGGCGACGGCTGGCAGGGAGGGAGCCCAGACGCAGCACCTGGGGTGCATGCAGGCCTGGCGGCGGCGCCTCGAGGATCAGGTCATAGGCGCTGATCAGTTCGAGGCGGGGCTGGCCGCGCAATCCCGACAGGGCATCGGCGAGCACCGGCCAGCCACTGCGGCGCTGCCAGCAGCGCAGCGCCTCCAGATGGGGAGCCCACTCCGAGGCCGAGCCACGCCACGGTCCGGCCACCACCACGCCGGGGCGGTCGGGATCCAGCCTGGGCACCGGGAGCGGCACCGGGAGCGGCGACTGGAGCGGCAGCGCAGCGGGGGGCGGGATCGGCAGCGGCGACGGTAGAAGCGATGGCAGCGGGACCTCGCTTCGCAGCGCCACTTCCAGGCGCTCCAGGGCCGCCGCATCGGCGTGCAGTGGCTCGTCGAAGGGGAGGTTGAGATGCACCGGACCGGCCGGCCGCGCGATGCCATCGCCGCAGGCACTCTCCATGGCGCGGCTCGCCAGCCGCTCCAGGCTGGCCGGCGCCATGCTCCCCAGGCCGGCGGAGTCCCCCTCCCCCAGCCAGCGGCAACAGACGGCGAGAAAGCGCTCCTGGGGAACGGTCTGATTGGCACCGCAGCCCTTCAGCCGTCCGGGGCGGTCGGCGCTGAGCAACAAGAGCGGCACCGTGCCCAGGTCGGCCTCCACGGTCGCCGCGAGCAGCTGAGCCACCGCCGTGCCGGAGGTGGTGATCACGGCCGCCGGCACCCCGATGGCCCGGCCGAGGCCGAGGGCGAAGAAGGCGGCGGAGCGTTCGTCGATGGCGGTGAGCAGCCGCAGGCCCGTGGCCTCGAGCAGGCCCGCCGCCACCGCCAGCGGCGCCGAGCGGCTGCCCGGGCAGAGCACCACCTGCTGCAATCCCCCCCGCCGCAGCGCCTGCAGCAGGGTGAGAGCGGCGGCCACATTGGCCGAGGCGCCGTCGATGCCCACCAAGCCGATGCCTCTCTTCTTCTTCAGGATGGGGCGATCATCCTCCGCCGCCCCGGGTCCATGCCGCCAAGCCCAGAAGCCCCACGGCCCCCCTCAGAGGCCGAAGCGCCGCCCGGCTCGCCCTGGTTGCAGCCGCTCCTGCGGCAAATGGGCTCGCTGCTGGCCTGGGTGTTGCTGGCCCTGGTCCTGCGCTGGGCGGTGATTGAACCACGTTGGATCCCCTCGGGCTCGATGCTGCCCACCCTGCAGCTGCAGGACCGGATTCTTGTGGAGAAACTGAGCCCGCGGCTGGGGCGTCCGCCCACCCCCGGCAGCATCGTCGTCTTCCACCCACCGCCGCAGCTGCAGGCCGCCGGCTATGACCCGGAGGCAGCCCTGATCAAACGGGTGGTCGCCGGCCCCGGCGACCGGGTGGCGGTGCAGGGAGGTCGGCTGTGGCGCAACGGCACCCCACTCAACCCGGACTGGAGCCGCGAGGTGATCGACTACGACCTGCCCGAACTCACCGTACCCCCTGCCCATCTGCTTGTACTGGGCGACAACCGCAACGCCAGCCTCGACTCCCACCTGTGGGGTCCCCTGCCCCAGGGGGAGGTGATCGGCACGGCGGTATGGCGCTACTGGCCTTTGCAACGCTTTGGCCCGATTCGCTCCTCCAGCCGTTTCGGGTCTCCGCCAGCAGCATTCCTGGGCCAGTCCTTGCAGCTGCGATAAGGTTCAGCAGTGTCCGTCGACACGTCCGCCGACTCGCTCGGGAGATCCAATGTTCAACCCGGAGTTCCTGACCAGCGACAACGAGGCGATCAGTGGCAATTCCCTGATTCAGTACCTCCAGGAGCAATCCCCCGACGTACTGCAGCGCGTGGCCCGCTCCGCCTCCGGTGACATCCAGGACATCATTCGCCACAACGTCCAAGGGTTGCTCGGCATGCTGCCCGGCGAGCAGTTCGAGGTGAAGATCCAGGCCAGCCGTGACAGCCTCGCCGGCCTACTGGCCTCGGCGATGATGACTGGCTACTTTCTGCGCCAGATGGAGCAGCGCATGGAGCTTGAAGCCTCCTTGATCGGCAGCGGCGGCCTCGACGACCTCCGCGACGACGATCCCGGCGACCTCCAGCTCTGAGCCCTAATCAAGCTCTGAGCACATGGCTGAATCCCGGACCTCAAGCCTCCTCCCCCTGCGACGGCACCAGACCGAGGTTGACCAGCCTGCGATCGATCCCCGCCAGAAACGCCCAGGCCCCCTCGCTGGGGGCCCACTCCCGTGCCTCGAGGCGATCCGCCAGGGCGAGAAGGTCATCGTTGGTGCAGGCCACCGGCGCCTCATAATGGGCCGGGATCAGCCAGCGCAGAGTCCCGAGAGCGGCCAGCTGGCGGATCCAGCGCACCAGGGCGGCCCGCTGACGCGGGAACACCAGGCGCTCCAGCACCGCCGCCACCTGCAGTCCAGCCGGTTCTGAGGCCATCAGAGCGGTGGCCTCCTCTTGCCAGCCTGGCCGCCAGCGGAAGGGATAGAAACCGAAGTGAGCCCGGGGTCCACGACAGCCCGGGGCCAGGCAGTCGCCCAGCATCTCGCCGGGGGAGGAGACATCCAGGGGCGCCGGCCTCAGGAAATTGGCAAACAGCACCAGCCGCTGCCAGCCGCGATAGCGCCGCTCCGGGCTGTCGAGGAGGGGCTCATCGCCGCGCTCGCGGGCATGGAACAGCAAGGGCGTCGGATCGAGATCAAACAGCGCGGGCGGATCGCTCGGAATTCTCACCATGGCGTCCGTGATCAGCAGCGCCCCGCTGGCCCGATCCAAGCAGGCCATTTCCATGAAGGTGCCCAGCCCCAGATCCAGGGGACCGAGCGGGCACCAGTCGAGCTGGTCGGTGTGGGGCAGTCCCTGCTCCAGCAGCACCCGAGTACGGCCGGCCGGGAAGCCGAGCCAGGCCAGCGGCAGCCGCAGCGGAAAACTCCACTGGCGCGGGGTCACCCACACCTGGGTCTGGGGAAAGGCACGGGCCATCGCCGGCACCGGCAGCTTGTGCTCCAAGCCGGAACTGGTGGGCAGCACGATCGTGCGCACCGGCCCGTGGCTGGTCTCCAGGGCACGAAGCTGCTCGAGCACCTCGGCGGTGGGAGCCACCGGGGCATAGAGCAGCAGTCCCCCCTCCTGGAGCCGCAGCACCGTCATCCGGATCGGCACCGCCACGTACCAGACCCCCTGCAACTGCTCGAAGCTCCAGAGGCGCCCGGGCAGCAACTCGCGCACCAGCGTGCGTCGTCGGCCATAGGGATAGAGGGGCAGCAGCGGCCACCAGGGCCAGCGCTGCCGCCGCGCGTTGGCGGCGGAGTCGGCGACAGGAAGGGTGGTGGAATCGGTAGCGGGAAGGGCCATCGGTGACTCAGGAGCGCTGGGGCGGAGCATCGAGGGGCAGCGGCAGCTGCCGGTGCCGGGCCAGCAGACCATGGCGGGGGGCCAGCAGAAGCACCAGCAGGAACAGCAGGGTCTGGCTGAGAACGATGCAGCCGGCGGTGGAGGCATCGAGCCAGTAGCTGAGCCACACCCCCACCAGTACCGAGAGCACGGCCGAGGCCACGGCCAGCAGGGTCATGCGGTCGAAGCGATCGGTGAGCAAGTAGGCCGTGGCCCCGGGGGTAACCAGCATCGCCACCACCAGAATGATCCCCACTGTCTGCAGCGCCGCCACGGTGGTGAGGCTCAGCAGGGTGAGCAGCAGGTAGTGCAGCCGGCCGGTGGGCAGACCGATCGAGCGGGCGTGGGCGGGATCGAAGCAGAAGAGCAGCAGGTCGCGGCGGCGCAGCAGCAGCACCGACAGCACCGCCAGGGCGATCAGCGCCGTCTGCAGCAGGTCGCCGTCGCTGATGCCCAGCAGGTTGCCGAACAGGATGTGGCCGAGATCGACGCCGCTGCGCAGCTTCGAGATCAGCACCAGCCCGAGGGCAAAGAAGCCGGTGAAAACGACGCCGATCACCGTGTCCTCCTTCACGCGGCTGCGCTGACGGATCCAGCCGATCACGCCCACCGAGCCGACCCCGAAGACGAACGCCCCGAGGGCGAAGGGCAGGCCGAGGGCATAGGCCAGCACCACCCCGGGGAGCACAGCGTGGGAGACAGCATCCCCCATCAGAGCCCAGCCCTTGAGGGTCATGAAGCAGGACAGCACCGCACAGACCACCGCCACCAGCAGCCCGACGCCAAGGGCCCGCTGCAGGAAGCCCTGCTGCAGCGGTTCGAGCAGCATCGCCAGCAGGCCGGCCGGTAGCACCGAAAGGGGGGAGGTCATGCGCTGGCGGTGGGGGCGGCTCCAAAGGTGCGCAGCAGGTTGTCCTGGGTGAACACCGCGGCGGTCTCGCCGTAGGCCAGCACGGTGCGGTTGATCAGCACCACCCGGTCGCAGAAGCTGGGAATGGCATCGAGGTCGTGGGTGGCGATCAACACCGTGGCGCCCTGATTGCGCTGCTCCAACAACAGCTCGATGATCAGCCGCTCGGTGCGGATATCAACGCCCGTGAACGGCTCATCGAGCAACAGCACCCCGGCCTGCTGGGCCAGGGCCCGGGCCAGGAAGGCCCGCTTGCGCTGGCCACCCGAGAGGGCGCCGATCTGGCGATCGCGCAGGTCGACCAGGTCGACCCGCTCCAGCGCCTGCCGCACCAGCTGGCAATCGTGCCGGGAGGGCCAGCGCAGCAGGTTCATGCGGCCGTAGCGCCCCATCATCACCACATCCCAGACGCGGATCGGGAACTGCCAGTCGACCTGATCGCTCTGGGGCACATAGGCGACGAGCTGGCGGCGCTGAGCCTCCGCCACCGGCAGGCCGTCGAGGCGCAGCTGGCCGCGGCTCGGCGCCACGAAACCCGTAAGGGCCTTGAACAGGGTCGACTTGCCTGCGCCGTTCATCCCCACCAGGCCGCAGATGCTGCCGGCCTGCAGCTGCAGGTCCACGTTCACCACCGCCGGAATGCCGTCGTAGGCGATCGTCAGGCCGCGCACGTCGATGCGGGGAGTCGGGGGCGGCTCAGAGACATCCATGCTTGCCATTCAAGGGGCAGGGCCAGCGGCGCGGCGAGGGGCGAGGCCGTTCACCAGCAGATCGGCGTTGTGACGCATCAGCTCCAGGTAAGTCGCGGCCCCGCCGCCCGGCGGCGAGAGAGAGTCGACATGGAAGTTGCCGCCAAAACGGGCGCCGCTCTCGGCCGCGACGCGCCGCTGGATGCGGGCGTCCACCGTGCTCTCGCAGAAGACCGCGGGCACCCGCCGCCGCCGCACGGTCTCGATCAGGTGCCCCATCCGCCGCGGCGTGACCTCCCGCTCACCATTCACCGGCCAGAGCCAGGCCTCCTGAAGGCCATAATCGCGAGCCAGATAACTGAAGGCGCCCTCGCAGGTGACCAACAACCGTTTCTCGGCGGGCAGGGCGGCCAGCCGCTGCCGCAGGTCGCCGTCGAGACTGCGCAGCTCGGCGGCATAGGCGTCGGCGCAGTACCGGAAGGTAGCGGCTCCGGCCGGATCCAGCCGGCTGAAAGCACGGCGCAAATTCTCCACATAGACTAGGGCGGCACGGGGCGCCATCCAGGCATGGGGGTTGGCCACCCCCGCGCCGATGGCCAGGGTGCTCACCCCCTCACTGGCGGTGACGCGCGGCACGGCGCCAAGGCGATCGGTGAAGCGGCGCGTCCAGCGGTCGAGCCCGAGGCCGTTCTCCAGCAGCAGCCGCGTGCCACTGGCCCGGCGCAGGTCACCAGGCGTCATCTCATAGCCGTGCACCTCCGCCCCAGGGCGGGTGATCGAGTCCACCCGCAGCCGGCCGCAGGCCACCGCTCGCCCCATGTCGGCAAGCACGGTGAAGCTGGCCAGCACCAGCGGACGGCTATCCGGCTGCAGGCTCTTGTCCGTCTGTGGTGAGGGGGCACGGCAGCCGGCGGGGCCCAGCGCTGTCAGGCTCAGCAGCAGAGTCCCGCAGAGCCGCAGAGCAGGTGCAGCCGGGACCTTGCTGATACTCGCTGGAAGCATCCATCGAGGCTAGGGGGCTCCCCACGCCCCTCGCTCCTCGGCCTACCAGCCATCGGCCATCAAAAAGCCCCCCTCGCCGGAGGGGGGCCGTCACAGACGCCGAGGCGTCAGCCGATGGCCGGAGCATTCAGCGCCACGGGAGTGGCCTGAACAGCAGCCAGATCAAGGGGGAAGTTATGAGCATTGCGCTCGTGCATCACTTCCATGCCTAGGCCAGCACGATTCAGCACATCAGCCCAGGTGTTCACCACACGGCCCTGGCCGTCGAGGATCGACTGGTTGAAGTTGAAGCCATTGAGGTTGAAGGCCATCGTGCTCACGCCCAGGGCGGTGAACCAGATGCCGACCACCGGCCAGGCGGCC
>CAIRWM010000007.1 GCA_903882285.1 uncultured cyanobacterium
CAACGGCGGGAGCGGGCTCCACAACCTTGACTTCGGCGACGGGATCGGCCTGCTGGTTGGCCTGGATGCAGGCGGGTAGGAACACGTACCAGGACAGCAGCGAGGTGCACTGGGCGGTGCCTTCCTGGCAGCGACCCTCGGCGCAGATGTTCTGAGCACCGGTGTAGGTGTTGCAGAAATCAGCCAGACGGAAGTCCGTCGGCAGGGCCGACATGATGCCGAAGGAGGAAATGCTGCCATCGGCCGCGTCGGCGATGATGGCGGAACGCAGAGCCTGCACCGCGTAGGTGTTCATGCTCCAGTAGGGGAAGTAGCTGTTCGACGCATTCTTGAGGAACTTGACGCCCGCATCGGAGTAGAGGAAGCGGGACACCCCGACCAGATCAACGCTGTAGGTCTTGGTCATGCCAGTGCGGACTTCCTCGGAAGTCCAGCCGGAGCGGGCGATGCCGCCGGCCAGGCCGCGATCAGTGACCTCACCGGTGTCGAGGTAGTCGGCCACTTCCTGGAGATCGGTGGACCACACAGCACCACCGGTATTCCAGCGGACCGGGTTGGTCATACCGGTGGCATTCTTGGCAGGAACCAGGCCCATGGCGCCACGATCCTGAGCCATGGCGGGAGTGGAGAGAGCCGAAAGGGCAGCAGCCGCAAGGGCGCCGGCCGCGAATTTCTTCAGCACAGGGATGGGGAAACGCTTCATTCCGAATGTACGCGGCGACCGCCGGGACAGGAAAGTCTTAAGGATTTCTTCCTGCAGGCCGTCTTCACATCGCGGAAGTCATCTCAGAACGATTCATCATCAAGACCAAAACGATCAGCGTCTGATGAGGCGCCCGTAGGCAGATCCCAGTGGCTCGTGGAGATCCCCGCGCCCACCGCCGCACAGAGCCATGGCCCCACCCGCCGCAGGCTTACCGCCGGGGCGTGATCGCCCCTCAGGTGCTGCAGGCGCCGCCGCTCGTGATCCCAGCACCAGTGGCGCAGCTCTTGGGCCAGAGAGGTGCGCCGCCACTTGATTGCCGCCTCCTTGATGACCCAACTACGCAGAACAGCGCTGCGCAGCGCCGATGGCTCCAGATCCTCCAGCTGCAGGCGCTCCGGCGCCGGGAAGTAGCGGCACACCAGTGCCGCCGCATCGAGCGGGCGCTCAGCCCACTCCAGATCCACGCCGATCGGCTGCGGCGACCACCCCAGCAGCAGGGCCCCGCCGCTGTGACTCAGGCTCACCCAACCGGCGGCGGCGGCGGCCAGCCGGGGCGGCTGGCCCGGCGGACTCTCCAGGGGCACCTGGCCGGGGGGGCACTGAAGCAAGGGGCTGAGGCGACGGCGCAGCAGGGACCGGCTGGCCCGGTAGCGGCGCGCGATGGCGGCCGGCAGCGCCTCGCTCCAGGCCCGCTCCTGGGCCGAGAGCACGCTGGGATCGCCGCCGGCGTCCCCGAGATCCTGCAACCAGAGATGCGGTCGCTGGATCACATTGCCTCCTAGGCTCGCGCCATTCTCACTCAGGTACGCGATGGTGCTGCAGATCGGCGATCCCGCACCCGACTTCACCCTTCCGGATCAGAACGGCGAGGCGGTGACCCTTTCCAGCCTGCAAGGACAACGCGTCGTTCTCTATTTCTATCCCAAGGACGACACCCCGGGCTGCACCAAGGAGGCCTGCAACTTCCGCGACCGCTGGAACGCCTTCTCGGCCGCAGGTCTCCAGGTGTTCGGCATCAGCAAGGACGAGGCCGGCAGCCACGGCAAGTTCATCGCCAAGTACACCCTGCCCTTCACCCTGCTGAGCGACGCCGAGCCCTGCCCCGTGGCCAGCGCCTACGACAGCTACGGCCTCAAGAAGTTCATGGGCCGGGAGTACATGGGCATGATGCGCAACACCTTCGTGATTGATGCCGAAGGCATGATCGAGAAGATCTACACCAAGGTGAAGGCCGAGACCATGGCCGATCAGATCCTCGCCGATCTGGGACTGGGCTGATCCGCCTGAGGCCGCAGCGCGGCCAGGGCCTCCAGGCACAGATGGGGCCGCCAGGAGAGGGCGTCGGGGTCACAGCACTCACGCAGCAGCGGTAGGAGATCGGCGCCATCGCCCCCGGTCAGCACCAACCGGCACGGCGGCTCGCCGAGACGAGCGTCCTGCAGCGCCGCTGCCACGGCCGCCGCCAGCCCCCGCCGCACGCCCACGACCATGGCCGCCTGCGTCTGCTGGGGCCATGGGTCGCTTGGGGAGGCCCCCCCGGCTCCGCAGACCGGCAAGGCCGCGGTGGCCGCCGCCATCGCCCGCCACTGCAACGCCACACCGGCCATCAGGCGGCCGCCACTGAAACGGCCGCGGCCATCCACCCGGGTGAGGCTGAGCACAGTTCCGGCATCAGCCACCAGCCGCGGCTGGTGGTCGTGCCGCCAGGCTTCCCAGGCCGCCAGGGCCCTATCGATACCCAGCCAGGGCGGCAGGTCCGGGAGCGGAATGTGCTCCAGGGTCAGCCGCCGCTCCGGCGGCAGCGCCACGGCAGCCAGGCCAGGGTTCTGGATCGCCCAGCTGGGCAGGACTCCCACGGACGCCCAGGCCAGCGGCGGCGCCGCCCCGCCGGCGGCGAACCCTGCCGGTCCGGCCTCAGCCGGGTGGTCATGAACCTGCCACCCGGCCGGACCGGCCTCGGCCCAGTGCCAGCGGCTGTTGCCGATCAGCAGCCAGCGGCGGCTCAGATGCCCTCGCCCAGCAGACCCGGCAGGTGGATGCCGCACTCCTGCTTGAGCCCACCGAAGCGGGTGGCGCGACCACTGGTTGTGCCGTCGTCCGGGGCACTGGAATGCCAGTCCCCAACGGTGGAATACCCCTTGTCGAACAGGGGATGCTGGGGCAGATCGTGCTCCTGCATGTAATAAAAAATGTCGCGGCTGGTCCAGGTGAGCAACGGCCGCAACGACCAGGCGCTGCGCACCGGATCGATCGGATGCATTGAGCTGCGGTGATCGGTCTGGCGACCCCGCACACCGCTGGCCCAGCAGCGCACCTGCAGATCCGTCAGGGCCCGGTCGAGCGGCTCCACCTTGCGCAGGAGGTTGTAGAGCTGCAGGTCTTCGAGGCTGCCGGACTCCCAGAGCCGGCCGTGCAGCGCCTCCATGCGGGCGGGACTCATCTCCGCCTGAACAGCCCTCAGATCGATGGCGAGGCGGCGGCAGAGCAGATCGGCGTATTGGTACGTCTCGGTGGGGAGGTAGCCCGTATCCACCCAAAGCACCGGCACCCGGCGGCCTGGCACCACCTCGCCCAGCTCACTGACCATGTGCAGTAGCACCGCCGACTGAATGCCGAAGCTGGTGGTGAGCGCCAGGCCCTCACCGAAAGTGTCGGCGGCCCAGCGCAGCCGTGCCATGGCATCGAGCGGCTCGAGCTGCGACCGGGCCGCCTCCAGATCCAGGGCCTGACCCCGGCGATCCGGTGGCATGGCTGGCGTGGCGGGCCTCTCGGCCGCCGGACCGGGGCCCGTTGATGGCCCGGTATGCGTACTGGTCACCATCAGGTCATCATCACCCCTGACCGGAAGCCCTGGGTAAGGTTCGCTGATGGAAGGCGATCCCCAGCCCGCAACACCCGCTAACACCCGCCAAGGCGGCTCTGTCGTCATCGTCGGCGGAGGCTTCGCGGGTCTTTACACCGCCCTGGCCCTGGCCCAGCAGCGCCACCACCCACCGATCCTGCTGATCGAGCCCCAGAATCGCTTCCTGTTCCTGCCCCTGCTCTACGAACTACTGAGCGGCGAACTGCGCCGCTGGGAGATCGCGCCCTGCTACGACTCTCTCCTCGCCGGCAAGGGGGTGGCCTGGCTGCAGGACCGCGTCGACCGCATTGACACCGCAACCCATCAGCTGCACACCCGCGGCGGCCGCAGCCTGGGCTACGGCCGACTGGTGATCGCCTGCGGCGGCGAGGCCAACCACTTCGGCGTCCCCGGAGCCGCCATCCACAGCGCCGGCTTCCGCAGCCTTGACGATGTAGAGCGCCTGCAACACCTGCTGGCCGAGCTAAAGCGCGAACGGCGCCCGCTGCAGCGCCTGGCGGTGGTCGGAGCCGGTCCCACCGGCGTCGAACTCGCCTGCAAGCTGGGTGATCTGGTCGAGGGGGCGGCCGTGGTGGAGCTGATCGAACAGGGACCCACCCTGTTGCCCCACTCCCATGCCTTCTGCCGGGAACAGGCCAGCCAGGCCCTGCGGCGGCGAGACGTGCGGCTGCGTACCCACACCGCCGTGACGGCAGTGGAAGCCGACCGGCTGCGGCTCGCCCTGCGATCGCCCGAAGCCGGCGGCAGCGAAGAGGTGCTGCCGGTGAACGGCGTGCTCTGGACCGCTGGCCTCGGCTTCCGGCCACCAGCTCTCCACCCCGCCCCGCCTCAGGATGGCCTTGGCCGGCTGCGCTGTGGGCCGGATCTGCGCCTTGAAGGCCACGACGACATCTTCGTGGCGGGCGACCTTGCTCACCTGAGCGAGGCGGAAGACCCCCTGCCCAGCTCCGCCCAGGTCGCCTTCCAGCAGGCCACGCTGCTGGCCGCCAACCTGGTGCACTCGCTCGCCGGAGAGCCCCTGGAGCTGTTCCAGTGGAACGATCTGGGCGAGATGATGAGCCTCGGGGTTGGCGATGCCTGCCTCACCGCTTCCGGTCTCACCCTGGCCGGACCGGCCGCCTTCCAGTTGCGCCGGATTGCCTACCTCACCCGCCTCCCCGGCCTGTCCCACAGCCTGCGGGTCGCCGCCGGCTGGCTGGCCGACTGGCGCCCATGACGGAGTGGGCGGGGAGCCCCCGCGGGCTGCTGCTCGACGCCATGGGCACCCTGATCGGCCTGCGCCAGTCCGTCGGCCACACCTATGCCGCCGCCGCCGCCGAGCACGGCCTGGCTGTGGAGGCCGCAGCCATCGACCAGGCCTTCGGCGGCATCTATCGATCGGCGCCACCCCTGGCCTTTCCCGGCCTGAAGGGTGCGGCCCTGCTGGAGGAGGAACGGCGTTGGTGGGGGCAGCGCATCGACGAAGTGCTGCGGGCCTGCGGCGCGCCTGCCGGCCCGCCCCAGCTGCATCGCCATCTGTTCGATCGCTACGCCGATCCGGCCCTCTGGCACGTCTATGACGACGTGCCGCAGCGGTTGCAGGCCTGGCACGGGGCCGGCCTGCGGCTGGCGGTGGTGAGCAACTTCGACCAGCGCCTGCACGGACTGCTCAAGGGCCTGGGGCTGGCGCCCTGGATCGAGACGGTGGTGGTCTCCAGCCAGGCCGGGGCCGCCAAACCGTCGCCAGAGCCCTTCCGGCAGGCTTTGGCGGCCCTGAACCTGTCGGCCGCTCAGGCCTGGCACGTGGGCGACAGTCCGGAGGACGTCGCCGGGGCCCGGGCCGCCGGCCTGCGCTGCCTGGTGGTGCGCCGCCCATGAGACAGGGGGTGGTGGCGGGGCGCACCGCGGGTCTGCGGCCCGCCGAACGACGCCGGCTGGAACGCCTCTGCCATCGCCGCCATCCCCCGGATGCCGTCGCCGACCTGCTCACCCTGCAGCGCCTTGCGACAGAGGCGCACGATCTCGACCTGCCGCTCAGCCTGGTGGTGGACGGCCGGGGCCTCTGCCGGCTGCTGTGGGTAGGGGAGCTGGAGCAATCGGGGCGCCTGATCGAACGGCTGCCGGGCTCCTCCCGCCGCCAGGGCAGTGACCTGCGCCTGCTCACCTGCAGCGGCAGCGCCCGCCACCCCCAGCTGCAGCCCGGCCCCCAGGAGTCCGTGGTCGGACTAGACATCTCCCCCTGCCTGTGGCTGCGCTGGCCCCATGACGCCGGCGCGGGCGGACGCTGGCCCGCCCAGCTGTTGCGTCCCGGCAGCGGCTCCCAGCCCTGGCACAGCGAGCGGGACGGGGATCTGGCCGAGCTCTGCGCCCTCGACCCCCTGGGCGCCGGCAGCAGCCAGGCCCCAGGCCAGCCGGGCGGGCCCCGGCTGCGGCCAACCAGCGGCGCCGAGCGGGTGCTGCTGCTCTGCCTCAGCGGCGGCGATCCGGAGGCCAGCCGGCGCGAGGTGGCCGAACTGGAGGGACTGGTGCGCAGCGCCGGCGGCGTACCGGTAGGCCTTGTCGATCAGCGGCGTCGGGGCCTTGTGCCGCAGACCCTCTGGGGTGAGGGCAAGCTGCGCGAAGCGGCACTCGAAGCCCGGCGGGTCGGAGCGGATCTGGTCGTCACCGACCGGGAGCTGACACCGGTGCAGGCCCGCAACCTGGAACGGATCCTCGATCTGCCGGTGAGCGATCGCAGCGAATTGATCCTGGACATTTTTGCCCAGCGGGCCGCCAGTGGCGCCGGGCGCCTGCAGGTGGAACTGGCCCAGCTGCGCTACCGCCTGCCACGCCTCACCGGCCGCGGCCTCAGCCTCTCGCGCCAGGGGGGCGGCATCGGCACCCGTGGCCCGGGAGAAACCCAGCTGGAGAAGGATCGGCGTGCCATCAGCCGCCGCCTGGAACGCCTGCAGCGGGAGGTACAGCGCCTCGGCGAACACCGCGCCCGCCTGCGTCGGGGCCGCAGCGCCCTGGGCCGGCTCGCCCTGGTGGGCTACACCAACGCCGGCAAGAGCTCCCTGCTCAAGGCCCTCACCCGCGCCGGAGCCGCCGACGCCGTGCTGGCCGAGAACAAGCTGTTCGCCACCCTCGATCCCACCACCCGGCGCCTGAACCTGATCGACGCCGAGGGGGGCGTCAGCCGCACCCTGCTCGTCACCGACACGGTGGGCTTCATCCGCGATCTGCCCCCCCAGCTGGTGGAGGCCTTCCGCTCCACGATCGAAGAAGCCCTGGAGGCCGACGGCCTGCTGCTGGTGGTCGACCTTGCCGATCCCGCCTGGCCCGAACAGCTCAAGGCCGTGCGAGGCATCCTCAGCGGCCTGGACTCGACGCTGCCGCAGCTCGTGATAGGCAACCAGATCGACCGCTGCCCGGCCGGAGAACTCGACCGGGCCCGGGCCCTGGAACCGGAGATGCTGTTCGTCTCGGCGACGGTCGATCTCGGCCTGCAGCACCTGCGCGAACGGCTGCTCCACTGGCACGCTCAATCGACTGTGCCAACATCGGTCGGTTGATCTACACCCCGTCCATGGCGCTGCAGCTCGGCGACACCGTCCCCGATTTCACTCAGGACTCCCAGCTCGGTCCGATCAATCTCTACGACTTCGGCGCCAACAGTTGGGTGGTGCTGTTCTCCCACCCCGCCGACTACACCCCGGTCTGCACCACCGAGCTTGGCGAGGTGGCACGTCTGCGCCCCGAGTGGGAGAAGCGCAACGTCAAGACCATCGCCCTCAGCGTCGACAGCGCCGAGAGCCATAAGGGCTGGATCGGCGACATCAACGCGACCCAGAACACCACCGTCGACTACCCGATCCTCGCCGACGCCGACAAGAAGGTCAGCGATCTCTACGGAATGATCCATCCCAATTCCCTGAACAACCTCACGGTGCGCTCGGTATTCATCATCGACCCCAACAAGAAGCTGCGCCTGCAGATCACCTATCCGGCCAGCACCGGCCGCAATTTCAATGAGATCCTGCGGGTGATCGATTCGCTGCAGCTCACCGATCACCAGTCCGTCGCCACCCCCGTGAACTGGCAACAGGGCGGCGACTGCGTGGTGGTGCCGTCGATCCCCACCGACGAGGCCCGCACCAAGTTCCCCAAAGGCGTCACCGAGATCCGCCCCTATCTGCGCATGACCCCCCAGCCCAACCTCTGAGCAGATCGGCATGACCCAGTGGTGGCAATGGCAGGGTGGCGGCGGGGTCGCCAACAGCTTCTGCGTGATCGGCGTCGGCCGCTTCGGCAGCGCCGTCTGCAAGGAGCTAATGCGGGCCGGCGCTGAAGTGCTGGCGATCGACAACAGCCAGCGCGCCATCGACGAACTGCGCCAAATCGACCCGTCGATCGAGGCGCGCGTCGTCGACTGCACCGATGAGGAGGCGCTGCGCGCCGCCGGCGCCCTCGACGTCGGCACGGTTGTGGTGGCGATGAGCGAACCGATCGAGGCCAGCATCACCGCCACCCTGATCGTCAAGGACAGCGCCGGCAGTCACGTGCGCCAGGTGATCTCCCGCGCCACCAGCGACCTGCACGAGAAGATGTTGCGTCGCGTTGGCGCCGACCGGGTGGTCTTCCCTTCCAAGATGCAGGGTGCCCGCCTCGGACTCGAACTGGTGCGCCCCAACCTGCTGGAGCGGCTACGCCTCGACGACCGCAACAGCATCGAGGAGATCAAGGTGCCACCCACCTTCGTGGGCCGCTCCCTGCGCGACCTCAACCTGCGCAAGAACTACAACGTCAGCGTGTTGGCCGCCGGCCCCGATAACGCGCTGACCGTCAATCCCCCCGCTTCCCAGGTGCTGCACGCCGACGAACTGCTGGTGGTGATGGGCAGCAGCGAAGCCCTCGAGGCCCTTCCCTCCCAATAAGTCGCGCGATGAAGGTGCTGGGACTGATGAGCGGCACCAGCGCCGACGGCGTCGACGCCGTTCTGGCGGAGTTCTCCGGCCGCCCGGCTAGGCCCCGCTGGCGCCTGCTGGCCAGCGTCGCCCACCCCTATCCGGCCGTGCTGCGGGAGCGGCTAGTGGCCGCCGGTCAGGGCTGCCCCCTTGCCGCGGCCGCCTGGCTGGAGCTGGCCGAGGCGGTGACGGCGGCCCAGGCCGACGCGGCCCACGCCTGTGACCCCGAGGGCCAGGCCGCCCTGGTGGGCTGCCATGGTCAGACCGTCTGGCACCGCCCACCGGAACCGGGCCGCCTGGGGGTGAGCTGGCAGATGCTGCTGGGGCCACACCTGGCCGAACGACTGGAGAGGCCCGTGGTGTTCGATTTCCGCAGCGCCGATCTGGCCCTCGGCGGCCAGGGGGCCCCGCTGGTGCCCGCCGCCGACGAGGCCCTGCTGGGGGGCATCGCCGGCTGGCGCGCCCTACTCAACCTTGGTGGCATCGCCAACCTCACCCTGCTGCCCCCCTCCAGTGGTCCGGATCGTCATGCCGCGGTGCTGGGCTGGGACTGCGGGCCGGCCAACACCCTGCTGGACCTGGCGGTCCACCGCTTCAGCGAGGGCCGGCTCAGCTACGACGAGGGGGGCTGCTGGGCGCGGCAGGGTGAGGTGGCCGACGACCTGATCCAGCACTGGCTGCAGGAGCCCTACCTGCAGCAGCGGCCGCCGAAGTCCACCGGGCGGGAGCTGTTCGGCGCCGACGACCTGGATCGGCGCCTGGGGGATCTGACGACGTGGCGACCCCACCACGGCCCCGCCGATGCCCTGGCCACGCTCACGGCCTTCACCGCGGCAGCAGTGGCCCAGGATCTCTCTCGGGGCCCTCAGCCGCTGGAACTGCTGGTGGCTGGCGGGGGCTGCCGCAACGCTCTCCTGATGGAGCAGCTCAGCCGCCGCTGCCGGGGCCTGAGGGTCCGGCCCCTGGCAGAGCTGGGCATCGGCGACGCCCAACGGGAAGCCCTGGCCTTCGCGCTGCTGGCCTGGTGGCAGCGCAAGGGCCATCCCGGCTCCCTTACCTCCGTTACCGGAGCCCGTCGACCGGCCGTGCTGGGCCTTTGTGCCCGCCCTGCGCTCTGACGCGCCTCCAAGCAGCCCGACCTAGACACAGGCCAGCCCAGGCCCCGATCCCTAGCTCAACCCGACGGCCGCTGCAGCCGCAGGCGCCGTGGTGCGCCCCGCAGCCGCTTGAATCCATCCTGCTGCTGCTGCTCGAGGGCGGCGCGAAAGCGGTCGGTGCTGGCGGGCCGCAGCGGCGTCGCCTCTTCGGCAGCCTGTCGATGCTGGCGCTCGAGCCGCTCAATGCCCTGCTGGATCAGCACCTTCGCCATGTTGCTGACCGTGCGTGACTCAGCCTCCGCAAGGGAGCCGAGCCGGTCACAGAGGTCTTCGGGCAGGACCACCTGAATGCGGGGCGACTTGGGGCGCCCGCTCGATGAGGTCTGACGAGTGGGCACTGCGCTTGGGGGACCGGCGCTTCAGGGATCTGGCTGGCTACGAAGAAGTGTACAGAGTTCCGCAAGGGTAGTATCCAGCAGTATGCTGAACGCACACCGGTCGATCCCCTCCATGGCCCGTTCCGCCCAAACCGAGAGTCCTGCCGCCCCCGGCGCCGTGGGTCGCAAGACCCGTGCCGGCACCCGTCGGCGCCGCACCGCGGAGCGCAGCGACGTGCTCGTCTCCGCCGTGATCAGTACCTACCTGCTCACGCACCTGCACCACGTCCTGCAGCGAGCCGAATACGGCGCCGAGCAGGAGGGCCGCCAGAGCCTCGCCGCCAACTACGCCCAGCTTCGCAAGGTGCTCTGCCTCGACGCCCGCAGCATGGAGGATGCCTCCGCCAGCGGCACCGAAGAAAGCAGCCGTCCCCACGCCGCCTGAACCTGCGGCAGCCCGACGAAGCGCTACGTCACTGCCCTGGCAGGCTGGCGATCCGCCGAGCCACACATAGGGTCGGAGCAGACCACGCCCCGCATCGATGAGCGCCAGCAACGCCTCCGAGCTCTACGACCGCATCCGCAGCGACCACGAGCTCACCCAGGACCTGTTCCGGCAGGCCCTGCAGGATCCCTCCGGAGCCCTGGGCCGCATCGTGGACATCGGCGCCGCCGCAGGGCTAACCGTGACGACCGAGGAGGTGCGCGCCCACCTGGCGAGCCTCGACGACGGCGCCACCAAGCAGTGGGTGCTCAAGGCCCGCGGCGGCCTCTGAGCCCGAAACCTGTCTCAAGGCAGAGCTAGCGGACACAGCAGACTTTGTCGTCGAAGCGATCGTGCTCGGCAGACGCAGCGACTGGCGGGGCTGGCGACCGCGCTCGGCACCACCCCCCTGGGCCCAGCTGAAAAACAGCCAATAGCTCACGATCGCCAGGCCGGCGGCGACCACCAGGGCGACTACCTGCTCGAGACGCTTGATCATCGCCTGATCATGGGGGACGGATCCGGGTCGCGCCCAGGTTGCGGTGCCATCCAGTTTGCCGGACCGGCCGGAGGGGATGATGCAGGCACCCCGCCTTCTCGCTCCTCCGTGCTGCGCCTCGAACGCATCGGCAAGATCTATCCGACCGGAGAGGTGCTGCGGGATGTCACCTGGGAAGTGAAGGCCGGGGACCGCATCGGCCTGGTGGGCGTCAACGGTGCCGGCAAGTCCACCCAGATGCGCATCATCGCCGGGCTAGAGGAACCGAGCAGCGGACAGGTGGTGAAGCAGGGGGATCCCCGTATCGTCTATCTGCAGCAGGAATTTGACGTCGACCTCCGGCGCAGCGTGCGTCAGGAGCTCTTCCAGGCCTTTGGCGAAGCCGCCGAGGTGCTCAACCGCCAGAGGGAGGTGGAAGAGGCGATGGGCAGCGAGCAAGCCGCCAGCGACCACGATCACCTCGATGCCCTGATCCACGAACTCGGAGCCCTGCAGAGCCGTTTTGAAGCCCTGCACGGCTATGAGCTCGATGCCCGCATCGACAAGATGCTCCCCACCATCGGCTTCAGTCCCGCCGACGCCGAACGCGCCGTCGGCGACTATTCCGGCGGCTGGCAGATGCGCATCGCCCTGGGCAAGATC
The DNA here is from genome assembly GCA_903882285.1 of uncultured cyanobacterium. Taxonomy (GTDB): domain Bacteria; phylum Cyanobacteriota; class Cyanobacteriia; order PCC-6307; family Cyanobiaceae; genus Cyanobium. The sequence goes on from CAIRWM010000007.1 coordinate 11,594, forward strand.
CTGCTGCAGGAGCCCGATCTGCTGCTGCTGGACGAACCCACGAACCACCTGGATGTCGAGACGATTCAGTGGCTGGAGGGCTACCTGATCGGCCAGACGGTACCCCTCGTGGTGATCAGCCACGACAGGGCATTCCTCGACCGCGTCTGCAATCAGATCGTCGAAACCGAACGGGGGGTCTCGCGCAGCTATCTGGGCAACTACAGCCAGCATCTCGAGCAGAAAACCCTCGAGCGGGAGGCGGGCCTGGCCGCCTTTGAGCGCCAGCAGAAGGAACTGAGCAGCCAGCAGGCCTACATCGACCGTTTCCGCGCCAGCGCCACCCGCAGCACCCAGGCCAAGAGCCGCGAAAAGCTGCTCGAGAAAGTGGAGCGCATCGAGGCACCCGTCGAAAGCGTGAGTGGCCCCCGCTTCCACTTCCCGCCAGCTCCGCGCTGCGGCCGTCAGGTGGCCCGGATCACGAACCTCACCCACAGTTACGGCGAGAAGATTCTCTTCCTCGGAGCCAACCTTGAGGTGGAGCGGGGGGATCGCATCGCCTTTGTGGGGCCCAACGGGGCGGGCAAATCCACCCTGCTGCGACTGGTGATGGGGATGGAGCAACCCGAGGAGGGGGTCGCCGCGCTGGGAGAGCACAACGTGATCGCCGGCTATTTCGAACAGAATCAGGCCGAGGCCCTCGATCTCTCCAAAACCGTGATCGACACGATCTTCGAGGCGGTGCCGGACTGGACCCAGACCCAGGTGCGCTCACTGCTGGGCAGCTTCTGCTTCAGCAATGACGCCGTCTTCAAACAGGCTGGCAAGCTCTCCGGCGGCGAAAAAGCACGGCTCGCCCTGGCGCTGATGCTGCTTTCCCCCTGCAATCTGCTGGTACTCGACGAACCCACCAACCACCTCGATATTCCCGCCAAACAGATGTTGGAAGACGCTCTGATGTCCTACGAGGGGGCGGCGCTGCTCGTTTCCCACGACCGCTATTTCATCTCCAGGGTCGCCAATCGCATCGTTGAACTGCGCGATGGCGACCTGGTGCTCTACCGCGGCGACTACGCCTACTACCAGGATAAGAAACAGGAGGAGGCCGCCGCCAGCGAGCGCGAGCGGGAGCGCCTGGAACAGGAGAGCAAGCGCCAGGCCAACCGGGCCAGGCAGAAGGACAAAGCCGCGGCCCGCAAGAGTCAGGCCCGAGCCGGCTGAACGGCCGGCCGCGCACCGGCCCCGAAACGGCGGCAAGCCCCCACCAAACCCGTCCCCGCAACGGCGGAACCCATGTCGCCACATACAACTTCACAAAGCCATAGGCATCTCGGCTCATTTCCCTGGTGCCCCGAGAAATGTGTGCATAGGCTGACGATCAGTACATCGGAGCTGGTCCATGAACACACGGCACGGGTCCTTCGGGTCTTTCGGTCAGAACGACGACGGCAACCTCTCGGCGGCCGCCGCCCTCGCCACCTTCGACACGACGCCCCAAGGGACAGCAGGCCCCCTGGATGCCATGGACACGTACTTCGAATGCATCACCACGTGCTCGCTCGAAGATGGCGAGTGCGTCACGCGCTGCGTGGAACAACTGCGGGACGCCTGAGGGCGGAGCACGCCAGGGGCATGCCCTCAGGGGGGGGGCATGCCATCGGGAGGGAGGCGACGCCTTGATTCCCTGACGCAGCTGCTAGGGATGTCGCAACGGATACGCGAGGCCTTGAAACACTTTGTAGCTTTGGGGCGGTTTCGACCTGGTCAGAACCGTCCCACCGCGAAGCTCGTCATGTCCGAACCTCTCGCCCTCAGCCTTGGCCAGAAATTCGAACTTGAGCGCATGAACCGGGCCATCGACGCCACTGGCGACACCCAGGCGCTGCGCGGCCTGGCCAAGCAACTCCTCCAGGCCTGGCAAAGCCAGAAAGCCGCCACCCAGTGGGTCATGCGTCAGCAGCTCGGGGGAGCCAGTCAGTTCGGCAGCGGAGCAAGCCTGAATGCCGGCATGCTCGAGGACCTGCGGCCCGAGCTGGGCCATCCCGGCCTGGATATCCTCTGACCCACCGCACCCGCTCCTTTCAACGGGGAGCGAGGCGAGGTTGCCCCTGGGCTACGCCCTGGGGCTGCAACTCCACCGGCAGCACCTCCAGCGTCTGGCGGCCACCACTCCGCTCGATCGTGATCGCCAGAGGTCGGCCCACACCACCGGCCTCCACGGCATTGATCACATCCACTGGGATCGACACCGGCCTGCCGGCAACGGCCACGATTAGGTCATCCCGGCGCAGTCCGGCCCGCTCCGCCGGGCCACCCGGCTGCAGGGAGGCAATGCGGACACCTGTTGGCGCGGTCCCACCCTCGCCGATCCGCACCACGTCCAACCCCACGCCGATCATTGGGTGACTCACCCGGCCCGTGGTTACCAACTGCTGGGCGATGCTGCGGGCCCGATTGATCGGGATGGCAAAGCCCAGGCCGGCCCCAGGGCCGGAGCGCACCAGGGTGTTGATACCCACCACCTCACCCTCGGCATTGAGCAGGGGACCGCCGGAATTGCCGGGATTGATGGCGGCGTCGGTCTGAATCAGATCGAGGCGCTTGTCGGTGATACCCAGCTTGGTGGCGTTGCGGTTGAGGCTGCTGACGATCCCCAGGGTCACGGTGTTGTCGAGTCCGAAGGGATTGCCCACGGCGATCGCCCAGTCGCCCACCTGCAGGGCATCAGAATTGCCCAGAGGGGCCACGGGCCAGCCGCCGCCGCCCACCAGCCGCACCACAGCGAGATCCGTGAGGCGATCGAGGCCCACCACCTTTCCTTCGACCCGCTGGCCGTTCTGCAAGCCCACCGTGACGCGATCCGTGCGCTCCACCACATGGGCGTTGGTGAGGATCAGCCCATCGCTCTGGAAGATCACGCCACTGCCCTGGCCGCGCTCGGTGCGCTGGGCAGGGGGCTGGCCCATCTGGGGCAGGCCGAAGAACTGACGGAAGAAGGGATCGTTGAGCAGCCCACCGGGCCCCGCCCCCGTCACCACCGGCACGGTGCGCTCCGTGTCGATCGTCACCACCGCCGGCCCGGCCCTGCGGACTGCCGCAGCCACGAACGACTGACGGCCAAGCACGGCCGCCATGGCGCCGCTGGCCTGAGCACGCCCCGGCAGCGGCGCCACGGCGGACGCCACGGAGGGCACCAGTAGCAGCGCGGCAGCGGCAAGACCGCTCCCCCCACCCGACAGAGCACGTCGGGCGGAAGGGTGAAGGGAGGCAAGGAAGCGAACAGGGCGCATCGTGCGCGGACGCAGGGGCTGAAACCGTAATCACTTCGCACACCCGACAACAGGGGAGGCAAACCGGCCGCGACAACCCCAGCACCCTATGATTTGTAAACTTTCGTATCTAGCCATGGACACCAGCCGCCTCCTGCTGGCCTTCCTCGCCTTCGGGGCCGCCTGCACCACGCTCTGGGCCTGGATGCTGGCCAGCACGGCCGCTCCGAAGGGGCGATGATGACGGCCTACCCGCTCGCGGGGATCACCACCGTCATGCCGCCCGTCGCCATGTCGTCCTTTCTCGCCCAGTTGTTTCCCCTGCTCTACGGAGCCTGCTTCCTGCTCTTGCTTTGGCAGGCCTTCAAAGTGATGGGGCAGGGATTCCGGGCAGTGCCCAGGCCAGGCGATCCCGGCAGCTTCGGCCACAGCTCTGTCGGCAGCCCAGCTGGCGGTACCGGCCGGACGGCTGACGGTGCCAACCGAACAGCCTCCCGAGAGAGTGACCGCACGGGCCGCCTAACCATCCACCCCGAACTGCTCGACCACGACGGCAAGATCACCCGCGAAGACCTGCTCACGGTCCGCTTCACCGGCGACAACGAGAAGCCCGTCACCCCAGCTGATCCGGCCTAAACCGCATTATTACTCCCGGCAGCGGACCGGCAGCTGAATAGGCTCAGCGGTGTGAACGCGCACTCCGTCGGAGGTTGATGGTGGACCAGAGAACCCGAATTGTGGCTGCGGTGCTGAATGGGCTGAAGCTGCCGCCCCGCTTCCGGCTGAAACTGGTCAAGGACGATCCGATCCGGCTCGAACTCAGCCTCACTCCCGCCTACGGCAAGGATCCAATCTTGGTGGGCCGCGTCGAGTCCCAGGATCTCGTCGCTCGCCGCGACCGTGAAGGCCGAATCCCCCGGGACCTACAGGGCACCTGGGACTGGACCGTGTGGCACGGCAAGGTCAGCACGGGCGGCTGGAATCCCTATCTGAAGGAAGCCCTGCAGACCATGTTCGAAACCGGGCTGCCCGCCATCGTCTACGAGGAAACCACCGGCGAGGCCTACCACCCAGTGGATGGCATCCGCCACATCCGCTGAGGCCGTCGGCCCTGCAGCGATGCCCCCAGGCGATCCGCCGATGCCTCCGCCCGGTCTGCCGATCGACCCCCAGCTTGGCAACATCGCCGCCACCCTGAGACCGGAAGGGGCGACCCTGCTGCTCCAGGCGCCCCCCGGTGCCGGCAAGACAACCCGCGTACCGCTCTGCCTACTCGAGAGCCTGGGGGAGATCGGCACCATTTTGATGCTGGAGCCGCGCCGTCTGGCAACCCGGGCGGCGGCCCAGCGGCTGGCCGCAGAGCTGGGGGAGACGGTGGGAGCGCGCGTCGGCTATCGGGTGCGGCTCGAGAGCTGCTGCAGCGCCGCCACGCGCCTGGAGGTGATGACCGCGGGGCTGTTCCTGCGACGCCTGCAGGCCGATCCCGCCTTGGAGGGGGTGGCCTGCGTGATCGTCGATGAAGTGCACGAACGGGGCGCTGAGATAGACCTGGCCCTGGCGCTCGTCCGCCAGGCCCGCTCGCTGCTGCGCCCCGACCTGCGCCTGCTGCTGATGTCGGCCACGCTCGATCTGGCCCCCTGGGCCGAACGCCTCGATGGGGCCGCCGTCCTCCAGAGCGAGGGGCGCAGCTGGCCCGTGACGGTGGACCACCAGCCCCCACGCGAGGGGGAGCGGCTGGAGCGCCAGCTGCTGCGGGCCCTCGAGCAGCACTGGCTGGAGCGGCGCGGCCCGCACGAGACCGTGCTCGTGTTCCTGCCGGGCCAGCGGGAGCTGCTGGCGGCGCGGCGGTCGATCGAAGCCTGCGACTGGGCCCAGGAGCTGGAACTGGCCCTGCTGCACGGCCAGCTGTCGCTGCAGGCCCAGGCGGCGGCCATGGCCCCGGCCCGCCGGCCCGCCGGCAAGGTGGTGCTGGCAACGTCGATCGCCGAAAGTTCGCTCACCCTTGAGGGGGTGACGCTGGTGATCGACAGCGGGCTCAGCCGCCGAAGCCGCTTCGATCCGAGCACGGGGATGGATGCCCTGGTGACGGTGCCCGCCAGTCAAGCCAGTGCCGAGCAGCGCCGCGGCCGGGCCGGGCGCCTGGGGCCGGGCCGCTGCCTGCGCCTCTGGTCACCGGCGGAGCAGCAGCGGCGCCCGGCCTTTGACGCCCCCGAGCTACTGGAGGTGGACCCCCTGCCGATCGCCCTGCAGCTGGCCCAGTGGGGAGCCGGTCTGGGCGAGGGACTGGACTGGATCGATTCCCCACCGCGCAGCGCCCTCGTGGAGGCCAGGCGGCTGCTCGGCCAGCTGGGTGCCCTGGACAGCCAGGGCACGCTCACGCCCCACGGCCGGCGCCTGGCGGGCCTGGGCCTGCACCCCCGCCTGGCCCACATGCTGGTCCTGGCCCAGGAGCACGGCTGGCTGGAGCTGGCCTGCTCCCTGGCGGTGCTGCTCAGCGAGCGCGACCCGCTCGATCGCCGCAGCGCCGGCTGTGATCTGCTGCAACGGCTCGACTGGCTGAACCGGGCTGCGGCCTCCCCGCAGGAGCGCCAGGAGGAGGCCCCACGGCGCCAGCTGAGGCGCCTGCAGCAGCACCTGCAGCGCCAAGTGCTGGCCAGCTCCCCGGCCGGAGCGGGCGCCCTCCCTTGTGCCGCCACCAGTGACGACGCCACCAGCGACGGCACCATCACGGCGCGGCTGCTGAGCTGGGCCTATCCCGAGCGGATCGCCCTGGCCCGGGGTCGGGGCGATGGCCGCTTCCTGCTGCGCAGTGGTCGCGGTGCCGCCGTCCATCCCGACGATGCCCTCGCCGGCAGCGAGGCCCTGGCCATCGCCACGCTGGATGGCCATGGCCCGGAGGCCCGGGTGCTGCTGGCGGTCCCTTTGCCCCGGGAGGTGCTGGAGGGGCTGGCGGCCGAGGAGGGCGAGAGCCTTCTGGAGACCCGCTGGCTGGAACGGGAACAGCGGGTGAGCAGTGAACGGACGCTGCGCCTGGGGGCTCTGGTCCTGGAGCGGCACCCCTGGGCGGAGGCGGAGGGAGCCGCCGTGACCCAGGCCCTGCTCGAAGGCGTGCGGGGCCTGGGCCTGGCGGCGCTGCCCTGGTGTCCCCGCAGCAGGGGCCTGCAGCGACGCCTCTGCCTGGCCCACCGCCACCTGGGGGAGCCCTGGCCCGACCGCTCGCCCGAGCGGTTGGAGGAGGACCTGGCCAGCTGGCTCGGTCCTCACCTCGAGGGACTCAGCAGCCTGCAGCAGGTGCGGCAGCTCGACCTCTGCGAGATCCTCTGGGGGGATCTCAGCTGGGCGCAGCGCCGCGAGCTCGACGGCCTGCTGCCGGAGGACCTCCCCATCCCCTCCGGCCGACGGGCGCGTCTCAACTACGAGGGCGAGGATCCCGTGCTGGCGGTGAAGCTGCAGGAGATGTTCGGCTGCTCCAGAACGCCCCGCCTGCTCGCGGGCCGCCTGCCGGTGACCGTGCAGCTGCTCTCACCGGCCGGGCGCCCCGCCGCGATCACCCGGGATCTGGAGGACTTCTGGAACAGCGGCTACCACGCGGTGCGCCGCGAGCTCCGCGGTCGCTATCCCAAACACCCCTGGCCTGAGGACCCGCGCCAGGCCGAGGCCACCGCCCTCACCAGGGTCCGCTTCGAGCGGGGCGGTGGCACCGCGTGATCAAGGGAACAAAGATCAAGGAATATGGAGGGTTGCTCGGCAGGGCTGCGCCCGACTCAGATCCGATTCTCGAGCAAGTGAGCGAAGCCGAAGTGACGCAGACCTTCCACGATGCCCTCGCAGCCTTCGCCACGGGCGAGATAGGTGGCACGCAGACGCGGCAGCGCCGCCAGCAGACCCGGCTCGGCATTACCAACCATCACCCCCTGCAGTCCGGTCTCGAACATCGCCAGGTCGTTGAGGGTGTCCCCAGCCGTGACCACCCGAGAGGGCTCCACCTCCAGCCACTCCAGCAGCGCCATCAGGGTGCTGCCCTTGTTCACCCCAGCCGGCAGCACGTCGAGATAGCGGCTGTCGGACACCAGACAATCCACGCCATGGGCCTCGATCTCGCCGAGCCGTTCCAGATCGAGCTCCTCAAGCTCGATCTGGTAGGCGAGGCGACGGTCAGCGGTCACCGGTTGCTGGGCCAGGCCGCGAATCCCGGCCAGCAGGGGCAGCAGACGCTCGGGCATGCCGCGCCATCGCTCCTCGATCGGATCCACGGCTAGGGGCACCGGCTCAAGGCTGTGACCACAGGCCACGGTGCAGCCGACATCACAGATCACCAGGTGGGGGATGGGGAGGCCCATGGCCTCGTCCTCCTGCAGCAACCGCGCCACCGAGCGCAGATCACGACCGGTGCAGAACACCTGCAGCACCCTGGCCCGCTCCTGGGCCAGCCAGCTGTAGAGGCGGCGGCGCCAGCGGGGCGGTCCGCCCAGCAGGGTTCCGTCGAGGTCGGTGACCAGAACAAGTTCGGGTTGATGGGGCAACACAGCCGCCAACTGGCGCTGAAATCGCTCCCGTGGGGAGGAATCACCAGGGGATAAGTCCCCCAGGCTCTGCTCCGCTCCCGTCGGCTCCAGAAGGGGCGTGTCGCATCGCGTTCCTCCCTGAGCAGAGGCCTCGCCGGCAGCATCAGGCCCAGCCCCTCTGACCATGCTGGGCTTCTTCATCGGCCTCGCCACCGAAGTCTTCACCGGCCAGGTCATCCTGGCCCAGAGCGACCTCGGCTGAAGCCCACCTCTGCTGCCCAGCTCTACGCCTAGGCTTGGGCGCTGCCGGCTCAGATCCGCGTGCCATCCCCGAACTCGAGCCGCGCTGATGCCAGCCGCTTCTTCCCCAGCAATCGTCGCGATGGGGCACGCCTGCTCAGTACCGCCCTTGTGATCACCGCTGCGGGGCTGATCCGCATCGATCACCCCGTCGGTCGGCTGATCGTCCTGCTGGCCGGCGGATTGAGCCTCTTCTGGTGGCTGCAGTACCGGCAACTCACCCACTGACGCACCGATCGGGGAGGGACTGCGACGCCATGCCTGTGACCAGCGCCCTGTCAGGGCAGGGGGCCCTTCCCCGCTATAGCGTCGCCGAACTCAACGAAGCGGTCGGCACCCTGCTGGAGAGGGGCTTTGCACCGCGCTTCCTGCTGGACGCCACGGTGAGTCGCCCCCAGCTCAAAAAGGGCCATCTCTGGCTCACCCTCACCGACGGCGACGCTTCGATTTCGGCGGTCATCTGGGCGTCCCAACTGCAGAAACTTGGCTTCGTTCCCGAGGAAGGGGATGGCGTCGTGGTCGTCGGCAAACTGAACTTCTGGGCGGCCCGGGCGAATCTTTCCGTCCAGGTCCTCGACCTGCGGCCGAGCCTCACGGCTGTGCTGCGCCAGTTCGAACGGGTGCGCGACCTGCTGATGCCCGAGGGCCTGTTCGACCCCGAGCGCAAGCGCCCCCTTCCCGAGCTTCCGGGCCGCATTGCCCTGCTGACCAGTGTGCCCAGCTCCGCCCTGGCCGACATGCTGCGCACGGCGCGTGAGCGCTGGCCCAGCACGCGACTGCTGGTGGTGCCGATCCCCGTTCAGGGGCCCGTGGAACAGCGCATCCGCGCGGCCATCGACCAGATCAGCGGTCGCTGTCTGGAGCTGGGACTCGACGCGATCGTGCTGGCCCGGGGCGGCGGCAGCCGCGAGGATCTGGCCGTGTTTGACGGGGAAGCCCTGGCCCGCTCCCTGGCCTCCTGCCCGGTTCCGGTGGTCTGCGGCCTCGGCCATGAGGACGACACCACCATCGCCGACCTCGTGGCCGATTACCGGGCCGCCACCCCCACCGCGGCACTGGTGGCTCTGCTGCCCGACCGCCAGATGGCCCTGCAGGCCCTCAGCCAGGAACGCCGCCATCTTGGCCAGCTGGTCCGGCTGCGGCTGCAGGGCGCCCGTCAGCTCCTCGAACGTCAGCGCGAGCGCCTCGCCACCTGGCACCCTGCCCTGCTGCTGAAGCGCGAACGCCAGTGGCTGGAGCAACAGCGACGCCTGCTCCTGGCCCTCTCGCCGGAACAGCTGCTGGCGCGGGGATTCAGCCTGCTGCGGGATGCCACCGGGAACCTGGTGCACTCCATCCACGACCTGCAGCCCGGGGATGCCATCCAAGTGCAACTGCTGGACGGCAGGGTGGAGGCGGACGTCCTCCGGCTGGTGAGCGCCGAACCGCCGCCGATGGCCTCCAGACCTCCCAGCTCCGTCTGAGTCACCACTCTCTCCTGCCTTCTCTCCTCCGTGCCTCCCCGGCGATGCCCAAAGCCAGCGAAACGAACCGAAGCCGCAGTCGCCAGACAAGTCCGAAACGCGATGGGCCTGAGGCTGTGACAAATGCCGCGGCCGATCCCGCGGCTGACCTCATCTATGGAGAGGCACGTGCAGCGCTTGAACTCTGCCTGGCACAACTGCAGGCCAGCGATCTCGATGTCGAGACGATGGCCGATCTCTACCGCCGTGCTCTGGCCTATGCCGATCGCTGCGAGCAGTTGCTCAATCAGGTGGAGCAGGACGTGATGCAATGGGATCCTGAGCAGCCTGGGGCGACCCCCCACTCCTACGCCCCATGAACCAGCAGAGCGAGCCACTGGCCTCAGTATCCCCAGAACCTCGCACGCCTGGGCACAGCACCGGCCTGGCCTGGCTCTATCTGGGCCTGGCTGTCCTGGGGGGCCTGCTGACCTGGCAGGCCAATCTCGATTTCATCCGCGCCCATACCTCGCCCTTCGATCTTGGGCTGTTCGTGCGTGAGGCGAACGCCAATGCGGCGGCCCGCTCGCTCTCGCGGGACCTGGCGATCGGTGCTACGGCTGTCACGGTCTGGATGGTGAACGAGAGCCGCCGGCTGCGCATGCGCGGCCTCGGTTGGGTGCTGTTGAGCTGCGTCACGATCGCCTTCGCCTTCGGGGCGCCACTGTTTCTGCATCTAAGGGAACGGCGGCTCCAGGAACTGGAGACGCAGCCCGAAGCCACAGCTCCGAGCCCTTGAGCGAGTGGGGGCATTGGAAGAGTGTGTGGATCTTGAGATTGAGGGAAGCGGTGATCAGCCGACGGACTCAGCTCAGGGAGAAGGGGACGAACCAGATGGAGATGACGCGGAGGAAGTCGGGACTTGACGCCCCTCGCCACTACTGGCCACCTCCACTGCCTCAACACTGATGGTGGCTGTCCTCGCGTCAATCTCGCCCTCACGTCCCAGCCAACCGCTGGCTGTTCCCGTCGAGACGCCTGATTGCTGGGGAACGGAGCCAGCAGCGTGGTAAGGAGACCCGCAGGCGGGGCAGCTCTCCTGGGCGAGGCTCGAGACCCCGCAGACCTTGCAGGTGTGCAGTCGGGACCTGAGTACCTGCCAGCCGATGAGAGCCGCCCCGCCAGCCAGGAGGGGCAAAAGGATCAGGGTCAGAGTGATCCCACCCAGCAGATCCAGAAGAAAGCGACCGGCGGGCCCCGGCAGAAGCAACAGCAGCCCCGCCAGAGCGATCCAGAACCAGGGGAACGATCGGGACATCAGCGCTGAAAGCGGGGGTCGTTTTCAAACCAGCGCTCCAGAGCCGCCATACCCTCGATGCCAGCCCAACTGAGCAGGGCCAGGGCCATCAGCCAGGCCGCCACCAAGCCCACACCCAGCACCAAAGGCACCAGAGCCAGGGTGGTGAAGCCGATCACGACCAAGGCACCGACGGCCGTACAAACGAGCAAGGCGCTGGCTGCCAGAGGCCGGACAGTCAGTCCACGGTTGCCAAGGGGACGGAGCGAGGGCATGGGTTCGAGGCGGTCGAAGCCTGGTGCACGGTGAGGATCACCATCCTGAACGGTCTTCGGCAGGTCACAGAGGAGGGTGGAGTGTGGATCGCCCCCCCATCGGTCGTGGCAGGAGAACCACGCCAAGACACTGGCCGTAATACAGAATCAAGCCCACCAACCAAATCCATAGGGTGAGCACTAGGACCCCGCCCACGACCCCATAGGCCTGGAAACGCAGACCCATGCTCACGAGGCTGCGTCCGAGCACTACATTCAGGCCGGTCAGAGCAAAGCCCACCAGCAGGGCCGGCCACACCAGCGGGCGAAGCGGGATGCGTCGCGAAGGCAGCAACCAGAGGAACAGAAGGGCCGTGCTGTAACCGATGACAAAGGAAAGGAGCAGGTCGACCCCACTGGAGACGGTCACGAGAAAGTGCAGTGAGTTAGGCAACCAGCTCAACAACCACTCACGCAACACCTTGAAGCCGAAGAAACGCAAGTTGCTGACCAGCTGATCCAAGACGATCAGGATCGAGATCAGCAGAAGCAATACGAAGGCCTTGAGCCGCAATAAGATGAAACGACGCACCAACTGTTGCCAAGGAAGACCATCAAAGCCGAAGGGACGGTTCCACCAGAGTCGGTCCGCTCCCCGCTGCAGGGTGAGATAAATGTTGTTGGCACTGACGATCAGCAACACGACACCAAGCACACCGGCGCCGACCCCCTGCTGAGTGAAGCGCTGCAGAGTGGATTCAAACAGTGGCAGGTTGGAAGGCGGCAGCACCTGGCTCACCTGCTGAATCAAACGATTGAGCAGGTCCTGATCGCGGCCCAGCAACCTGGACATGACCGCCAGAGCGATCAGCAAGGCCGGGAAGAACGACTGAAGGGTGTGGTAAGCGAACGCCGCACTGAGATCGACACAGTCCGCCCTAAGCCACAGTATGTAAGCCGCCCACAGCGACCTGGACCACTGTTGCCACTTGCGAACCATACCCCGTGAGCCCTCCGAGCGTCCAATTGCACCATGCAGCCTATGCCGCCAACAAAAAAGCCACCCGCAAGGGTGGCTTCTCTGATTCATCACTTCACTCAGCACTCTCTGCAAGCAAAGACAACGGCTCTGAATGGATGAAATGTTTTACCTGGCATCGAGCTATTTTCGCAGGGGGCTACCCCCCAACTATCGTCGCCGCTGCTGCGTTTCACGTCCGAGTTCGAGATGGATCGGTGTGGTTCCACAGCGCCATGGACACCAGGATAGTTTCATCCCCCAGGTGATCCCTGAGAACTGCATAGGTTAAGACTTCAACACAACGACGTTCTATAGTGCGACATTCATCGACACCACTCGATCCTTGTCATCAGCCCTCTGGAAACAAGCGTTAGAGTTCAAGGTTGGTCAAGCCCTCGGTCTATTAGTACTCCTCCGCTTCACGCATTACTGCGCTTCCACGTAGAGCCTATCAACGGGTGTTCTTCCCGTGACCTTACTGGCTTATGCCATGGGAATACTCATCTTGAGGTGGGCTTCCCACTTAGATGCTTTCAGCGGTTATCCTCTCCGCACATGGCTACCCAGCGTTTACCGTTGGCACGATAACTGGTACACCAGAGGTGCGTTCCTCCCGGTCCTCTCGTAC
>CAIRWM010000008.1 GCA_903882285.1 uncultured cyanobacterium
AGGCGGTAAAGTAATTTGCTCTTGGTCCAGCTGCTCCCACAAGGCTGCGTTCCAGGGATCGTCCAGAAGCTGCTGTTGGATCGTGGCCATTGCTGGGCTGTAAACAGATGGAGAGCCTGGATTGGATCGAGATCGAAGTTGAGATCTACACGGCTAGCGTTGGGCCTCAATCACCAGGACGCCTGGTATGTCAGACCCAAGAATCCCGTGCCTCCAACTGCAGACGTGATGAATAGTTGTATTTTTGAATCCAGCTCGCTTCAGTTGACCAAGAATTTCCCAACCTGGAATGCGATACACCAAGGAGCCCTGACTTGGACGTACAGGATCGCCGTGATGTTCGGGTTCGCCAATCACATCAGGCTTTCCGGTCTCTTGGTTCAGGCGGGCTTTGACAATGGAGTCCTTCTGGCCAATGGCCAGTGGACAGGTTGCAATCAGTCGTCCTTCCGCATTCAGGACACGGTGGATTTCTGAAAACGCCTGATCGATATCTCTGACGTGCTCGAACAATTCATGGCAAAGTACCAGGTCAAATGCCTGGCTTGCGAAGGACAGTTTACATAGATCTTGGTGGGGAATGTCGCTAACGAGAATTTCAGACCCATCCAAGAATTCGCTGCAGACCAGCCCTTGCTCGCCGATGTGGCGGCGCATCCAGCTGGCAAAGCCACCGATGGCCTCCACGAGATAAATCTGTTGTTGCGCCAACGTTTCAACGGAGCCGTAGGTGCGCTCCAACACTTTCAGCACGGCACGATTACGGCTGAGCAGGCCATTGGCAATAAAGCCTTCGCGATAATTAGTGCACGAGAGATCAATGGAGCCCGGTGGCACGTAGGCTCCGGTCAACGGCTCAATCATTCCGAGCCTTTGAATGACAGCAAGAGAGTCCGCCACTAGTGAACCTTGATGCAGCAGGGAAGGAATTTCTGGCTTGAATTCGGCAAAGTCGAAATAACTCTTCTGATAGTCGTGCAAGGCAAGCACCGCCTCGCTCGGCATTAACCGCGGTCGAGTCGATGCTTGTACCAAGGCGACCCCCTTCATAGCCTCAATACCCTAAGCAGTCCTGGTGGTGGCTGGCAATCAAAGGCCGACGCCTGTTTGTCCCCATTGCGACACCCCTGCTCCTCTGCCCATGATCCCCATGGCCGCCCTTGCTCGATGGTGGTGCGTCATGGGCTGATTGTGGAAAAATCAGAACTACGGTCCGCTGTACCCGGCCGGCCACCGGCACTGGGCCATCAGGGTACCGTGAAGGCTTCGTCGAGCGCGCACAGCCCCAGATCTCTGTCCATGGTAGGAAAGCCGGCACCTGGGCCCGTTGCTCCAGATGCGTCGATAGGTCGCCAAGCCGATCTGCGCTTGCAGGACCGTTCTCGTCATCGTCTTCACTTGGTCGGTGGGGCATCACGCACGTGATCACGCGCATGCCATAACAGATTTACGGATATCGCCCTAGTCCTCGGTGTGCCATCGCACCTCGGCCGCCCTGTTGCAGTTGGCCCTGCATGCCGAGCAGCTTGATCTCTGGCACCACCACCTCGAAACCGCCCCCGCTGCTGGGATGCGGCGATCGAGCAGGGCCGCGCCGAACGCCAGGTCAAGCGGGCCTCCATTCCCTTCGAGCAAGAGCTGGATCGGATCTCCAGCTTCCTCATTTCGTTGGCCGATCACTACGGCATCGACCTGCCGCTGAGCCTGTCGTAGAGCAGAGGGCGGACTCATGGGCCTGCCCCAGGTCGACGTCGATGCCGTGGCCGGCGCCGCGATGGTCTGGCGCTGCCAGCCATCGAAGCCGAAGATGCGGTTGGCTTCCGCGATCACCTGCGAGGCTCGCTGTTCAGCCCCGGGGCTTGATCAGCTGAAGCACCTGCGGGCCAAGGGTGCCGGCCCGACGCTCGCAGTCAAGTGCCTCGAGGATCAACTGGGCCGCAGCAGTCATGTCGCCCCGCTCCGCCGCCCCACGGGCCTGATCATCGAGGCGGCTGGATTGCTGCAGCAACGTCTCGCGCACCTCGGGGGTAAGGGCAGCTAAGGCCTTGGGGCGCAACGACGTCAGGCCGGATGCTGTCACAACGGATGTCTTCGGGACGGATGGCCTGGGGGGTGCCTTCGGGGGTTGGCTCGCCAGGGGTCGCGTGGCGGTCATGAGTGGGGTGGGCTCCTCAGGAGCTGCAGAGCGAAATCAAGGGGCTGGAGGGATGCATTCGACCCCTGATCGCATTGCCCGGAACCCAGGAAAGGGACCAGGTAAGGCTCAGGGAGCCATCAATCGCACAAAAAGAACGTCAAACATCGCTGCCTGTGCGTGCAGCGATTGAGAGAATTGTAAGAAACAGCCGCTCGCGTGGCAACACAAACCCTCGCGTGACATTGAAACAAGGTCAACATCTCCCCAGGTTTCAGGTGCCCGGTTCCTCCAGATTACCGCCGAGAGCCGCAATTTGTTCGCGCAACTCGGCTGAGCGCCTGGCGTCCTGGCGGGTCAGCGCCACGGCCAGGGCAAATTGCAATTTCTCCAGCTGATGGTCACCTTCCACCTGCGGGCCGGCCTGGAGATGGCAGCGGGGGGTGGCCAAGGCGGAGCGGGAGCCGGACATCGCTGCGGTCGTAACGACGCCATGACCACCCGGTGGCTGCGAGGGAAAGTGTCCGGAGGGCTGCGGGGAGGAAGGGGTTGCCATCGCTCACTTTCTTCCCATTCTGACACCCGTGGCCAGGGGGCGAGAAGCGCGCCTCAGGCGGCGTGGCGGAAACCTGACGCCCTGGGCTCCTCCTCCTCGTTGAGCTCCTCGTCGTCGGGCTCGGCGCCTGCAAGCCCGGCGCTGAAGGTGGAACTGGAGCTGGCGAAGACGGAAGCTTCAACGGCCAGCAGCTGACGGCAGTCCAGCAGCAGCCGTTCCACGTTGGCCAGGCTGGCGCTCTCCTGGGGATCGATCTCCTCCACGGCGGCCTCCTCGGCCTGAGCGACCTGGTGCTCCATCGCCACCAGACGCTGCTCCATCGCCACCAGGCGACGGGAGAGCGCATGAATGGTTTCTGCCAGCTCCTCGGTATTGCGACTGATCCGGAAGGACACCGAAGGGGAAGTCATGAAAGAGACGCTTCTGGAGCGAATCACAACACAAAAATCCCCACCCCTCAAGCCTCAGCGCAGACGGCACCGCAGACTGTGGCCCCATCCCTCGAGCCGTGCCACACCATGGCCTTCCCCTGGAATCTGGCGCTCTACGCCCTGGCCGGGTTCGCAGGCGGGCTGGCCGCGCTGCGAACCGGCGTTCCGGCCGCCCCCCTCGCCGGCTCCCTGCTGGCGGCGGGCCTGGTGAGCATGAGCGGTCGCCTTGAGGTGGCAGCCTGGCCCGGCGGCACCCGCACCCTGCTGGAGATCGCCATCGGCACGGTGATCGGCACCGCCCTCACCGCCAGCTCCCTCAGCGAACTGCGCCTGCTGTGGCGACCAGCCCTGCTGATCACCCTCACCCTGGTGCTCACCGGCGTAGTGGTGGGTCTCTGGTGCAGCCGGCTGCTGGGGATCGATCCGGTGGTGGCCCTGCTGGGGGCCGCCCCGGGGGGCATCAGCGGCATGAGCCTGGTGGGCGCGGAATTCGGGGTCGGCGCCGCCGTGGCAGCCCTGCATGCGGTGCGTCTGATCACGGTGCTGCTCGTGCTGCCGCTGGTGGTGAAGCTGGTACTGCCAGCCTCGGGCGCCCCACCCGGCAGCTGAGGGCCAGACCTGATCTGGACAGACGGGCCTTGGCCGATACGGTGGATAGCGCTTCTTCGCACCGTTGCGTACCCCCCTGCCGATGGCTTCCCGCTCCCGCCCCCTGCAACGCCGGCGTCAATCCATTCCGGCCCTCGTCACGGCCGGGCTGCTGGCGCTGGGCGGCACGGCCGGCACCAGCCCAGCCCGAGCCGCCGAAGCCACTAGCGCCGGGGCCAAGGGGGCGCAGGTGTACTGCTTCATGCGCGCCAATGGCAACAACCATGAGGTGAGCTGGGTGGCGGCCTATGCCCTGATTAAACGGCAGGGATCGAGCATGTTCCGCACCTCACCGGAACACGCGGCGGTGATGATCACCGAGGCCGTGGTTGAGAATCCCACCACCTTTCCCGATTGCGGGCGCTATCTGGGGGACCTTTACAGCCGTCGGGCCCGCAGCGTCAGCACGGCCCCAGCGGGGGAGCCGGCCGTCTCCGCCCAGGGGAGTGGTAATGCTGGTGGCGGTGGTCTGACCCGGAGTGAACGCTACGCCAACTGATCTGCCGGGCCAAGCGCTTGGCCGTTGCCTCCCGTCGCTGGCCATGGCCGTGGTGGTGCTGAGCGTCTGCCTGCTGGGCGGCTGCGCCGAAGAGGCTCTACCGCAGCGGCGCACCACCCCCGACGACTGCCTGCGCAGCGTCGAGGTCACCAAGCTCGATGAGGCCATCAAACGCTGCGATCGGGTGGTGGCCTCCTTCCCCCAGGAACCGCTGCCCCTGAACGAGCGCTTCCTGCTGCACTCCCTCAAGGGCGACAACACGGCCGCCTGCAGCGACATCCGCCGCGCCGACGCCCTGGTCCGCCGCCTGCCCGCCCAGCAGATCGACCGCCTGCTGCGCAACGACATCAAGCTGCGCCTGGCCAGCTGCCAGGACTGAGCCTCGCCGCACTTACCAGCGCTCCAGCAGTTGCCGCACCATCTCCGGCAGGGCACGGCGGCGCCACTGCTCCTCGCGGCGCTGCAGCACCAGCGAGATGCGCTCCGCCTTGCTGGCGATCAGGCCGTCGACGAGCTGGTCGGCCACGCCGAGCTGCAGCCAGTGGCTGGTGAGGGAGCCCGCCATGCCGATGCGATGGCAGCGATCCTCCGCCTGCTCCACATCCCCGGGGGTCCAGGGGCGCTCGATCAGCACGACGTGGCGGGCCCGATGCAGCGTGAAGCCGAGCCCGCCGGTGCCGAAGGTGGCGACCAGCAACGGCCGCTCCCCCGCCTGAAAGCGGTCGACCAGGGACTGGCGCGCGCGGGGCGGGATGGCGCCGGTGAGCAGCACGGCCCGCTCATCGCCACCGAGGTGAGCATGCAGGAGGCGTGCCGTGGCCACAAAGATACTGAACACCACCACGGCATCGCCGCTCTCCAGCAGGGAGCGCACCAGGGCGGCGGCGGCAGCCAGCTTGTATTCGGAACCGATCCGCCGCAGCGCCGTGAACACCGCCAGGGCCTCGGCGTCGCGGCGCACCTCACCGCGGGCGGCCCGGCGCCGGTAGTCGTCGACCTGAAGCTGCAACTGGTGCTGGAACCCCCGGGCGGCAGCGGCATCCAGGGACACCGGATGATCGCGCCGCTGCTTCGGGGGGAGGTCGAGGCACTGCTGCTTGCGGCGATGCAGCAGCAACGGACGCACAAGCCGCTGCAGCTCCTCGAGCTGACTGGCACCCTGGCTGCGCCACAGCCTCCGGCCACCCTGCTCCCGCCAGTGGCCCTGGCAGTAGCGTTCCTCATAGGCCCGCTGATCGCGGCCGAGCGGATGGCCGATGGCCGCCAGCAGAGGAAACAGCTGGGAAGGCCGGCCATTTTTCATCGGCGTGCCACTCAGCAGCCAGATCGCCCGCAGCCGCGGATGGCGCGCCAGCCGCAGAAACGCCTGAGTCCGGACCGCGGTGATCGACTGGGCGAAATGGGCCTCGTCGACGATCAGCACACAACCAGCCTCGGGCAGCTCCGCCGGGATTCGGGCCCAACTGTGCAGCTCCAGCACCAGACCCAGCGCCGCTGCCTCCTGCCGCCAGTGGCGATGCAGCCCAGCCGGGGCCAGCACAACGATGCGGCAGTCGGCCCGGCGGGCCAGGCCGCGGGCGGCCACCAGGGCGGAGAGGGTCTTTCCCAGGCCCATCGCATCAGCCAGCACCGCGCCACGGCGGGCTAGCAACCAGCGCACCGCCGCCCGCTGATGGGTGAACAGCTGACGCCCATCCGGCAGGCACGCCTCGGGGGCCGCGGCGGCGATCAGCTCCCGGTGCGGCGGCAACGGCGGCAGCGGCTGACGCAGCCAGTCGAGCCAGCGGGCCAACTCGGGGGCCGTGGGGAACCGACCAGCCAGCCGAGCCTCCAGCGCCGCCGCAGCCTCCAGGGGAAACTCCCAGCACCGGCGCCGGCCGAGCCAGCGGCCCGCGGGCCGCACGGCCCGCAGCTGGGCCTGAGTCACCGGATCAAAGGGGGAAACCACCTCGATCAGACCGGTGGGACCCAGCCGCATCTGCACCAGAGGTCCGGCCAATCCGACGAAGTGCAGCCCTCGACACATTGACACCCCTGACACCCGGGGCACACTGCCCCCAACCGAGGCGCGCACATGCAGGCCAGGGATGGAGTCTTCCTTGAGGATCTCTGCCCGAAACTGCGCGTGAGGCGATGGCGACAGTCCCTGCATCAGACCACGGGGCATTGCTGCTTCTATTGTGGCCAGCCATCCGAATCCATCGATCACGTGCATCCGCTCAGCCGCGGCGGCCTGAGCGTGACCGAGAACTGCGTCCCGGCCTGCCTGGGCTGTAACGGCCGCAAGGGGGACAGCGACGCCTTCCACTGGTACCGCCAGCAGGCGTTCTACGACCCTCGCCGGGCGATGGCCTTACGGGCCTGGACGGACGGAGACCTGCGCCTGGCCCTGCGGCTGCTGCAATGGACGCAACCCCAGCAGGCGACGCCGGAAGCGGCGGAACCCTGCACCCCCAACGCCACTCACCAGACCCGGCAGGCCGCCACCCCGTTGTGGCGCTGGCAGATGGCCTCCTGATCGCCAGGCTGCTCCGGAGCAAGCAGCACAGCCAGGAGCAGCAGCACGGCAGCCAGGGCCAGGGGGACACCGGAGGATGCCGACACGGCAAACGGACCGCCATGGCGGGCGGCAGCGCCTCCGCGGCGGGAGCGCCAACGGCGTGCCGGAACCCTCACGGCCGCCGGGGAGGAGACTGGAGCGGAGGGAGTGGGGGCAAAACGAACGGGCGCTGAAAGGAAGGAAGCGGTCATGGCCGAAAGCGTTGGCGTTAATACAGGTGTACTCATGACCCCTTGACTTGTCAACCCCCGCCTGCCGGCCCCCTGCTGCTATCGACCCCGTGCCCCTGCCTGCTGCCGATCCGCCCCCTCCGCCCGTGAACGGGCCCGGGGTGCCTCCCGCCGACCTGGAGCGGCTGCTGGTGTTCGGCGGCGGCTACACCGGCGGCCGGTTCGCGGCGGCCGTTCAGGCCCAGGGCGTCGCCACGGCCATCACCCGCCGGCAGCCGGGCAGCGACACCGCCCCGATCCGCCAGCTGACCTTTGATCCAGCCGCCGGCCTGCTGCCCTCGGTGGCGGAGCTCGCAGGCACCACCCACCTGCTCGTCACGATTCCCCCGGATAGCGACGGGCAGGATCCCGTGCTGGCGCACCTGGGTGCCCACCTGGGAGACCTGCCGCTGCGCTGGGTGGGCTACCTCTCCACCACCGGCGTCTTCGGCGACACCGGCGGCGCCTGGGTCGCCGAAGACAGTGCCACCCGGCCGGGTCTGCCGCGCAGCCGCGCCCGGCTGGCCTGCGAGCAGGCCTGGCGGGCGCGGGGGCTGCCGCTGCAGGTGATCCGCCTACCGGCGATCTACGGACCGGGGCGCACCCCGTTCGCCAGCCTGCTGGACGGCAGCGCCCGCCTGATCCACAAGCCGGGCCAGGTGTTCTCGCGGGTCCACGTCGACGATATCGTCGGCGCCCTGCTGCACTGCCTGCACCTGCCCGCCCCGGAGCGCCCCGACACCCTGATCGTGGCCGACGAGGACCCCTGTCCCTCCAGCGAGACCCTCGGCTACGCCGCCCATCTGCTGGGCTGCAAACTGCCGGAGGTGCAGACCTTCGAGCGGATCGCCACCAGCCTGTCGCCCATGGCCCGCAGCTTCTGGAGCGAAAACCGCCGCGCCAGCAGCCTCCTGCTACGCCAGACGCTGGGCTACCGCCTGCACTTCCCGAGCTATCGGACGGGATTTCCGGCGTCGCGGCCCTTGAACTGAAACTGCTTGGTGGGCTCCGGCTCAGCCAGGAACGGCAGGTTGACGTCCCGATAGAACTTTGGCCAGTCGATCACGATCCACTGGTTACGGAAGCCGAGCCCGACACCAATGATCAGCGACCCCAGGATGAACCAGCGCAGCATCGACGCCCAGCACGAGGTGATGACGCCATCGAAACCCAGACGCCGGCGAATTGCCATCGCCCTGGGCGATCCGGCGGGCATCGGCGCGGAGGTGACGCTGCGAGCCCTCGCCCGGGGAGCAGCGGAAGGGCTGGAGGTCACCCTGGTGGGCTGCCGGCGGTGGCTGGAGCGCAGCCAGCGGGGACTGTGGGAACGCGGCATTCGCGACCTGGCCGACCCAGCCACCTTCCAGGGCCTGGATCTCCCCCTGCAGGAACCGATCGAACCCGGCCGGAGCAGCGCCGCGGCCGGGGCGGCCAGCTTCGCCTGGCTCACGGCCGCCACCCGGCTGGTGCTGGACGGGACCTGCGACGCCCTGGTGACCGCGCCGATCGCCAAGAGCAGCTGGCACGCCGCTGGTCACCGCTACCCCGGCCAGACGGAACGGCTGGCCGAGCTGGCGGGAGTGCCGGCGGCCTCGATGCTGTTCACGGCGCGCGCGCCTGTCGGCGACTGGCGTCTCAACACCCTGCTGGCCACCACCCACATCCCCCTGGCGGAGGTGCCCCAGCGGCTCACAGCCGACCTGCTCTGCCACAAGCTGGACGTACTGCTGGCCTTCTGTCAGCGCTTCCGCGAACGGCCCCGGCTGGTGGTGGCCGGCCTCAATCCCCACGCAGGTGAAGCGGGCCAGCTCGGCCGGGAGGAGCGGGACTGGCTGGAGCCAGCCCTGGGACGCTGGCAGGGGGCCCACCCGGAGGTGCGCCTGGAGGGCCCCCTGCCGCCGGACAGCTGCTGGCTGGAAGCCGCCACCGCCTGGCGGGGCCAGGGCCAGGGACCGGATGGCTACCTGGCCCTGTATCACGACCAGGGCCTGATTCCGGTGAAGTTGCTGGCCTTCGACGCGGCGGTCAACACCAGCCTCGGGCTGCCCTTCCTGCGCACCTCCCCCGATCACGGCACCGCCTTCGACATCGCCGGCCGGGGCATCGCCCGGGCGGACAGCATGGCAGCAGCAATTGAGACGGCCTACCAGCTCGGCTGAACCAGGATCTGATCAGGGGCTCAGGCGGGCTTGATGCGCATCAACACCTGGCCGAATTCCACCGGCGTGCCGTTCTCGACCAGGATCTCCACCACCTCGCCGCTGATCTCGGTCTCGAGCTCGTTCATCAGCTTCATCGCCTCAAGGATGCAGACGGGCTGGCCTGCGCTGATGCGGCTGCCCAGCTCGACGAAGGCGGGCTCTCCCGGTGCCGGCGATCGATAGAAGGTGCCCACCATCGGCGCGATGATGGCCTGCAGATCACCCCGTACGGCGGGGGCCGCCGGCGGCGGGGCCGAAGGGGCTGCCGCCGGCGCGGCCACAGGTGCGGCCGGGGGAGGCACCGCTACCGGGGCAGGCGGGGCCTGAAGCACCGCAACGGGCGCGGCCGAGGGCAGGTTGCGGCGCACTTCCAGGCGGAAGTCATCGCCCTCCAGCCGGAGTTCCTGGATGTCGCTCTCGCCGAGGAGGGCGAGCAGCTGGCGGAGCTGGTCGTGGTCGAGCTGCATGACGATCAGGACTCCCGTCCGAGATAGCTGTCGGTGCGGGTGTCGATCTTGATCTTCTCGCCGATCGAGAGGAACAGGGGCACCATCACCTGGGCACCCGTCTCGACGATGGCGGGCTTGGTGCCGCCGGTGGCCGTGTCGCCCTTGACGCCGGGGTCG
Source organism: uncultured cyanobacterium (assembly GCA_903882285.1). Classification (GTDB taxonomy): domain Bacteria; phylum Cyanobacteriota; class Cyanobacteriia; order PCC-6307; family Cyanobiaceae; genus Cyanobium. Next base: position 9,865 of record CAIRWM010000008.1, read on the forward strand.
GTCTGGGTGATTTCCAGAATCACCGAATTGGGTAGTTCCACCTCCAGCGGCTTGCCGTTCCAGGAGACGACGCTCACCTCCATGCCCTCCTTGAGGTATTTGCGCTGATCGCCGATCTGCTTGGCCGTGAGGCGAGTCTCCTCGTAGGAGGCCATATCCATGAAGACGAAGTCGTCGCCCTCCATGTAGGTGTGCTGGAGCGTGGCCTTCTCCAGCAGAGCCTGGGGGACGGTCTCGCCGGCCCGGAAGGTCTTTTCCACCACGTTGCCGCTCTGCACACCTTTGAGCTTGGTGCGCACGAAGGCGGAGCCCTTGCCGGGCTTCACGTGGAGAAATTCGACGACCCGCCAGACCTGGCCATCCAGCTCAATGCTGGTTCCGGTACGAAAATCGTTGCTGGAGATCATTCCGGCGGATCGGATCGACAGATTGTACGTCTGGCTACCGGCCCTTCCCCGCCGGGAGCCGCCGGCCAGGCCCCGGAGAGCTGGCCGCCTGTGCCAGAGTCCGCTCAGCCATCGGGCAAGCCATGGACAGCACTCCCTCCTCTGCTGCGACCGCGGCCCATGCCCTGAGGAGCCTGGGGTGCGCGCTGCTGCTTACTGTCGCCCTGCTGGTCTTCCCGCTGGTCCCCACCGCCCTGGCCGCCCTACCCCAGGGCAACGCCGTCAAGGATCCCGAAGCGATTCTGCGCAACGCCCTGCCGATCAACGCGCCCCAGTTGCAGACTCTGCAGCACCTGCTGGAATCCACCAGCGATGATCTGCGCGCCAAGCGCTGGAAGCCGCTGAGCTCATCGGTGTCGCGCTGCCAGTCGCAGCTGTCGTCTCAGCGCGACGCCATTCTTCAGGGGTTCAGCGCCGACCAGCGGCCCGAGGCCTCCGCCCTGATTGAGCAACTGCAGGAGAAGCTTCCGGAGGTGGCCGCTGCCGCCGAAGCCCATGATCGCGACGCCTTCCTGGCTGGCCGGCGCCAGGCCCTCGCCAGCATTGGTGCCGCCGAAGCCCTGCTGGTAAGCGATGTCCCCTTCGCCATCCCCTCGGAATTCGACGCGCTGCCCAGGCTGCTCGGTCGGGCCACGGTGCGGATCACCACCAGCAAGGGCGATCTCACTGCGGTGGTTGACGGTTATAACGCGCCGCTGACGGCCGGCGCCTTCCTCGATCTGGCCCAGCGCAAGTTCTACGACGACCTGCCCTTCACCCGGGCCGAGGATTTCTACGTGCTGCAGAGCGGCGACCCCACGGGCGAGGCCATGGGTTACGTCGACCCCAAGACCGGCCAGGAGCGGCATGTGCCGCTGGAGATCCGCATCGTCGGAGACGACGCGCCCATCTACAACAAAACCTTCGAGGACATCGGCCGCTACAAGGCCGAGCCGGTTCTGCCCTTCGCCACCTATGGCACCCTCGGCTGGGCCCATTCCGACGAGCAGCTCGACGACGGATCCTCCCAGTTCTTCTTCTTCCTGTACGAAGCCGAACTCACCCCCGCCGGTCTCAACCTGGTGGATGGCCGCAACGCCGCCTTCGGCTATGTGGTCGATGGCTTCGATGTGCTGGAGGAGATCACCGTCGACGACCGCATTCTTTCGGTCAAGGTGATCGACGGCGCAGAGAACCTCCAGGCTCACGGCTGAGCCTGGAGAGGCACGCCCTGAACCGAGGGCCTGATGGATGAACCTTGCGATCCTCTCTATGGCCCTCCCGCCCGTACGCAGGGCGAGACGGAGGGCAAGACGCAGGGCGAGAGCCTGGCCGATCTGGGCGAATGGGAGCTGATCCGGCGGCTAGCGGCCTTCGCGCCTCCGGGCCAGTTCGCCGATGACGCCGCGCTGCTGAACGAGCCACACCCCCAGCAGGGCGCCTTGGTGGTCAACACCGACGTGCTGGTGGAGGGCCTCCACTTCAGCGAGACCACCACAGGCCCGGCCGACGTGGGCTGGCGGGCCGCGGCTGCAAATTTCTCGGATCTGGCGGCAATGGGCTGCACGGAAGTAGTGGGGATCACGGTGGGCCTGGTGGCACCGGCGTCCACGCCCTGGCCGTGGGTGGAGGGGGTCTATCAGGGGATCAGCGACGCGTTGCGCTGCCATGGCGGGGTGCTGCTGGGGGGCGACTGCAGCGGCGGCGCCCAGCGACTGCTGGCGATCACGGCCCTGGGACGGCTGAGCCGCGACAGCGGACCGATCCGCCGCGGCGATGGCCGGCCCGGGGATCTGCTGATCTGTTCGGGGCCGCACGGGCTCAGCCGCCTGGGACTGGCCCTGCTGCAGGGGGAGCTGACAAGCGACGATCCCGCCCTGATCCAGCGGGCGATCCATGCCCACCAGCACCCCGTGCCCCGCTTCGATGCGGTGCGGGCGTTGATCGGCAGCCGGCCGACGCCAACAACCTGGCGGGTGGGGGGCTGCGATAGCAGCGACGGCCTGGTGGCGGCAGCGGCGGCGATCGCCAGCGCCAGCGGCTGCGCAGCCCGACTGGATCGCCAGGCCCTGCCGCTTGATGCGGCGATGGCCTGCCTGCCGAAGGCGGAGGCCTGGTGCCTTGGCGGCGGCGAAGACTTCGAACTGGTGCTGGCTCTGGAGCCGGCCTGGGCCAAAGCCCTGCGGAGTGAGCTCCCCGGCGCCAGCCTGATCGGCCAGCTGGAAGCCGGACGGCCGGGGACGCTGGGATGGGCGGATGGTGAGCCCTGGCCGATAGACAAAGCGGTCGTGAGCGGTTTCCGCCATTTCGGCTGAGCGACAGCGTGGCGGCGCGAGTGCACGGCCCGGCTCAACCAGACACCAGCCGCCGCACAACACGGGCCACGTGCTGGCGCAGAGGTTCGGGCAACTCGCGCTGCAGGAAGAGACCAATGCTCCAGGGCAGCAGTGCAATGCAACCCAGGAGCGCACGACCGGCAGGCCAACGGCCCAAACAAAAAGGCCGCCTGCCGGCGGCCGGACAAGGCCCGGGGATCCAGGCAGCAGATTTGGCAAAACTGGGATATTGGCGAGGCCCTAGGGAACGTGATCCCCTCAAGCCCAGCCTGCCATCCTCACTTCCAGTTCTTCGCCACGATCTCGGCCAGGTCGACGACGCGCTGGCTATAGCCCCACTCGTTGTCGTACCAGGCGATCACCTTCACCATGTTGCCGCCCATCACCAGGGTGAGCTCGGAGTCGACGATGGTGGACTCATCGGTGCCGGCATGGTCTGAAGAGACCAGGGGCAGGTCGCAGTACTTGATGATGCCCTTCATGCCGTTCGCCGAAGCGGCCTGGAGCACCTGGTTGACCTCCTCCTTGGTGGTGTCGCGGCTCGTCTCCAGAACCATGTCGACCACCGACACGTTGGGGGTGGGCACCCGCAGCGCAATGCCGTTGAGCTTGCCCTTGACCGGCGGATAGACGAGAGCGACGGCCTTGGCGGCCCCGGTGCTGGTGGGCACGATGTTCACTGCGGCGGCGCGGGCACGGCGCAGGTCACGGTGAGAGGCATCGAGGATGCGCTGGTCACCCGTGTAGCTGTGGGTGGTGGTCATCGTGCCCTTGACGATGCCGAAGTTCTGATCAAGCACCTTCACGAGCGGTGCCATGCAGTTGGTGGTGCAGCTGGCGTTGCTGAGGATGTCCCAGTCCTCGTGGCGGTACTGATCGGCGTTAACGCCCACCACGAAGGTCCCCACCTTGTCGCCCTTGCCGGGGGCGGTGAGAATCACCTTCTTGGCCCCGGCGGTGAGGTGCTTGCTGGCGCCGACGTCGTCGTTGAAGACACCGGTGGATTCGATCACCAGATCGACGCCCCACTCCTTCCAGGGAAGATTCAAGGGGTTGCGATCGTAAAAGACCTTGATCTCCTTGCCGTTGATGATGATCGAGCTGTCGGTGTGACTCACCTCCGCATTGCGGATCGGGCCCAGCATCGAGTCGTACTTGAGCAGGTGAGCATTGGTCGAGGTATCCCCTGAACCGTTAATGCCCACCACCTCGATGCCGGTGTTCTCGCCGCGGCTCAGCCAGCAACGCATGAAGTTGCGACCAATGCGGCCAAATCCGTTGATCGCAACTTTCAAGGTCATGGCGTCAAGCGGCAAAAGCCGCTAGCAAGGGTGATTCGGCTGCCGATCATACAGAAATCGCCGGCCGGGACCTGCCGCGCATTGGCAGTGCGGCCTGGCCAGATGCGAAAGCGAAGCAACTCGTAAAGCGCGCCTGCCCCATCCCGCCTTATTTTCGGCGGGTCCGGAGTCGCCCCTGGCCCGCCCGATGCTCGACCGCCACCAGCCGCTCCATTTCATCGGCGTCGGAGGGATCGGCATGTCAGCCCTGGCCGGGATCCTGGCCGCCCGGGGCTACTTGGTCAGCGGCTCCGACCCGCGCAACACCCCCGTGGTCGAGGCCCTGCGCCGCGCCGGCGTGACTGTCTTCCACGAGCAGGTGGCCGAGACGATCCAGACGGTGCACACCGCGTCCGGCGACCCCTTGGTAGTAATCAGCTCCGCCGTGCCCGCCGGCAATGCAGAACTGATCGAAGCCCGTCGGCTGGGCCTCACCGTGGTGCACCGTTCCGACATACTGGCGGCCCTGATCAACAGCCAGCCGTCGATCGCCGTGGCCGGCAGCCACGGCAAGACCACCACCAGCACCCTGATCGCCACGCTGCTGGAGGCGACCCAGCAGGACCCCACCGCCGTGATCGGCGGCATCGTTCCGGCCTTCGCCAGTAACGGTCGCCACGGTGAGGGACGGCTGTTGGTGGCCGAAGCCGACGAGTCAGACGGCTCCCTAGTGAAGTTCTCGGCTCACCTGGGCCTGCTCACCAACATCGAGCTCGACCACACCGACCACTACCCCGATCTCGACGCCCTGATCGCCACCCTCCAGCAGTTCGCCAGCGCCGCCGACCGATTGCTGGCCAACCGTGATGACCCGATCCTGCGGGAACACTTCGAAGCCGACCACTGGTGGTCGACCCTGAGCCCCAGCGGTGTGGCCTTCGCCGCCATCGCCAGGGAAGAGCGGGGAGACGGCACCAGCGCCGACTTCTACGAAGACGGCACCCTGGTGGGCCAGCTGGAGCTGCCCCTGCCCGGACGCCACAACCTCAGCAACGCCACCGCCGCCATCGCCGCCTGCCGGCTGGAAGGGGTGCCCTTCGTTGAGCTGCAACAGGCCATCAGCCGTCTCCAGCCCCCAGGCCGCCGCTTCGACTGCCGCGGCCTCTGGCAGGAGCGCATCGTCGTCGACGACTACGCCCACCACCCCAGCGAGGTGGATGCCACCCTGACCATGGCCCGGCTCATGGTGCGGAGCGGCCGCAGCCCCCTGCCCCAGCCGCCCCAGCGCCTGGTGGCAGTGTTCCAGCCCCACCGCTACAGCCGCACGGCCCAGTTCATGGAGGGCTTCGCCAAGGCCCTCAGCCAGGCCGATCTGGTGCTGGTCGCCCCCCTCTACAGCGCCGGGGAGGCCCCCATGCCCGGCATCTCCAGCTGTGCGCTCGCCGCGGCCGTGCGCGACCGCGGCCCAGGGCTTGAGGTGCTGGTGGCCGACAGCCTCGAGGAACTGGCCGATCAGGTGGCCGCCGTCTCCCGGCCGGGCGATCTGGTGCTGGCCATGGGCGCCGGCGATGTCAACAGCCTCTGGGACCGGCTCGCCGCCCTCGGCGACCGGCCCGCCGCCCTGGTGGCCTGATGGCCGACCGGGAGGCGCCGCCCCATGGCCTGAGGCAGGCGATCGCCCTGCACGACTACACCACCTGGAAGGTGGGTGGACCCGCGCAGTGGTTCGCCGAGCCAGGCAGCCAGGACGAGCTGATCGCCCTGGCTGCCTGGGCTGTGGCCGAGGGTCTGGTCTTCCGCTGCATCGGAGCCGGCTCCAACCTGCTGATCGCCGACGCCGGTCTGGAGGGCCTCACCCTCTGCAACCGCCGCCTGCAGGGCAGCCGGCTCGATGGCAGCGAGGGCTGGGTGGAGGCGGAGGCCGGCGAACCGATCCCGACCCTGGCCCGCAAAGCGGCCCGGGCCGGCCTGCATGGCCTGGAGTGGTCCGTGGGCATCCCCGGCACGGTGGGCGGCGCCGTCGTGATGAACGCCGGAGCTCAGGGGGGCTGCACGGCCGAATGGCTCCACTCGGTGCGGGTGATCGACCCGGCCCGCCCCGAGCAGCCCTTCACCCTGGGCGCCGAGGAGCTCGACTTCGCCTACCGGCACAGCCGCCTGCAGCAGGAGCCCCTGCTGGTGCTCTCCGCCCTCTTCCGGCTGGAGGCCGGCCACGATCCGACAGCGATCACCGCCCGCACCAGCGGCAACCTGCACAGCCGCACCAGCACCCAGCCCTACCAGCAACCGAGCTGCGGCAGCGTCTTCCGCAATCCCGAGCCGAACAAGGCCGGCCAGCTGATCGAGGCACTCGGTCTCAAGGGGCTGAGCGTGGGCGGCGCCCAGGTCTCAACGCTGCATGCCAACTTCATCGTCAACACCGGCGGCGCCCGGGCCGAGGAGATCGATAGCCTGGTCCGCCAGGTGCAGGAGCAGGTGCACCGGGCCCACGCCATCGTGCTGCACCCCGAGGTGAAGCGGCTCGGCTTCCGGCAGCCGGCCTGGGAGCCTCCAGGGCCCTAGCCTGACCCTGCACCCCATCACAGCGGCATGGCTGGCTTCGGTCTTCCCAATTTCGGTCAGCTCACCGAGGCGTTCCGCAAGGCGCAGCAGATCCAGCAGGACGCCCAGAAGCTGCAGGAAGAGCTCGATGCCATGGAGCTCGAGGGCAAGAGTGCCGACGGACAGGTGAGTGTCTGGCTGTCGGGCAATCAGCAGCCCCTGCGGGTGCGCATCGCCTCGGAACTTCTGGGCAGCGGCGACGCCGCGGCCGCCGAGGCGGCCGTGCTGGAGGCCCTGCGCAACGCCTACGAGCTCTCCACCGGCACCATGCGCGAGCGGATGGAAGACCTCACCGGCGGCCTCGATCTCAACCTGCCGGGCCTGGGGGGCTGAGCGCCTCGTCGTCCTGCAGGGCCTGGCGGCCGCGGCGACGCGATGGCTGCCGCAGCTGGGGATCAAGCAGGGGCTCCTGGCGGTCGCCCCGCTGCCTCAGGCCGGGGCGTGGCGCGCCTCCGGGGGGGGCACCCGCCAGGACCTCCGTGAGGCAATGGACATAGAGGGGATGGCGATCCCACTCCGTGCCGACGGCACAACCAGGATCCCCCTGGTGCGAGCAGTTGCTGTAGCGACAGCCGCCCGCCGCCAGCCGGGCGCGGATCTCCGGAAACAGGGACGCCAAGGCCTGCGGATCCACCGGCAGTTCCGGTCGGTTAAAGCCGGGGGTATCCGCCACCAGGGTCCCATCCGCCCGGCCGGCCAGGGGGAAGAGCTCCACGTGGCGGGTGGTGTGGCGGCCGCGGCGCAGCCGCCCCGAGACGGCACCCACCCGCAGGGCCAGCTCCGGAGCCAGGGCATTGAGCAGGCTGCTCTTGCCCACGCCGGAGGGGCCGCAGAGCACGGCGATGCCCTGCCCCTGGAGGCGGCATCGCAGCGATTCCAGCCCAGCCCCGTCCAAGCTGGAGACCGGCGTGGCCTCATAGCCCCAGGAGCGTAGCCGCTCACACCAGGCCGCCACTACCGCTGGCGGTCGCAGATCCGCCTTACTCAACACCAAATCCACCGCACAGCCGCTTAGCTCCGCGGTGAGCAGAAAGCGGGTGAGCTGCAGGAGGTCAAGCTCCGGTTCCGCCAGTGCCACCACCACCACCACCCGGGCCACGTTGGCCACGGCCGGCCGGCCGAGCAGGCTGTGGCGCGGCTCAAGGGCCGCCACCGCCCCCCGGCCGGCCGGCCAGTCGATGCCCTCGAGCCGCACCCGGTCGCCAACGCAGATCTGCTGGCCGCTCTTACCCAGCCGGGTGCGTCGGGTGCAGAGCAGATGGGTGACACCGGCGGGGCCTGGAGCATCGAGCGCTATCCGGCAGAAGTTGGCCTGCAGGGCCACCACCCGACCGACCCCGCAGGCACCGGCTTCAGCCGCCACGCACCGCGTCCTCCGCCGCTGCCGCCTCCAGCGCCGCCGCAGCAAGGCCGGAGCGGATCACCTCGAAAGAGACTGCGGCGTGGTCGAGATCGAGCACCGCCACAGCGTGCCCGTCGCCCCGCAGCCCCTCCGCCACCATCTGCTCCGGTTCACCCCGGTCGAGGCGGATCTCAAGGCGATCGCCGGGAGCAAGCTTCTCGAGGGCCAGACGGCTGCGGATAAAATTGAGCGGACAGGGGGTGCCGCGCAGATCGAGGAGAGCTGGGGAGGGTGACATCATCCCTTGCCGAACAAACCGCCGAAGAGACCACTCTTGTGCGGGGGCTTCTGGGATCGGCGGCTGTGGTGACCGGCCAATTGCTCAAGCAGCTCCCGCTCCTCGCCGTTGAGCTTGGTGGGCAGCTGCACCTTGATCGTGAACAGGTGATTGCCACGCACGACGGGCTTGCCGGGGCGCGGCAGGCTCGGCACCCCCTTCTCCTTGAGGGTGAGCACAGCCCCTGGCTGGGTGCCGGGCGGGATCACCAGCGGCTCATGGCCGTCGACCGTTTCCACTTCAATGGTATCGCCGAGGATCGCCTGCAGATAGCTCAACGGCACCTCGGAGTGGATGGTCATGCCATCGCGCTGGAGATGGGGATGGGCCTTCACCGTGAGGAAGACCAACAGGTCGCCGGCGGGGCCTCCCCGCTGACCGGCATTGCCCTGGCCGGAGACCGCCACGCGGGTGCCGGAATCGACGCCGGCGGGAATCTTGATCGTGAGCTTCTTGGTGACCTGCTGCAGGCCCTGGCCGCCACAGCTGCCACAGGGGTCGGCAATCACCTGACCGCTGCCCTCGCAGGTGGGACAGAGGGCCACCTGGGTGAAACTGCCGAAGGGCGTGCGGGTGGCGCGCCGCACCTGGCCGGCGCCGCCGCAGGTGCCGCAGTCCGAGGGACCGCTGCCGGACTTGGCGCCTGAGCCGCTGCAGTTAGAGCAGGTCTCGAGATGGCGGACCTGCACCTCCTTCTCGATGCCGGCGATGGCCTCGCTGAAGCTGATCGTCAGGCCCAGCTGCAGGTCGTCACCGCGGCGGGGCCCCCGCCGGCGCGGCCCACCACCACCTCCTCCTCCCACGCCGCCGAAGCCGCTGAAGAAGGTCTCGAAAAGATCGGCGAAACCGCCCATGTCCCCCATGTCGGGCATGCCGCCACCGCCCAGACCCGCTTCGCCGAACTGGTCGTAGCGGGCCCGCAACTGGGGATCGCTGAGCACCTCGTAGGCGCGGCCGATCTCCTTGAACTTGTCCTCGGCGCCGGGATCACGGTTGACGTCGGGATGATACTGGCGTGCCTGACGCCGGTAGGCCCGCTTGAGGCCCTCGGCATCGACATCGCGGGCAACCCCTAGAAGCTCGTAGTAGTCGGCCATCAGCCGCCCTGCTCCTCGGCGCGGCCCTCAGGGGCGGAGCCGGGGCCGGGGCCCATGGACACCTTGACCAGGGCGTGACGCAGCACGCGGCCATCGAGGTGATAGCCGCGCTGCAGCTCCTCAATCACCACGTCCTCGGGATGGTCGTGGCTGGGCTCGCGCAGCACCGCCTCATGCAGGGTGGGGTCGAAGGGTTCGCCTTCGACGCGCATCGGCGAAACGCCGAGCTGCTTGAAGACGTCGACGAGCTGGCGGTAGAGGCCCTGGTAACTGGAGTGCAGACTCTGAGCCTCCTCGTGCTGGGGCTTGAGCTGCTGCCGAGCCCGCTCGAAGTTGTCCACGACCGGCAGGATCTCACCGAGGGTGGTGCAGGTGATCTGGAGCCGCAGGTCGTCGTTGTCGCGGCTCTGGCGCTTGCGGAAGTTGTCGAAGTCAGCGGCGATGCGCATGTACTGGCCGCGCAGCGACTCGTGCTCCGACTGCAGCGACTCGAGCCGAGTCTCGAGCTCTCTGACCCGATCGTCGCCGGACGGGTCCGCCACCGGGGCCGGATCGGCAACGCCGCCATCGCCGCCCTCTGCCGGAGCAAGGTCAGGGGCCGCCGTCTCAGCGTCGCCGTGGCCATCAGAAGCCGGAACGGCCTGGGCCTCAAACGAAGCGTCTGCGGAGGCAGTGGGATCGCCGCTCATCTTTCCAGGCACGGAAGTCGGATTCAGCCATGTTGAAACGGCGGCGGCACCCCCCACAAGCGGCGGAAGCCCGCACCTCAGCGTCAGGGCCATGCCCTTCCCGGACCCTGCTGGCCCCCGATTCGCAACGACTGCCCCCAGTCCGGCGAATCCTGGCCAGAATTTGTTAAATTCAATTTTGTGTGCTCCAGCCAGCTGGAACGGCATGCACCCATGATTTCAGACACCGTCACCAAGGAAATGCCGACCAACGGGTCTTCGCTGTTCGGCGATCTTGATCTTGGCCAGGCCGGCATCGCTCTCCAGGAGGGGCACAACAACGGCGAGGATCTCGAAGCCAGCACCCAGGGCAGTGGGCTCTCACCGGTGATGAGCCTGGTGGACCGGATCCTGATCGAAGCCCTCACCGCCTCAGCCAGCGACATCCACATCGAGCCCCAGGAGGAGGGCCTGCTGATCCGTTTCCGCCAGGACGGCGTGCTGCGCAACGTCGAGAAACTGCCGAAGACGCTGACGCCCGCGGTCACGTCCCGGTTCAAGATCATGGCCGACCTCGACATCGCCGAGCGGCGCCTGCCCCAGGACGGACGCATCCGCCGCAACTTCCGCGGTCGCACGATGGACTTCCGGGTGAGCACCCTGCCGAGCCGCCACGGCGAGAAGGTGGTCCTGCGGCTGCTGGACAGCGGCGCCACCCAGCTGGGGCTCGACACGCTGATCACCAATGCAGGGGCCCGGGCGAACCTGCGGGAGATGGGATCGAAACCCTTCGGCATGATCCTGGTGACCGGCCCCACTGGCTCGGGCAAATCCACGACCCTCTACGCGCTGCTCTCCGAACGCAACGATCCCGGCATCAACATCCTGACGGTGGAGGATCCGATCGAGTACACCCTGCGGGGCATCACCCAGACCCAGGTCAACAGGGAGAAGGGCTACGACTTCGCCACGGCCCTGCGGGCCTTCATGCGCCAGGATCCAGACGTGCTGCTCGTGGGCGAGACCCGCGACCTGGAAACAGCCCGCACGGCGATCGAGGCCGCCCTCACGGGCCACCTGGTGCTGACCACGCTGCACTGCAACGACGCTGCCAGCGCCTTTGCCCGCCTCGACGAGATGGGAGTGGAGCCCTTCCTGGTCAGCGCCTCGCTGCTGGGGGTAATCTCCCAGCGCTTGTTGCGTCGCCTCTGTTCCGATTGCCGCATCCCCTACCGCCCCGATAGCGAGGAGCTGGCCCGCTTCGGCCTAGTGGCCACTGACGAGAGCGGCATCACCTTCTACCGGGCTTTGATGGTGCAGTCCGGCTCGGAGGGCTGCTGTCCCAACTGCCAGGGACGCGGCTATGCCGGTCGGGTGGGGGTGTACGAGATCCTGCGCATGAATGAGACCCTCTCCTCCGCCGTTGCCAAGCGGGCCAGCACCGAACAACTGCGCCGACTGGCCCTGGAAGGAGGCATGAAGACCCTGCTGGGCTATGGGCTGGATCTGGTTCGCCAGGGACTGACCACCCTCGAGGAGGTGGAGCGCATGCTGCTCACCGACACCGGTCTGGAATCGGAACGCCGGGCCCGGGCCCTCAGCACCCTGACCTGCCGGGGCTGCGGAGCCGGGCTGCAGGATGAATGGCTGGAATGTCCCTACTGCCTGCGCGTACGTCGCCAGGCCTGACAGTCCAGGCAGGCCTCACGACCAAAGGCGTGGTGGTTGAATCGAACCGGATCGCTAAACTGGTTGTGTTCAGGTATTGAAAACGCACGAGGTTTGCCGTGGACGTTCAGAGCAACCTCCAAAAGGAGCTCCAGATCGAAGACCTGATGGTTGAACTCGTCAACGGCGGCGGCAGCGACCTGCACCTGGCCTGCGGCCAGGCGCCGTTTGGGCGTTTTAACGGTCAGCTGCGGCCCATGGTGCAGGACCTGACGATGAGCGAAGAGCAATGCAACCGCTTGATCTTCTCTCTGCTCAACAATTCGCAGCGCAAACACCTGGAGCAGAACTGGGACCTGGACTGCTCCTACGGCCTCAAGGACGTGGCCCGTTTCCGGGTAAATGTTTATCGACAGCGCGGCACCTATGCTGCCAGCCTGCGGGCCCTTGGCAATGAGATTCCGAGCCTCGACAAACTGGGTTTGCCCGCCATCGTGGAGGAAATCAGCCGCAAACCCAAGGGACTGGTGCTGGTGACCGGACCCACCGGCTCCGGCAAAACCACCACCCTGGCCTCCCTGCTCGACCACATCAACCACACCCGCTCGGAGCACATCCTCACAATTGAGGATCCGATCGAGTTCACCTACAAGAACGTCAAGTCGCTGATCCACCAGCGCGAGGTCAACGAGGACACGCGCAGCTTCGCCAATGCCCTGCGGGCTGCTCTACGCGAAGATCCCGATGTGATCCTGGTGGGGGAACTGCGCGACCTGGAGACCATCCAGCTGGCGGTCACCGCCGCCGAGACCGGGCACCTGGTCTTCGGCACCCTGCACACCAGTTCCGCCTCCCAGACAGTGGACCGCATGGTCGACGTCTTCCCGCCGGGTCAGCAGACCCAGATCCGGGTGCAGCTGAGCACCAGCCTGCTGGCGGTCTTCTCCCAGACCCTCTGCCGCAGTAATCACCCCAGCAGTGGTGCCTTCGGCCGGATCATGGCGCAGGAAATCATGATCAACACCCCCGCCATTGCCAACCTGATCCGCGAAGGCAAGACAGCCCAGCTCTACTCCCAGATCCAGACCGGAGCCAATCGGGGCATGCAGACCCTGGAGCGGGCCCTGGCCAATCTTGTCAGAGATGGCAAGGTAAGCCGTGGCGAAGCCATGATGAAAACCACCAAGCCGGAAGAACTCGAACGGCTGCTGGAGCAGGTCTGAAGGATAATTTTTCCCAGTCATCTTCGTTTCTTCAGCTGGTCGACCAGCCGCCGACATGACCGCCTTTCTCGTCTCCTACACCACCAACTCCGGCCGGCGCCGCGAGATGACGGTCAAGGCCGACAGCCCGGCAATCGCCAGGCGTGAGTTGCGAAAGCGCGGCATTTTGGCCGACACCCTGATCCGCAAGGAGTCACCGGTGACGCCCCCGTCCCAGACCAAACGGCCGGGGTTCGATCTCAAGCAACTGCTGGAAGGTGGCATCACCATCCGCGACAAAGCCCTGTTCGCCAACAAGCTCTCGGCCCTTGTGGATGCGGGGGTGCCGATCCTGCGCAGCCTCGATCTGATGCGCAGCCAGCAGCGCACCGCCCTGTTCCGCCAGGCGCTGACGGGGATGACCCAGGACGTCAACCAGGGCGACAGCCTGGCCAATTCGATGCGGCGCTGGCCGAAGGTGTTCGACAACCTCTCCATCGCGATGGTGGAGGCAGGGGAGGCCGGCGGCGTGCTCGATGAAACGCTCAAGCGCCTGGCCAAGCTGCTGGAGGACAACGCCAAGCTTCAGAACCAAATCAAGGGCGCCATGGGCTACCCGGTGGCGGTGCTGGTGATCGCGATTGCCGTATTCCTGGGAATGACGATCTTCCTGATCCCCACCTTCGCCTCAATCTTCGAACAGCTGGGCGCCGAACTGCCCCTGTTCACCCAGATGATGCTCGACCTCAGCAAGTTGCTGCGCTCCTCCTTCTCGATCCTGCTGGTGGGAGCCCTGCTGGTGGGGGCATTCCTGTTCTCCCGCTACTACGCCACCCCGGCCGGTCGGCGCTCCGTGGATGCCCTGCTGCTCAAGCTGCCCCTGTTCGGCGACCTTCTGCAGAAGACGGCCACCGCCCAGTTCTGTCGCACCCTCAGCTCCCTATCCCGGGCAGGCGTGCCGATCCTGATGTCCCTGGAGATCGTGCGGGAGACCACCGCCAATACGATCATCGGCGACGCCATCAGCGCCTCCCGCAACGAGGTGAGCGAGGGCCTGCCGCTCAGTGCCGCCCTGCGCCTGAAAAATGTCTTCCCCGATATGTCGATCAGCATGCTGGCGATCGGTGAAGAAACCGGCGAGATGGACGCCATGCTCTCCAAGGTGGCCGACTTCTACGAAGACGAAGTGGCCACGGCCGTCAAGGCGATGACCGCCATGCTGGAACCCGCGATGATCGTGTTGGTGGGGATCATCGTCGGCTCGGTGCTGCTGGCCATGTACCTGCCGATGTTCACGGTGTTCGAGAACATCCGCTGAGGGCCAAACCGGCCAGCCAGCCGGAACTCCAGCAGTGCTGGAAGTTGAAGCCGCCGGTGACCCCGTCCACATCGAGCAGTTCGCCCACCAGGAACAGTCCGGGGCAGCGGCGGCTTTCCATCGTGGCCAGGTTCACCTCCCCGAGCGGAACCCCGCCGGCGGTCACGAACTCCTCGCCGAAGGGGCCCCGGCCGGCGATGGCGTAGGGACTGGCCCGCAGGGCGGCGATCAGCTGGTTCTGACCACGTCGGGGCAGTTCGGCCCAGCGCAGCTCGGCGGGGACGTCATGGGCCGCCAGCAGATGCAGCCAAAGGCGGCGGCTGAGCTCAGGCCAGGGCCTGGCATTGGCCAGCTG
>CAIRWM010000009.1 GCA_903882285.1 uncultured cyanobacterium
ACCGGCCGCCCCACCGGATAGCCCGCCATCGGCGTGACCAGCAGGCGATAGGTGGTGCCCTGGCCGTCGATGCTGATGCTCTGCAGCCCCGCCTCCGGCAGGGCGAGCCGCTGGGGCCCCTTGCGCAGGCTGCTGGAGCCGGCGGTGATCAGCATCCCCTCCCAACTGGCGCCGCGGGTGGTCTGCTGCAACTGGGGCGCCGCGCCCACCCCCTCGATCACCAGCTCCACCGAATCACTGAGCCGGCGCACCTTCAGCTCGATTGCCCCACCGATCGGCACCCGGCGCAGGGGGGCAGCGCCGGGGGTGGCGGAACCGGACTGGCCGGCGGGCGCGGGGTTGCCGGTGGGCACGCCGTAAGGGACAGCCTCCTGGGCCGATGCCGCCAGGGGGACAGCCTCCAGTCCAGCGATGAGGGTCGCCGCCAGGAGACGGTGCTGCCAGAGCCTGCTGCCCACGCGTTTCTCTTGATCGTATCGGATGAATGGTATCCAGAACCAGCTCAAAAAGCCAGCCTTTCATCACTATTCAAGGCTGAGCCGGTTGGGGCGTTTGATTGGGGGCAACCCCTGGCTTCGTCGCCACGGCTGCCGATTCCTGACCAGGCACTTTTCCATACAGACTCACGGCCAACTTGAGCTGCACTGGCTCCAACGGAAGAGGCTTATTCAGATCGGGCTGTGCATTAGCCTTGAGATCTAGATTGAGGTCGCTCTGCACCATCAAAACATTGGATTCCTCCAGACGGCGCAGGAAAGCAAGCAGGGCCGGGAATGGCGCCCTGGCGCCCAGCAGCAGGGCCTGACGCTTGAGGCCCTCCACCTCAAGTGGATCGACCGGAGTGGCAGCGGGCTTGCCATCGGCCTGCAGATCGGTTGCGGCACCCTTGGCCGGTGATCCCGCGGGTGCTCCCGACGTGGTTTCAGCCGTGGTTTCCGCTGCTGCCGCCTGGGGTTCATACAGATCGAGCTGCACCCCGGTGGCCTTGGCAGCACGATCAAGCATGGCCAGAACGGTGGACAGATCCCCGCTACCGGCAACCAGATTGAAGAGCTTGGCTTGCTGCTGTTTGACCTTAGTTTCACGTTGCTCAAGGGCCTGCAATTCCTGGCGCATCAGGGTCACCTGATCGCGCAGATCCTCCAGCTCACGCAGGCGCCTGCTGTCCTGTTGCAGCGCATTCCACAGGGGAGCCAGCAGCCCCAGTGCCACCAGCAGGGCCAGCAGTCCCAGGGCGCCGGCAGGCAGCCAGAGCCAGAGGCGGCGCAGCAGCAACGGCGACAGGCGATTGGCACTGTCTTGGAGATTGGTCATGGCAGCAGTCCCTCGCGCTGAAGCAGTTGCAGTCGGCGGGCCATGCCACCGGAGCCGAGCTGGCGCAGCAGCTCCAGCTGACGGGCCGGCGGCAGGGTGGCGAAGTTGGCCGTGAGCTCGAAGCCCACCGGTGCCGGCACCCCCGCCACCTCCTGGGCGGCCTTGTCGTCGGTCTTGCGCTCCACCTTGGTGAGCGAAACGCCGGTGTCCTCCAGCAGCGGCGAGCGCTGCAGTTCGAGCTGGAGAGCATTGATCCGCTCGAAGGCGTTCGGGTCCCTGGCCTCGCCCTTGATCTGCAGCGCACCCTGCTTGAGATCAACCGTGATCAGCTGAACCGATTCAGGGGTCCGCAGCTGCAGCTCGGTGAGCACGGCCGAACTGGTGCGCACGCTGGTAAGGCCTTCGGCCAGGCGGCGATTGGTGGCGATGATGGCCTCCACCCTGGCCTTGGTGGTGCCCGTCTGCCCCTGCAGCTGGCTGAACTCTCCCTCCACCTGCTGCAGCTTGCCCATCTGGGACTTCACCACCTGGTGCCGCAGAAAAATCAGGGCGGAGCTGGCCAGCACCAGGCCAAGCAAGGCGGCACCGATGGCCGTGCCCCGCACCAGCAGGCGCCGGCGCTCCTCCAGCAACGCCGACATCGGCAGCAGCCCCAGCTGACTTCGGCGTTCACGCAGCAGATCAAGCAAGGGGGTCTCAGGCTCGGTGATCGTCATGGGGTCACCTCCTGGGTGGCGAGGCCCTGCAGCACCAGAGTGGCGAAGGGCTGGGGATCCAGCACTTCCGGGGTCACCCCCAGCGCCAGCTGCAGGTGGTGCTCCAGATCCATCGGTTCGGCCAGCAGCACCCGCAGGCTCTGCACCGCGGTGTCCTGACGGCGGTAGAAGTCGAGGCAGCGCTTGAGCTCGCTCAGCAGGGCCTCCTCCTCCAGGGGGAGCTGCCGCTCGAACACCGGGATGCCGGCCCGCAGCAGCAGCAGCTCCACCGCATCGGGCTCCGGGGCCAGCAGCACGACCAGCTGGTCGGCTGGGGTGGCCTGCAGCTGCGGCTGAATCGCCGCGAACAGACAGCTCTGGGTGGGGGCGAGGCGATCGAGCTTGGCGCCTG
Source organism: uncultured cyanobacterium (assembly GCA_903882285.1). Lineage (GTDB taxonomy): Bacteria > Cyanobacteriota > Cyanobacteriia > PCC-6307 > Cyanobiaceae > Cyanobium. The sequence goes on from CAIRWM010000009.1 coordinate 2,422, forward strand.
CCAGGCTGAAGACTTCGATCCAGCCATCGACGAGGTTGCGCTGGGCCGCTGCCAGCAGCATTTGGCGTGGCTTCCCCGGCAGAGGCTGGAGGTCGAGGTAGGCCTCCGCCAGCGGATAGCCGAGATTCAGCGGTGGATCGATCTGGCGCAGGGCCTCGGCAGGGTCGTCGGGCCATTCCTCGAAGGGCCAGACGATCACCCGCACCTGCGCGGCCTTCGAGGGCAGGGACGCGAGCACATAGGGCTCGATGCGGCCATCATCGATCAGCAGATCGCCGATCAGATCGCCGAGCGGCTCGCGCTCGAGCGGCATGCCACCGCGACAGGTGAGCGCCGGCAGGGGGGCCTGAATCGACAGCGGCTCGGGGATGGTGTTCGCCAGTCCCTGGCCACGCACGCTGTCGTCCTGCAGCTGCAACAGGACCTGCTGGGGAAACATCTGCGACCGGATCGGCCGCAGACGGTCCCGCAGGTCTTCGATGAGGCCGAAAAGCTCCAAGAATTCGATCCCGCTTGATGAAAAGGTACCGAATATTCAGCTCCAGGGCAGCCCCGAACCGACCGCTTCATTAATCGTGCGCAATCCGTGCCGATCCAACTGACGCACCAAACCTTCCAGGATAATCGGCACCAGTTCCGGCCCCTCATAGATCCAGCCGGTATAAACCTGCACCAGCGAAGCGCCAGCGGCGATACGCTCCCAGGCGGTCTCGGCCGAATCGATCCCACCCACGCCGATCAGCGGCAGGGCTGGGCCGGCCGTGGCGCGCAGCCGGCGCAACACCTCCAGGGCCCGAGCCCGCAGCGGCCGGCCGCTGAGGCCACCGGCCTCCTCCGCCAGGGGACGGCCGGTGGCGGTCAGAACCCGCTGCTCCAGTCCCAGCCGACTCTGGCTGGTGTTGACAGCGATCACTCCGGCCAGGCCCTCCTCATAGGCCAGCCGGGCGATGGCATCGATCGCATCGTCCTCCAGATCGGGGGCGATCTTGACCAGCAGCGGCGGGCAGCCCGGCAGCCGGCGCAGCCGCTCCACCAGCCGGCGCAGCTGGCTCTCCTCCTGCAGGTCCCGCAAGCCGGGGGTGTTCGGCGAACTCACATTCACCACGGCGTAGTCGGCCAGGGGGGCCAGCAGCTCCAGCGAGGAGGCGTAGTCGTCGGGAGCGAGCTCCAGCGAGGCCACGCGCGACTTGCCCAGATTGATGCCGAGCACCGCCGGCCGCTGGCCCGGTGCCGGCAGGGCCTGGCGCTCGAGGATGCGCCGCACCGCCCGGGCCCCCTCGTTGTTGAAGCCCATGCGGTTCAGGGCCGCCCGCTCGGCCGCCAGCCGAAACAGCCGCGGCCGGGGATTGCCGGGCTGGGGGTGCCAGGTGACCGTGCCCAGCTCGGCGAAGCCGAAGCCGAAGCGGTCCCAGATCGCCGCCGCCACCCCGTTCTTGTCGAAGCCGGCCGCCAGACCCACCGGATTGGCGAAGCGGCAGCCGAACAGCGACTGCTGCAGGCGGGGGTCGCGGCGCTGCAGTTCCCCGGCCAGGCCGGCCAGGGCCCCCTCCACCAGCGGCCAGTGGCGGCGCTGCGACGCCTGGGCCAAGGCCGTGAGGGTGAGGCGGGAGAGCTGCTCCGCATCGGCGCCGTCGTCGCTGCGCAGCAGGGGCTCGACGAAGCGGCGATACAGCGTGCCGGTGCCGCCACTGGCAGCGGCCGGCTCCGAGGCGGGGGGTTCCTGCGTCTCCATGGCGACCCTGCTCACTGCCGTGTGGCCAATCCTCCCGCGTCGCGCTCCAGGCGCCAGCGCCCGTCGCCCAGGGGCAGCACCTGCCAGTCCCTCCAGGTCCAGGGCTGCTGGCGGCTTTCGAGGTTGCGCAGCGGCAGTTCCACCAGCTGGGCCAGCTCCACCAGGGTGAGGCCGTAACCGCCGCTGGCCAGCCGGTCGGCCAGCTCCATGCGGCCCAGCAAGTGCCGCAGGGGCTCGGGCGCCGGCTCCTCGCCGGGGGGAGGGGGCCCAGGGGGCGACGCCTGGGCCGGCCGGCCGGCCGTGAGGGTGGCGCTCTCCACCACTTCCCCCACCGCCAGCAGCGGCAGCTGACCGCGGGAGAAGGCCACGGCGATGGCATCACAGCGGTCGTTGTCGGGATCGCCGCTGTGGCCGCGCACATGCACCAGCGGAACCCCGCTCAGCCGGGCGCCATCGAGCCGTTCCCAGAGGTCGCGGTTCAGCACCTGGCCGCCGGAGGCGGTGCGCCAGCCCTTGCGCTTCCAGCCCGGCAGCCATTTCTGCAGGCCATCGATCAGATAGCGACTGTCGGTGCGGATGACCAGGTCGGGATGGCGGGGAAGATCGCGCAGCAGCTCCAGCAGGGCCAGAGCCGCCGTGAGCTCCATGCGGTTGTTGGTGGTGGCCCGGTCGGCCCCCCCCAGCTCCCGCACGGCACCATCCTCGAAGCGCAGCAGCGCCCCCCACCCTCCCGGACCGGGATTGCCACTGCAGGCCCCGTCGCAGGCGGCGGCCACCACCCGGACCGGTTGATCAACCATTGGCCCCCTCTTGTCAGGTTCGGTTCAATGAGCTCCCTTTCCGGATGGCCCAGGCCGAGGAACGTCACCGATGAAGCGAACCTACCTGGCCCTGACGGGCCTGGCCCTGGGCGCCGCCCTGCTGCCGGGGGGCCCGCCTCCGCTGGCGAGAGCCGCCGGCCTGTTCGACGCCCGCCCCGTCGACTCCTCCCGCTTCGCCGTGCTGGCCAAGCCGGTGGCCCGGGACGGCTGGTCCCTGCTGGTGCTCGAGCAACTGCGCAGTGAGGGTCCCAGGTGCTGGGAGCCCCGCAGCGACGGCCTGATCGATCCCAGCCTCAACCGCTTCGATTTCACCGGCATCTGCGGGCGCTACCTGGACAGCAACGGCTACTCGCTGCGGATCGACCGCACCGACCTCGCCACCAGCTGGCGCCTGCGGGTGCTGCAGCGCGGCAATGAGCTCATTCTGGAGGCCACCTCCCCCAGCAATCCAAACGAGCTGGTGGTGGGCCGGGCCTCGCTGCCGCGCCGCGACAGCGAGGCCTTCGTGGCCCTGCAGCTCGATCCGGGCTGGGAACTGCAGCGCCGCAGCTTCGGCGCCCAGAGCCTGAACCACATCTATGTGGCCAACAACGGCAATCTTGGCCAGCTGATCGCCCAGTCGGGCGGACGGCCGACTCTGCCGCCGCCCTCCACCCCTCCCCTGGCCCTGCCTCTGGCCGCCAGCCGCCTGTCCGAACCCGCAGCAGAGTCCACCGCCTCTGTCCCGGTCGGTCGCAGCCGCCGGGCCCGCATGGTGCCCACCGCCCGGATGGTGCCCACCGCAGGCACGATGGCACTCGACAACGAGAACGTTATGAATACCCCTGGCCGCACCATCGCCCTGCAGGTCATCCCCTTCCAGGAGTGAATCGGTGCCAGTTGAGAGTCCGGCCGGGGACTCCTTGCCCCAATGGAAACCTCTCGTAAAGTCCTCTTGTGTGAGGAGTGAGGGACCAACTTCCAGGGTCGAAACGAGGCCAGACTCCCGGAAGCGTTCCACTCCTTAGCCCCGCCTTCGGCGGGGCTTTTTTTTTGCACGCCCGAGGCGCAGGCCGGTCCACGCAAAAGGCCGGCCCCCTGAGGGGGCCGGCCAGATCGAGACAGTTGCAGGGCCGGGGGTCAGCCCGGCCCAGGCGATCACTTGATGGTGACCTTGCCGCCAGCCTCTTCGAGGGTCTTCTTGAGGGCCTCGGCGTCGTCCTTGCTGGTGGCTTCCTTCACCGCTTTGGGGGCGGCTTCGACGAGGGCCTTGGCTTCGCCCAGGCCGAGGCCGGTGGCCTCGCGGACGGCCTTCAGCACCTTGATCTTGGAGGCAGCATCGAAGGACTCGAGGATGACGTCGAATTCGGTCTTCTCCTCAACGGCTTCAGCAGCAGCGGCAGGCGCTGCAGCCATCACCACGCCGGCGGAAGCGGCGGCGGAGACACCGAAAGCCTCTTCGATCTGCTTGACAAGCTCGGAAGCCTCAAGCAGCGAGAGGGTTTTCAGCTGGTCGAGAATTTGGTCGGTGGTAGCGGACATGGTTGAGAATCAGCAACAGATCTGTTGGGTGGACAGTCGGGATCGGTGGAGCCAGGGGGTCAGCTGTCGCCGGATTCGGCGTGCTGGCGCAGGGCCCGGGCGAGACCGGACGGAACCTCGTTGATGCCCACGGCCACCTTGGTGGCCACGGCATTGATCGCACCGGCGATCTGCGCCATGAGCACCTCCTTGGAGGGCAGATCCCCGATGGCCTTGATGTCGTCCTGAGAGAGGAGCTTGCCTTCGAAAAGGCCACCCTTCATCTCCGACTTCTTCGTGTCCTTCTGGAAGGACTGCACGGCCTTCACCGCACCGCCCACATCGCCCTTGACGAGGATGAAGGCGTTGGTGCCGGTGAGCAGGGAATCGAGTTCCGACCAGACGCTGTTGCCATCGATGGCCCGGCGCATCAAGGTGTTCTTGGTCACCTTGCAGACGCCGTTGGCCGCCTGGAGACGGGTCCGGAGGTCGGACATCTCCTTGATGGTGAGACCCTTGAAATCAAGGACCAGCGCCATTTCGGCTTCACCGAGGAGCCCCTTGAGCTCTTCGACGATCTGTTGCTTGTTCTCCAGCGTGCGGCCCATAGGAGGTGGAACGGATCGAGGGGAACAAGCCGGGAACGCGGCCCTGACAGCTCAAAGAGCTTCGAGGCCGCGGCTTGCTCCGCTCCGCTGAAGGCGCCTCGCAAGGAGGGTCCGCACGGGCAGGGAAGACAGGTCACGGGATGGGACATCGCCCCACTGGGACATCGCCCCAAAACCGTGATCGCGTGCACCTCGGCAGGACTTACGCAGCGCTGCAAGCGGGCCGAAACCCGACGGCAACGTCAGCTACCTGCTATCTGGGGTAGGGCGCGTGCCCTTCTGGCCGAAGCCAGCAGACCACCATACACAACGGCCACCCCTCCGGGCGGAGCGATCACGCTCCTGGCGAGACCTGCGTCAACGAGACGCTGCCGGGATGGGCCGGATGGCGATCGCGGCACGGCGATGCTGGCTGCGGAAATCGCAGAAAAATGCGATTCAGGCTATAATTGAATAGGTATTAATTTTTATTGGACGACAATGGTAGAAGGTCTTTTCGGCTTCCAGCTGCTCGGCATTCCCTCCGCCGTCTCTGCCAAGGTGGGCGAACCCGCAGGGGGAATCTCCGACTGCCCCTTGAAAGCGCCCAAGGGGGCCGGCGCAACCCCGACCGAAGGACGCGACGTCCTTTCAGCCCAGGCGGAGGCCATCGGCCGCGGTGCCTTCCCCGCTTCCCCGAAGGTGATCAGCAGCTTCTGAGCTGATGCCCGCCAGCGGATCCCCCCTCCCTGTCACGGTTTCGGGCGCGATCTCCGAGGCGATCCCTCCCCTGCACCACGACGCCGTTCTGGCTGACAAGGTGCATCAGGCGATCCGGAAGGGAGCGAACGACCTGGTTCGCTCCTTCCAGACGCTGGAGTCCCACTCAACCCTTCTGCAAGAAGGGCGCCTGTCCGAACGCCTGCAGGAACGCCTTTGCCTCGGTGGGCCGGAGCCGCTCTCTCCGTGGCTCACTCTGAGTTACTACCGAATCGGGCGGCACCTGGCAGCCGGAGGCGACGGCCGCAGGCTTCCCGTCTCCCTCGACGACCTCATCCACCAGATTGACCAGGCGCCACCCCCTGGCACCGTCCTGGCTTTCGGCGACAGGCTCGTCGCGCCAGAGCACCAGTGGCAGTCCCTACTGGAGCTGTTCCAGGAGGGGGGGGACTTCGTGGCCGATCTGGTGGAGCCCAGGCTCGACGACTATGTCCCCCTGGCCGCCGCCATCACGGAGGTGCGAGGCCTCCTCAGGGCCATCGATGCTCCCTTGATGGCGTTGATCGACCAGCTTCTTCCCCTGGCGATCCTCGCTCTCCCAGGCCCCCAGTCTCGGAACGAAGGTCTCGATTTCGGCGGGGCGACCAGCTTCTTTTTCCGGGGCGGCAGCTTCATTCACGCCCGGGCCAACCACACCCTGGCCACCCTGTTGGAGGTCATCGTGCATGAGTACGCCCATGCCGAGTTGTTCGCCCTCGCTCAGGACGAGCACCTCTGCGGCAACGGCGATGGCGAGCGCCATCAGGTGCGCATCCGCAGCGATCCGCGGCCGATGAACGGCATCCTTCACGCGCTGCATGTGTCCTCGCGGGTGGTGGCTGTCTTCGATCGCCTCCTCGCGCATGGACTGCCCTGGCGGAGCGATCGCGAGCCCCTGCTCGCCGACGTCACCATCCTCCAGGATCAGGCCCGCAGCAACGGCCTCTCCTGCCTCAACGCAGCGCTGCGTCACGGCCATCTCACTCCCTTGGGCCAGGCCATCACCCGTGCAGCAGCCCATCGCCTCGGCACCCCACTCCACCCCGGCGCCCTCACCACCGCCCCCGTCGACGCGTGAGTACCGATCCGGTCGTCGCACTGCTGGCCGAGGAGACCAACCGCCGCTTCGAGGCACGCGGCGACGATCCCGCCATCGACTGGCAGGGGCAGAGATTGTCTTTCCACGCCCTCGGGCAACGGGTCGCGGCCGAACGGGAACGCCTGCGCACGCTGCTGCCAAGCGATGGCCGGGCCTTACGCATCGGTGTGCATGCTCCCGATGGGATCGCCAACCTGGTCAGCGGCCTCGCCCTGATGTTCGAGGGCCACACGCAGGCGATTGTCCCCCTGTCGGCCACACCAGTGGAACGGCGTTCCCTCGCTGGGCGCTTCCAGCTCACCCAGCTGCTTACCGCCCCAGAGCGCACGGACGCCGCCATGGCGGACGGATCGGTGGACGTCCTCGGGGGTAGCAGCGAAGGCTGGCAGCTGGTGGGCCTGCCGCCCTGGACAACGGCCGCGACGCGCATGGATGCGGAGGAGCAGCCGGGCACCCCGGCCGACGGCCCGGTGGCTCTGCTGGCCACCACATCGGGCACCACGACTGGGCGGCCAGCGGTGCATGGCGTGACCTTCCAGAGGCTTCTGTCCCTGCTCACCGGACTGGACTGGTCCCCCTACGACCTGTTGGACACCACCCTGCTTGGTGAAGGGCTGCAGGATCACAGCACCCGCCTGTTCAAGCTGCGCTGCCTCCTGCAGGGGCGAGGAATCGTGATCCGTCGCCTGGAGCAAGCGGTGGAGGCCGATGCATTCGAGGCCGGTTGCAACGGCTCCCCGCTCACGCCGTACCGCCTGCGCGACCTGCACCGTCGCGGTGAACTGGCCCGCTGGCCCCGCGGCTTCCTTTGCATCAGCGGCGCTGACCACATCCCGATGGAACTGCGACGAGCAGTCCATGGCCTGGGAACGGTGGGCCTGGGCATCACCTACGCCACCAGCCAATCCGGTCCCCTGACCTGGCTCCCCCCGGAGGAGCTGCTGAACGAGGAGGAATCGCTGGGCAAGCCCCTGCCGAACGTGACGGTGAATCCCCTCCAGCCCATGCGCATGGAGCGCGGCGGCCTGCCCTTCCACGAGGTGGTGATCAGCAAGCGCATGCGATTCCGGAGGCCGGAGGCCGACGGAACGCTGGTGGAGGCATGCACCGTGCTGGAGAATTTTCAGCCAGGTGATCTGCTCGCCCGTTCTCCCACCGGAGCGCTGATCTTCGCGGGCCGCTCCAATGACGTCTTCCTGTTCCGCAGCCTGTTGATCTCCCCGTTCGAGATCGAGCAGGTGCTGAGCCAGCGACCCGAAGTGCTGGAGTGCCTGGCCTTCGGCGCACCATCCCCCTCCCATGGGGCTGTTCCGATGGCAGCGGTGGTGCTGCGGTCCCATCGCGATGGCGAAGCCACAGCCCTCCTCGTGGAGAGTTTGCGCCGGGCCTGTCAGGTCCAGCTGGGGGTGCGCTCCCCCAAGAAGATCGTGGTGCTGCACGACCTGCCCAGGGGGGCCACGGGCAAGCCATTACGGCGGGTGCTGGCCGAAGCCCATGCCATGAAGGGGTGACACCGCGCGCCCTGGCACCAGGGCTGAGCCCTCAGCTCTCCTGCTTGATGTCCTGCAGGGAGGTGAAGTCGACCGCCACCGACGGACCCATGGTGGAGGTCACGTAGAGGCTCCGCCAGTAGCGGCCCTTGGCGCCACTGGGCTTGTTGCGATCGATGGTTTCCTGCAGGGACTTGAGGTTGTCGAGCAGCTTGGCCGCATCGAAGCTTGCCTTGCCGAAGCGCACATGCACGATGCCGGCCCGATCGGCCCGGAATTCCAGCTTGCCAGCCTTGAATTCGTTGATGGCCCCGGCCAGGTCGGTGGTGACGGTGCCGGCCTTGGGGTTGGGCATCAGGCCCCGGGGACCAAGCACCCGGCCCAGCTTGGCCACCTTGGGCATCATGTCCGGGGTGGCGATCAGCAGGTCGAAGTCCATGGCACCGCCAGCGATCTGATCCACCAGGTCGTCGTCACCGGCGAGATCGGCGCCGGCGGCCTTGGCGGCGGCGACCGCCTCACCACGGGCGATCACGGCGATGCGGATGGTCTGGCCGGTGCCGTGGGGCAGGGCCACGGTGGTGCGCAGCTGCTGGTCGGTGTACTTGGGATCGATACCGAGGCGCACGTGGGCCTCGACGGTCTCGTCGAACTTGGCGTTGGCATTGGCCTTCACCAGCTCGATGGCCTCGAGGGGCTCGTAGCTGCGGTCCTCAACCTTGGCGGCGAGGGCGGAAAAACGCTTGGAAACTTTGGGCATGACGGGAAGGGGTGCGAGCGACCGACGGGCGGTCTCCCCCGATGGGGTGAACGGAAGGAAGCGGATCGAGACCCGGAGGGGGCTCAGTCGTTGACGGCGACGCCCATGTTGCGGGCGGTGCCTTCAATGATGCGCATGGCCGACTCGACGCTGGTGCAGTTGAGGTCGGGCAGCTTGGTCTTGGCGATCTCCTCGAGCTGGGCACGGGAAATGGCGCCGACCGACCCCTTGGCAGAGGTGGCGGCACCCTTGTCGATGCCGGCGGCCTTGGAGATCAGCACCGAGGCCGGCGGGGTCTTGGTGATGAAGGTGAAGCTGCGGTCTTCGAAGACCGAGATCTCCACCGGAATCACGTACCCGGCCTTGTCCTGGGTGCGGGCGTTGTACTCCTTGCAGAACGCCATGATGTTGACGCCGTGCTGACCGAGGGCAGGGCCCACCGGCGGCGCGGGGTTGGCTTTGCCGGCGTGGAGGGCCAGCTTGATCACGGCTACGACTTTCTTGGCCATCGTCTGGGCTGAGAGACGCACACCCTTGCGGGGGTGCGGGGCGGGAAACTCCCTGGCGGGAGTGTGGACGGTACTCCCTGGCGGGAGCGGGCCTCCCCGGGGGGAGCTGCGGATCGCCGGAGCCCGGGGGGCGGCGCAGTGGCGGACTCCCGGAGGAACCGCCGCGGGCCGCCCTCCGCAGGGAGACGGCCGCGGAAGCAGGCCTTAGCTCTGCTTGCTGATCTGGGAGAACTCGAGCTCCACCGGGGTTTCGCGGCCGAAGATCGAGAGCAGGGCCTTCAGCTTGCTGCGCTCGCCGGAGACCTCGATCACCTCGCCCTGGAAATCCTTGAACGGACCCGCCGTGACGACGATCTGATCGCCCTCGGCCAGGTCGACCTTGACCACCGGCTTCTTCTCGGCGGCCCGCTTGAAGATGCGATCGACCTCGGAGCGGCTGAGCGGGCGGGGCTTGATGTGGCCGCGGGCCTTACCGGTGGCGCGCCGGTCCTCCGCTCCGACGAAGTTGATGACGTTGGGGGTGCTGCGCACTGCCATCATCGTGTCTTCGTCGAGAACCATGCGCACCAGCACGTAGCCGGGGAACACCTTCTCCTCGATCGACTGGCGGCTGCCGTCCTTCTTGAGCTTCACCCCCGGGGTCTGGGGGATCTCAATCTCGAGGATGCGGCTGTCGACGCCGAGGGTGACGGCCCGCTGCTCCAGGGTGGCCTTCACCTTCTTCTCACAGCTGGAGGCCACCTGCACGGCATACCAGCGGGCCACCAGGGGCTTGGCATCACCGGACGCGGGCGCCGGCGCAGGGGCCTCGCTGTCGGCATGGCTGATGGCATGGCTGTCGGTGGCGGCCGCGGTGCCAGCCGACTCCGGCAGGTCCGGGACGTCCTGAAGGTCGAGATCGCTCTCGGGCACGGCACTCAAGGAAGGGGACATCAGCGGAACACCAGGATGGACAGCCAGCGGTAGAAGCGATCGATCGCGGCGATCCCCGCCGCCGAGAGCCCCACCATCAAGATCACCGCCACCGACTCGCTGAACAGCTGCTGGCGACTGGGCCAGACCACCCGGCGCAGTTCGTCGAGGGTGGCGGCGGCGAAGCCCGAAGGGGCCGCCACCAGCACGGACTCCTCGCCATCCCGCTCAGGCCGGGCGCCGCGGCTCTCGGGTCTGCCAGGGCCCTCGGATTTGGCGAGGTCCTCGGATTTGCCGAGGCCAGCGAGGGACTCGGGACTGCTCTGGGGGGAACCGGAGGGGGTGATCTGAGCCACGGGGACGGTGGCAGAGCCACGGGTGGGTAGGCCTACCGCAGCGCTCGGGCGCATCGGCAAACGACCATCCTACCGGACGTGGTCGTCGGGGGGCATCAGGGGCAGGAAGCGCAGGCCGCCGCCGCCGCCCTCCTGCAGGGCAGCGGCCTCGATCCGCACCCCCCAGGCGCCGCTGAAATGCTCCTCCAGCAGCTCGGTGGCCAGGGGGTTCTCGATGCTGCGGCGCAGCACCCGCCGCAGCGGCCGAGCGCCGTATTCGGGCTCGTAGCCCTGCTCGGCCAGGGCCGACACCACGGCTTCATCGACCTGCAGCTCCAGCTGCTGCTCGCGCAGCAGGGCCGCCAGTTCGGCCAGCTGCAGCCGCACGATCCGCTGCAGATCGGCCCGCTCCAGGGGCCGGAAGCGGATCACCTCGTCGACGCGGTTGAGGAACTCAGGCCGGAACTGGCGCGCCAGGGCCTGATCCACCGCCTGCTCCAGGGCGGCCTCCTCGAGGCTGCCGCGGGCCCGGTCGAGGATGGCGCGACTGGCCAGGTTGCTGGTCATGATCACCACCGTGTGGCGGAAATCCACGGTGCGGCCCTGGGAGTCGGTGAGCCGGCCGTCGTCGAGCACCTGCAGCAGCAGGTTGAATACCTCCGGGTGGGCCTTCTCCACCTCGTCGAGCAGCAGCACGGCGTAGGGACGCCGCCGCACTGCCTCGGTGAGCTGACCGCCCTCCTCATAGCCGACGTAGCCGGGCGGGGCCCCCACCAGGCGGGCCACGGCGTTGCGCTCCATGAACTCGCTCATATCGAGGCGTACGAGCGCCTCCTCCTCGTCGAAGAGGGCCGCCGCCAGGGCCTTGGCCAGCTCCGTCTTGCCCACGCCGGTGGGTCCGAGGAACAGGAACGACCCCACCGGCCGGGTGGGGGCCTGCATGCCGGCCCGGGCCCGGCGGATCGCCGCCGCCACCGCCGCCACCGGCTCCGGCTGGCCGATCACGCGCTCGCCGAGGCGTTGCTCCAGCTCGAGCAATTTCTGACGCTCACCGGCCAGCAGCCGCTGCACCGGGATGCCGGTCCAGCGGGCCACCACATCGGCGATGTCGCCCTCCTCCACCTGTTCGCGCAGTAGGGGATCCGCCTTGAGTTCCTCCTCCAGGGCCAGGCGCCGCTGCTGGACCCCGCGCAGCTGGTCGTACTGGAGCCGGGCCGCCTCTTCGAGATCACCGTCACGCTCGGCTTCGGCGATCGCGTGGCGCAGGTCCTCGTCCTGTTGGAGCAGGTCGCGCAGCTCGGCCAGGCGCTCCCGCTCCACGGCCCAGCGCTGCTGCAGGGTCTCCAGGGCGTCATGGGCGATGCGGCGCCGCTCCTGCAGCTGCACCCGCTCCTCGAGCGGGGCCGCCTCGGCCGAGAGCAGGGCCAGCTCCACCCGGCGCAGTTCGGCCTCGGCGGCCTCCACCACCTGGGGCTTGGAGGTGACCTCCATTTTCAGCTGGGCAGCGGCCTCGTCGACCAGATCGATGGCGGAATCGGGCAGACAGCGGTCGGTGATGTAGCGATCCGCCAGCCGGGCCGCCGCCACCAGGGCCTGGTCGGTGATGGCGACACCGTGGTGCAGCTCGTAGCGCTCCTTCAGGCCCCGCAGGATCTGCACGCAGGTGTCGGGTTCGGGCTCGCGGATCAGCACCTGCTGGAAGCGGCGCTCCAGGGCCGGATCCTTCTCGATGCTGCGGCGGTAGTCCTCCGGGGTAGTGGCGCCGATGCAGCGCAGGTCGCCGCGGGCCAGGGCCGGCTTGAGGATGCTGGCCGCATCGGGACCGGAGCGGTCGCCGCCCACCACGGTGTGCAGCTCGTCGATGAACAGCACCACCCCGCCGCGCTCGCCACCAGCCGGGGTTGCATCGGCCTCACGCACCTCCTCCAGCACGCTGCGCAGGCGTTCCTCGAACTGGCCGCGGAACTTGGCGCCGGCGATCAGGGCACCGAGGTCGAGGGCCACCAACCGGAGCCCGCGCAGGGAGTCGGGCACCTCACCGGCCACGATCCGCTGGGCCAGTGATTCGGCTACGGCCGTCTTACCGACGCCCGGCTCGCCAAGCAGCACCGGGTTGTTCTTGCTGCGCCGCGACAGCACCTGGATCAGCCGCCGGATCTCCGTGTCGCGGCCCACCACGGGATCGAGGGCGCCCTCGCGGGCCGCGGCGGTGAGATCGCGGCCGTAGCGCTCCAGCGCCCCGGGCTCAGCGCCGGACTCGGCAGCGGGCGAAGCCACCGGCTCCAGCCGCAGGCCCGTCGCCGGGGGCTCGGGCTCGCTGGCGGCTGAGGCGGCGGCTGAGACGGTGG
>CAIRWM010000010.1 GCA_903882285.1 uncultured cyanobacterium
GACAGCCGCAGCGGCACCACCGCCGCCGAATCCTTCGCCGCCGGGGCCGGCAACGACACCCTGATCGGTGGCGGCGGTGCCGATGTGCTCTACGGCGGCGCCGGCAACGATCGCTTTGTACTCAACAACTCCAACCTCACCGCCCTCAGCAACCGCTACGGCCTCGGTGGCAACACCACCCAGCTCGCCCGAGTGGATGGCGGCACCGGTATCGACACCATCGCCCTCGCCGGCAGCGGCTTCTCCTTCAACCTCGCCAGCGTCGCCAACCAATCGGCCGTCAACACCAACAATTCCTCACGCCTCAGCTCCATCGAGATCCTTGATCTCACCGGCTCCGGCAACAACAGCCTCTCGCTTGCCAGACGCGATGTGGACGACATCACCGGCTTCAACTGGCTCAACGCCAGCACCGCCGCCGGCTTCGGCCGCAGCGGCGGCACCTATGCCCTGCCCGCCACCGAGCAGCGCCGGCAGCTGGTGATCAGCGGCGACGCCGGCGACAACCTCACCGTCACCAATGGCACCTGGACCAATGCCGGCACGGTGATCTTCAGCGGCAGCTTCAGTTCCCTCTCCGGCACCTACAACGTCTGGAACCTGGCCAACGAGCAGCTGCTGGTGCACAGCAGCCTCACCGTGAGCGGCCTGCCCTGAGGAGGCGATCACTGCTCCAGTCTGGCTGCTGCGCCTGCTGGCCGAGCGAGCGCAAGCCCTCACGTTGCCACTGAGCCCGGGCATGAACCCCATGCATTTCCTGCATACCTGCCCAGCAATCGAAGGCTTGGTGCAGAGCCCACCAGGCAAAATGGCCAAAGGGCTGGCCAGCCCCCCTGCTCCCCCTGTCCCGCCGGCACCAGCAGCAGCAGCGGCACCAGTGCCGGGAGGGCTGATGCGGGCATTCTTCAGTCCCTGCAAACCGCTTTAATCTGAAATTCCCGTCCCACGGCGGAGATGACCATCGCCCCACCAGCCGCCGCACTGCCTGCGCCCGAAGCAGCCACCACCGGCCTGGCGCCGCTGCTGCTCCCGCCGGATCTGCGGCTGACGCCGGAACTGTTCTCGCGCGTCTGCGAGGCGAATCCGGAGGCGGTGCTGGAACTGGCGGCCGACGGCCAAGTGATCACGATGACGCCAACCGGAGGCGAGACAGGCGCCCGCAACACCCTCCTATGCACCCGGTTGCAGATCTGGGCGCTGGAGCGGGGGGGGTGGAAGTTGTTCGACAGCTCCACGGGCTTTCGCCTTGCCGATGGCTCGGTGCTCAGCCCCGATGCTGCCGCCGTGCGCCTGGAGCGCTGGCAGGCGCTGAGCCCGGAGCAACGCCGCGGTTTCCCGCCCCTCTGCCCCGACCTGGTGATCGAACTGGCCAGCGCCAGCGAAGATGGACCGCGCGGCGCCGACGCCCTGCGCCGCAAGATGGCCACCTATCAGGCCAATGGGGCGCAGCTGGGGTGGTTGTTGTTTCCGGAGCAACGGGCGGTGGAGATCTGGCCAGGTGCGCAGCGCCTGTCGAACGCCACCCGCCTGGAGGGCGGCGAGCTGCTGCCCGGCCTGGTGCTGCAACTGGAGGAGATCTGGACGAGCTAGCCAATCCCCCTGCGCCGCCTGCCCCGGCCATCGGCGGGCACTGGAGCGCCCTGCGCGCCAATCCGCTCCAGCCCGCCTGCTGGCGCGGCCTCGCAGAGGCCTACGCCGCCGCGGGGCTCGAGCCCCAGCGGGTCTACACCGCGGGCCAGTGGCGCCGCCTGCAGCCCGGCTCCAGCTCCCAGCCTGCAGGCCCCACCGCCGCCCTGGCGGACACCTGGCTGCAGCATCCCCACACCCCCGAAGCGCAGCGTTGGCGGCAGGAGCTGAAGACCTGGCTGGCCAGCTGCCCGGGCGACTGGCTGAGCCAGCTCTATGCCTCCCGCCTCGCTGATGGTCGCGCCTCCTCCGACAGCGCCGCCGCCGAGACCCTGGCCCGGGCCGAGGCGCTGGAGCCGATCCCCGGCGAATCACGCCACTGGCTCGGCGTCTGGCGCCTGGAGGGGGGCGATGCCCGCGGTGCCGTGGCGGCGCTGACGCCGCTGATCGATCGGCTGCCGCCTCGCCACGGCTCGCTGCTGCAGCTGGGGCTGGCCCTGCTGCGCGTCGGCAACCGCGCCGCCGCCGAGGCGGCCTTCACGCGGGCGTCGGCCTCCAGCAATCCGGCCTTTCTGCGCCTGCTGGCCGAGCGGGTGTTTCAGCACAACTACTGGCAGGAGGCGATCGCCGTGCTGCGGCGGGCCCTGGAGCTCGCCCCCGGCGATCCGCCCAGCCTGCTGGCCCTGGCGCGGCTGCATTGGGAGGTGTATCAACTCAGCGAAGCCGAGGCGTTCTGCCGGCGCATCCTGCAACTCGATCCCGCCAACGGCGAGGTGCGCTACCTGCTCAATGCCCTGCCCGGTCGCCGCGGCGATGCCACCGCCCACCTGGCCGCGGTGGAGGCCCACTACCGCGAGCTGGGGGATCCCTGCTCGCGCCTGGCCTCCTCGATCGCCATGGCCTCGCTGTATGTGGATGCCCTGAGCCCGGAGCAGGTGGCCGAACGGCACCGCCAGCTCTGCGCGCCGATCGAGGCCGCCAACACCACCCAGGCTCCGGCCTTCGCCAACCCCCGTGATCCCGAGCGGCCCCTGCGCATCGGGCTGGTGTCGGGCGACTTCCACCGCCAGCACCCGGTGAACCTGTTCATGCTGCCCCTGCTGGAACGGCTCGACCCCGTGCTGTTCCCCACCACGGTGTTCCATACCGGCTCGATGCACGACGAGTACACGGTGCGGGCCCGCCAGGCGGCGGCCGCCTGGATCGAGAGCGCCGCTCTCAGCGATCCGGCCCTGCGCCAGCGCATCCTGGCCGAGCGGATCGATGTGCTGATCGATCTGGCCGGCCACACCTCCACCCATCGCCTCGGGGTGTTCGCCCTGCGCGCCGCGCCGGTGCAGGCCACCTTCCTCGGCTATCCCCATTCCACCGGCCTCACCAGCATCGACTGGCTGATCGGCGATCCGGTGGTCTCGCCCGCAGAACATGCCCCGCTCTTCTCCGAGGGCATCGCCCAGCTGCCCGGCAGCGTCTTCTGCTGGAGCCCGGTGGATGACTACCCCCTGCCGCCGGATCGGCCCGCGGATGCACCGCTGGTGTTCGGCTCGTTCAACAACATCATGAAACTCTCGCCGCGCACGATCGCCCTCTGGGCGGCGGTGCTGCGCGAGCTGCCCGACGCGCGGCTGCTGCTCAAGGCGCCCTCCCTCGCGGACGCATCGGTGGTCGAGCGCTTCCAGGGGCTGTTTGCAGCCCAGGGCATCGCTCCGGAGCGGCTGCTGCTGGAGGGTCCCGAGGGCCTCGAAGCGATGATGCAGCGCTACGGCGCGGTGGACATCGCCCTCGATCCCACCCCATACAACGGCGGTACCACGACCTTGCAGGCCCTATGGATGGGGGTGCCGGTGATCGCCCTGCAGGGGGGAAACTTCGTGGGCCGCATGGGCGCCAGCTTCCTCAACGCCCTCGGCCGCAACGCGTGGATCGCCAGCGACGACGCCCACTACCGCGCCATCGCCCGCGAGCTCGCCACCCAGCTGCCGGCCCTGCGCCGGGGCCGCAGCGAGCTGCGCCAACAGATGGCCGCTTCGGGCCTCTCCGATCTCGATTGCTACGCCGGTCGCTTCCAGGGGCTGTTGCGGCGGATCTGGCGGCACCACTGCAGCGGGGATCCCGGAAGACTGCTCGCGGCGGAGAACGGAACGCCGCTGTCGGCCGAACCCTGAGCCGTTGCCGGCCCGTGCCGCCCTGCCATGGTTGAGCTGGCCATCGCCCTGCTCCCGATCCATGACCAGCGCCGCCCCGGCCTTCGAGATCACCACCTCCCGCCAGCTGCTGAGCTGGATGGCCGAGCAGCAGCTCTCGCTCGCCCTCACCACTTATCAGATCGGCAAACTCTTCTCCCTCGGCCTCAAGGCCAGCGGCGAGCTAGCGGTGTTCGAGCGCACCTTCAACCGCTGCATGGGCCTCTGCCCCAACGGCGATGGCAACGGCTTCTTCCTAAGCAGCCTGTATCAAATCTGGCGCTTCGAGAACATGCTCGCCCCGGGGCAGAGCAACGAGGGTTTCGATCGCCTCTACGTGCCCCAGCTGGGCTTCACCACCGGGGACTGCGACATCCACGACATGGCCGTGGCTGCCGACGGCCAGCTGGTGTTCGCCAACACCCTCTTCTCCTGCCTGGCCACCACCAGCGCCACCCACAGCTTCCGGCCCCTCTGGCGGCCCCCCTTCATCTCCCGCCTCGCCGCGGAAGACCGCTGCCATCTCAACGGCCTGGCCCTGCGCGACGGCCAGCCGGCCTATGTGACCGCCGTGAGCACCTCCGATGCCGCCGATGGCTGGCGGGAACGGCGACGGGATGGCGGCGTGCTGATCGATGTGCAGGCCAATGAAATCGTGGCCAGCGGCCTGTCGATGCCCCATTCGCCCCGCTGGCATCAGGGCCGGCTGTGGCTCTGCAATTCCGGCAGCGGTGAATTCGGCTTCATCCACCTGGAATCGGGCACCTTCGAGCCGCTCACCTTCTGCGCCGGCTACCTGCGCGGCGTCGCCTTCCACGGCGACTACGCCCTGCTCGGCACCTCCAAGCCCCGCCACAACAAAACCTTCAGCGGCCTGCCCCTCGACGACGCCCTGGCCCAGCGCAACGTGGAGGCCCGCTGCGGCATCCAGGTGGTGGATCTGCGCAGCGGCGACGCCGTGCACTGGATCCGCTTCGAGGGGCTGGTGGAGGAGATCTACGACGTGATCACCCTGCCAGGCGTGCGCAACCCCTCCCTGATCGGCTTTGTGAGCGATGAGATCCGCCGCCTGATTTCGATCGAAGAGGAGCCGTAAGCGCGATGGCATCCCAGAGCCCCGCCCACGACCAGACCAATCCCGATCTGCCAGGGATCCTGCCTGCTCTGGCTCGGCATCGAGCGAAGGTTCAGCCGGAATGACACCTGGCTCGCTCTGCCCTCCGATCCCAGCGTCCCAGCTGGGCTATCCCAGACCCTCGATCTGGCCGACCAGCGCCTTGAGCGGTAGTTCAGCAAAACCGACGGCTTCCACGCCCTACTGTTCAAGGGCTCAGATTTCGCCGCCACGGACGTTGCCGCGGCCCTGTCTTCCTAAGATTCCCAGCATTGCTTGCCCCCTCGGCCCCATGACGCAACTCGAGACGCGCACGGAGCCGATGGTGGTCAACTTCGGCCCCCACCACCCTTCGATGCACGGCGTGCTGCGGCTGGTGGTGACCCTCGACGGCGAGGACGTGGTGGACTGCGAGCCGGTGATCGGCTACTTGCACCGCGGCATGGAAAAGATCGCCGAGAACCGCACCAGCATCATGTACGTGCCGTACGTGAGCCGCATGGACTACGCGGCCGGCATGTTCTACGAGGCAATCGTGGTCAACGCCCCCGAGCGCCTGGCCAACGTGCCGGTGCCGAAGCGCGCCAGCACCATCCGCGTGCTGATGCTGGAGCTCAACCGCATCGCCAACCACCTGCTCTGGCTCGGCCCCTTCCTGGCCGACGTGGGCGCCCAGACACCGTTCTTCTACATCTTCCGCGAACGGGAGATGATCTACGACCTCTGGGAAGCCGCCACCGGCCAGCGACTGATCAACAACAACTACTTCCGCATCGGCGGTGTGGCCGTGGATCTTCCCTATGGCTGGCTGGAGAAGTGCGAAGACTTCTGCAACTGGTTCGGCCCCAAGATCGACGAATACGAGAAGCTGATCACCAACAACCCGATCTTCCGCAAGCGCATCGAGGGCCTGGGGGTCGTCACGCGCGAGCAGGCGATCAACTGGAGCCTCTCCGGTCCGATGCTGCGCGCCTCAGGCGTTCCCTGGGACCTGCGCAAAGTCGATCACTACGAGTGCTACGACGACTTCGACTGGGCGATCGCCTGGGAAAAAGAAGGCGACTGCTTCGCCCGCTACCGGGTACGGATCCAGGAAATGCGCGAATCGCTTAAGATCCTGCGCCAGGCCATCCGCATGATCCCCGGCGGTCCCACCGAAAATCTCGAGGCCCGTCGTCTGGCCGAGGGCAAGGGCAGCGAGTGCTTCGGCTTCGACTACCAGTACGTGGCCAAGAAGGTGGCGCCCACCTTCAAGATCCCCTCCGGCGAGCTCTATACCCGGCTCGAATCCGGCAAGGGGGAGATCGGTGTGTTCATCCAGGGCAACGACGACGTCACCCCCTGGCGTTTCAAGATCCGCGCCGCCGACCTCAACAATCTCCAGATCCTGCCCCACATCCTCAAGGGGGCCAAGGTGGCCGACATCATGGCGATCCTCGGTTCGATCGACGTGATCATGGGCTCGGTAGACCGCTGAAGCGGTTCCTGGCTCGCCTCCGGCACACCGGCGCCCTGCTGCCGGGCAGCCTGACGGGCTACCTCTGGCTCAAGGGTCTACACCCCGCCCTGCCCGGCTGGCCCTGCCCGCTGCGGGCGCTCACCGGGATCCCCTGCCCCACCTGCTTCCTCACCCGTGCCACCAGTGCAGCACTGGTGGGCGACCTGGGTTCATCGGTGCAGCTGCATGCCTTCGGGCCACCCGTGGCGGCCGGCCTGCTGGCCTGGACCGTCGTCAGCTGGCGGCGCGGCCGGCTGCCCCCCTGGCCAGCGCAGGCCCGCTGGCCGGCCCCGCTGGCGATCGCCACCACGGCGGCGCTACTGCTCTACTGGCTGCTGCGGCTCGGGTTGGGAGCGTTTCCAGACGCCAAGGCGCTGGTCGAGGCAACACCCTGAGCGCGCCCATCCATGACTCCCTCCATGCCTGCGTCCCGGAACCCCAACGACTGGCTGCTGCTCTGCCGCACGGTGCGCTTCGGCGACACCGACGCCGCCGGCGTGATGCACTTCCACCAGCTGCTGCGCTGGTGCCATGAGGCCTACGAGGAGAGCCTGGAGCGCTTCGGCATCACCGCCGCGGCCGTGTTCCCCAGCCCGGGCTCCAGCCAAGCGGTGGCCCTGCCGATCGTGCACTGCAGCGCCGACTATCTGGCCCCGCTGGTCTGCGGCGATCCGCTGGCGATCCAACTGGATCCCCAACGCCTCGATCCTTCCAGCTTTGAGGTGCGCTAC
>CAIRWM010000011.1 GCA_903882285.1 uncultured cyanobacterium
ACCCAGTCATCAACTGGCTGTAATCGAAGCCCATGGCTTGGCACCACAACGCATTGCCCTGATCCAGAATGGCGTCCATCCTTGAGAGATTGAGCTCAACACTCCCCCAAATCCCCATAAGCCGATTGGAGCGTGATCGTTACCGCAGCCACGGTATGGCAAAGCAGGCACAGACGAATAGTCATGAGTTCACTTGGGCCACTCATGTGGAAACCCTGCAATCCGTCACTACATTCCTGACCCCTTGATGGCATCACCCCACGAAGAACTCCCCCCAATGGTGTCCGTTGTAATCCCCACCTTCAACGGTGGGGATTGGCTGCTGGAAGCCATCGCAAGCTGCAGGAGACAGGGGGCCGTAGCCCTCGAACTGATTGTGGTTGATGACGCATCCACCGACAACACCCCAGACCAAGTAGCCAAGCACTACCCTGAGGCACGACTGATTCGTAGCATCTCAAACAGTGGCTCCGGTGCTCTTGGTCGAAACACAGGGCTACAGCTAGCCAGGGGACGATACGTTAAGTTTCTTGATCACGACGATCAACTGGAACCCCACAGCCTGGCACTGGAGGTGAATGCGGCAGAAGCCTCCAATGCTGACTTGGTGATGAGTCGCTGGGGCGATGTCCGAACCGATTCACAAGGGCTCCATCTGGAATCCAGCAAGCGCGTGTTCATACCACCAGATCCGGAGAGGCTTACTGAAGCAATTCTTCGAGGAGAAAAATTGCCCTATACCGCAGCTATTTTATATCGCCGTAGCTATATTGAAAACCAGCGCTGGGATGCCAGATTAACCATCAATGATGATTTTGATTGGTTTTGTCGCAACGTCGCTCAAGGTGGCAAAATCATCCGCTGTGATCATGTGAGCTACTACTGGCGCCTCCACCCTCTCTCCATCCAAGGTAAGCAAGCACTCAATCGCAAGGCCTTTGTTGAATCGGCGCATATTAAAAATCACATCTATACCGCTTTCGGAAATTCCTTGGAAGAGCAAGGAAAGCTTAGCCCTTATTTCCGCACACTCCTTGCCGAACAGCTCTACAAGAATTTACGAATTCTTGCACGATTTAACCACAAAGCTTGCAGGCGAACCCTAAGTTACATTCGCCAGCTCAAGCCCACGTTCAAACCTGACCCCGCGATTGAACAAAATCTAGCTGTGCGGACACTATCCTCTCTAGTCGGCCTTGACATCACGCTGTACCTCTATCGCATGCTGATGCTTCTGCCCGACCAGATGCGATTCCGTGGCACGCATCAATCCTATTATCCGATGCGATGACTGATGTCTCCATCGTCATCGGCTTTCACAACCAACTCGATCGACTTCTTGAGACTCTTGAATCGATCATTCAACAGCATACCAACTTTTGCTGGGAATGCCTAATCGTTGTGAATGGTCCCTTTTTAAAGGATCAGCGATGTGCTCAGGCCCTACTGACTGCGTGGAAAACCAGACTCAAGCAAGATCCGCGTATCCGCTTGATTGAAAGCCCAGCGCAAGGGCTCACCAACGCCCTGGAGATTGGATGCAGAGAAGCGAAGGGATCCTTAATCGCACGCATTGATGTTGGCGATGCCATGGCCACAGGCCGTCTGCAACGGCAATATGAATCCTTTCAGCATCATCCCGATCTTGTGCTGGCCACTAGTGATGTTGAAATCTGTGGACCAGCCTGGGAGCACCTACGCATCGATTCGCAACCTGCCGCCATCGGAAGGCCTCTCCGAGCCGATACAGTGCCACCGGAAAAGGGCATTGGTATGGATATCCCCCATCATGCGTCGGTTATGTTTCGTCGAGATGCCTATATCGCCGCAGATGGTTATCGCTCACAGTTTTATTTTGCGCAGGATTGGGACTTATGGTTCCGGCTGGCCAGTCATGGGAAATTTATCCATCTACCGGAGGTTCTCACTCGCGTCAGATTATTCAGCGATGGGCTGTCATCACGCCACTGGCGCGAACAACGCGCGATTGCGAGGTTGGCACTGGCCTGCCACATCGCCCGGCGCAGCGGCAAGAGTGAAGCCATGCCGCTACAGCAGGCCTCAACCATCAAACCTCACCCCACCCAAAGCCGTCGCTTCCCCTGGGACGGGCGCCGTGCCGAAGGGGCATATTTTATTGCCGAAGCCTTGCGACGTAACGGCGATCTACGGTGCCGTACCTATTTCCTTGAAGCCCTGCGCTTTGGATTCTGGAAACCGAGAATCTGGATACGTACCATTCAGTCGCTAAAGCTCTAGTGTCTTAAGGCAAAACGATCAAAAAGCTTCATAAAATAACATCGCTTGTGGTCATTCCCTAATGGCAGACAGATTAAAAAATTCGACTCATCACGGTCATCCCTGCTGGAGAGATTTACTCTCCTATCATAAATCTGGATGGACTTGATCAGCTCAATCTCGCCAGCCATCACTTAGTACTTCAAGGTGATCAAATCTCATCGCATTACCTACAGCATTGCAAAGCGACAGCTTACACTCATCACAAGGTCTTCGAAGGTGCTGCACGCCTCATATCTGCTTGAACATCATTTCCCTTGAGATACCACTTAGTCCCAGCATTATCAATCAATTTTAGCGCCTCGAGGCATGCCTTGACTGGCTGCGCCCTACCTCACGATGGCCACAGATCAACACGCCAATGAGCACCCCCAAGCGACATCTGATCATCATTCAAGATCGTGAAACTCAATTCGATGCACCCCTCTATGCCACTATTCATCAACAGGACGTTTTTTCCCTAGAGCTCATCTACAGCACTGTTCATTCCAGCATTAGCCATCATGATCTGGAGTTAGGACATGCGCCGCAGTGGGATCACATCTTAGCCAACACCTACGACCAGCGCACACTGCCAAGTACCTCTCCCCTGCAGATCTGGACATTATCGCGCCAACTGAAAGCTCGGCAACCTGATCTCGTCATCATCTGCGGCTACTACCCTCGCTCTCATCTTCTCCTGGCGCTGCTACTGCGTCTCCAAGGCCAAAGAATCGGTCTGCGATCCGACAACACCCTCACCCACACCTCCTTCACCGGTTGGAAAGGACCATTACGACGCCTGGCCGTATCTTGGATCCAGCGTCTGTTTGACTGCTGGCATCCGGTCGGAGAGCAAGCCCAAGCCTATCTACGCCAGATTTCAGGCACGCTCAGACCAACATACCGATTTGCCTACGCCGTCGATAACGATTGGTTGGCCAGCAACGCAGAACGAGCACGACAAGGACGTCATCAGTTTCTACAGCAACAGGGGTGGCCAGAAGATGCCTTTGTGGTGCTAGGCATTATGAAGTGGACGCCCAGAGAGGATCCACTCACCCTGATCCATGCCTTCCGCCGGCTGCTGCAGCATTGCTCGCGAGCGCGCCTGGTTCTGATCGGTGATGGGCCTCTTCAAAAGGCCGTGATGACCGCTTGCGCTGCGCTCACTGATGTCGTGACTTGTCCGGGCTACAGCCCCTACTCCCAACTGCCCCTTTGGTACGGGCGGGCTGATGTGTTTGTCCACCCTGCCCCACATGAGCCATGGGGCGTCTCAGTGAACGAGGCCCTTGCCTGTGGGCTGCCGGTGATCGCGGCAGAAGGAGTCGGCGCTGCCGCAGAACTGATCCGACCTGGTGTGAACGGCGATGTGTTCGTCAATGGCGATGTTGGCCAGTTGGCCGCTCAGTTGTTGAATCTGAGTTTCTGCGAAACTCCTCAAGCCGCCAGGGCAGCCGCCTGCCGTGCAACGGCCGATCACTGGCACTACCGCCATAGCATCAACAGGCTGGTGCAGGCCCTGACACCGTGCTGATTGTGATTCCGGAGAAGCAGGGCACCTTCTGTGGCCTTGCCGATCATGCCTCGGTTGTGGCGAGCGGAGCGCGTCAGTTGGGCCAGAGGGTTCAGGTCGGCACGCTTGAGCAGGCCTGGAAGTCAGTCGCCCAGACCCCCCTGTTGATTGAGTACACACCACTCGCTTACAGCCCCATCGGGCTCTCCTGGCGCTTGCCCATGCTTGCGTTGCGCTGGCGGTTTCGCCAGGGTCGGGTGGTGACCTACTTCCACGAACTGCCCTTCACCAACGGACCAGGCTGGCGTCGCCAACTGGCTGTTCTGCTGCAACGGATCCACTGCATGCTGCTGGCCAGCATCAGCAACAGCACCATCGTCAATCAGGCTCTGTCAGTGGGTTGGCTCTGCTGGACGGGTCACCTGTCTCGTAGCCGACCAATGCTGTTCCTGCCCTCATGCTCCAACGTAGGAGAAGCCCTCAGCCCCTCCTCGCCAAAGGCAAGACCATGCTGTGTGGTGGTGTTCGGATCTCCTGGAAAGCGCCGCCATTCCCATGCGCTGGTGGCCTCGCTTGGCGGCTATCGACATCTGTTCGGCCATGATGTCGTGGTGCTTGACATCGGAGAAAGCATGGCATTACCTCCGAGCCTGGCTGCAGAGGTGCAAATGCTTGGGGTACTGCCAGCTGAAGTTGTGAAGCAGAAGCTGCTAATGAGTCGCTTTGGTTTGTTCTACGCTGAAGCTCGTCAATTCTCCAAATCAGGCGTGTTTGCCGCCTATTGCGCTTGTGGGGTGGTGCCGATCATCGCCGATCCTGCGGCTCAGCCGTCTTCCCTTTTTCTGGCTCCCAGCGAGTTGAGTGCTGCTGGAGGTCGGCTTGATGAACCCGATGGCATATGGCAGGAGATCCGTGAATGGCACGCTCGATTTTCCACCTCAGCCTGCACGCACCATCTTCTTGCACATCTCTACGAACCCTGATTTAGTTGGCCCTCTCTCTGGCAACATAGACCCATGACAACAGCAACAGAGCTTCGATGGCTGTGGTAACCGCTACAACGGCGCTGTTGGGGGAGCACTCGATGGAGCAGCCATCAGCTGCCGCCCTCCCCCATAGTCGATGAAAATTCTGCATATCATCCCATCGATCAGCCCTCTGCGCGGTGGACCTTCAGCGGCCGTCCTAGCGATGGTGACATCCCTGCGTCAGCGTGGAGTGGAGGCGGCCATCCTCACCAGCAACGATGATGGTCCCGGCATCGACCCTTCCATGCCGACCGGTCGCTGGTTTGAACGCGACGGCGTGCCGGTGCTGGCTTTCAAGCGTTGGAGCCCACCGCTCTCGCCGCTGAGCGAATTCGCAATATGCCCCGCCATGAATCGATGGCTGGCCAGCCATCTTGGAAACTACGACCTCCTGCACATCCATGCTCTCTTCTCCTGGCCCTCCACCACCGCGATGGCCCAGGCCCGCCGCCACGGCAAGCCCTTTGTGCTAAGCACCATCGGCCAACTCAACCACTGGAGTCTTGGGCAAAGCCGCATTCGCAAGCGCCTTTTCTGGAAGCTGATCGAGCAGCGCAACCTGGCCGCCGCCGCCGCCCTGCACTTCACCACCGACGAGGAGCGCGACCAGGCCGCCGTCCTGAACCTGCCCACCCCCACGTGGGTCGTGCCGCTCGGAGTGGAGCTGCCACCCACTGCGACCGCTCCCATCGACGTCGCCCCCGCAGCGACAGTCCCCACTTTTCTCTTCCTCTCCCGCCTCCATCCCAAGAAGCAACTCGAGCACCTGCTAGAGGCCCTCGCCCTGCTCCAGGAACAGCAACCTGAACGCTCCTGGCAACTTCAGATTGCCGGTGATGGCGATCCAAGTTATGTGGCCGGGCTGCGGCGCCAGGCCCTGGAACTGGGCCTGGCTCACCGGTGCCAATGGCTGGGTTTCCTCGAGGGCGAAGCGAAATGGCAGGCTCTGCAGGGGGCTGACTGGTTCGTCCTGCCCTCGGCCTCGGAAAACTTCGGCATCGCCGTGATCGAGGCGCTTGCCGCCGGCACTCCGGCCATTCTCAGCCCAGAAGTGGCCGTCGCCTCCGCCATCGCCCGAGCGGGTGCCGGCCTGGTCTGCTCGTCCGAGCCCCGGACACTGGCCGCCACCCTGGCTGACGCCCTGGCCGGGCCCAGCGTCTCGATGTGCCAAGCCGCTGTGGAGCTGGCGGCCTCGGACTACAGCTGGCCGGTGATCGCGGCCCAACTAGAGAATGCTTATTCCACCCTGTCGCGTTGAAGGCCAGCTCGTCAGCGTCTCCTTCGTCTGGAGCGGGGAAGCCAACAGTGACGTTGAGTTACAACAAACTCTCAGGATTTTAGCCCTACCGTGACTTTTGCCCTGATCAGCACTATCCAGCCGTCCAGCGGTGGCGTGGAAGCCAAGACACGCTGGGTGGTGGATGAACTCGCGGCCCTGGGCATCAGCAGCGTGCTCGCCTGGTATGAACCGTGGAGCTGCAGCCCGGAGCTGTCGGTGCCGTTGGCACAAATCGGCAGTGGCAAACGCCCAGGACATCGTTGCCTGCAGGTCTGGCCCGAGGTAAGCGGCCATGCCATCGGTGCCTGGCTGCCGGAACTCGAATTCACCCATTACCAACCGATCAGACCCTGGCGGCAACTCATTGCCGCGGCGGATCTCCACATCGCCATCACCGGCAACCCACTCTGCGGACATCGCTTCCTTGCGTCAGGAAAGCCCTTTCTGGCCTGGATCGGCACACCGTGGCATGGGGATCGCGTCGACCGGGTGAAGCTCTTCCCCTGGCATCGCCGTCTAGTCGACCGATGGGTGAATGCACCAGTACTCCAAAGCATGGAGCGGCGTGTGCTGCGGGCACCCCAGGGGCGCCTCCTGACGATCAGCCACCATACGGCCCGGGAACTGCAGATCATCTCCGGGCGTCCAGCAACCGCCGGAGTGCTCTATCGACCCAGCGACCCTGCTCTGTTTTACCCAGCACCTTCACGGCGGGTGCCCTGGCGCATCGGCTTTTCAGGGCGGTATAGCGACCCTCGCAAACAGATCCATCTGCTGCTCAATGCCGTGGCCCTGCTCGTCAAGCAGGGCCACCCCGTGCAGCTCGAACTCACCGGGGAGGCCAGCGGCCACTTCCTGCAATCTGCCATTGCGGCACGTCAGCTCACCAACAATGTCCACTGCCATGCCTATCTGGAGCCGGCTGAGCTGGCGGCCGTTCTACAACAATGGGATCTATTCGTGATTCCCTCGCACCAGGAAGGACTGTGCATTGCTGCCCTGGAAGCGATGGCCTGTGGTGTTCCCGTCGTAAGCACCCGCTGTGGTGGTCCGGAGGATTTCGTACTCCCCAATCGCACCGGAATTCTGGTAGCCGCTGAGGCCGGAGCATTGGCCATGGCGATCAAGGCGGTCTGCGGCGTGCCTGGGCTTCGACGACAGCTCGCTGATGGGGCCCTGCGCTGGATCCACAACCATGCTGATCCCGCCACAGCCCGTCGCAACCTTCGCTCTCACCTAAAAGCAGTGTATCCAAAGCTGGAGATTGCCGATGCCTGAGATACTCAATCAGGTCACACCTCTTCTCATAACTTGCAACGAAGAAGCCAATATCGAGCGAACCCTTGCGGGGCTTCACTGGGCTCGACGGATCGTAGTCGTCGACAGCGGCAGCAGCGACAACACCCTGGAAATCTTAAGAAGCGTGCCCGCCGTTGACATTGTGCACAGGCCATTCCGTTCCTTTGCTGATCAATGCAATTATGGGCTCAGCTTGATTAAAACTGCCTGGTGCCTGAGCCTTGATGCTGATCACATCATATCCAAAGCCTTCTTGGCAGAGATGAAAAGCCTGTTGGCGGATGTCGGGGATGAAATCACGGCAGTTGTCACGCCCTTTCGTTACATGGTTTACGGCAAGATTCTGCGCGGTACGTTACTACCTTCCCGCATCAACCTGATGCGTCCCAATGGTGGGAAATATCACGACGACGGCCATGCCCATCGCTTCACTCCCCATGGACATAGCCTGGCCATGCGGGAGCCGATTCTTCATGACGACCGCAAGTCATTGAGCCGTTGGCTGGCCAGCCAGCAGAGGTATCTCCAGCAGGAAACGATCAAGTTGCTCAACACCGAAAATCGACAACTCTGCCGAAGTGACCGCCTACGCAAACAGCACGTGATCGCTCCCTTCGCCGTCGTTATAATTTGTCTCATCTGGCATCGTGGCATCCAGGATGGCTGGCGTGGGTGGTTCTATGCCTTTCAGCGCCTGTATGTGGAGACCCTGCTCAGCCTGATGCTCTGGGAGGCACGGCAGAATGGCCAGCACCTGCGCCCCAAGACCATGGCAGATCTCCCCGTGAGACCCCTGAAGGCATGAGCACCATTTTGCTTATTACCCTGTTTGCAGGCCTGGCTGTCTTCCTGTTGGATGGAGACTGGCGCGGTGGCCTCGTGTACACCCTGGTGATTGGCTTCTTGCAGGATCCCCTGCGAAAGATCACCCCCGAGCAGCCCACCCTCTACGTGGGTCTGGTGCTGATCGCCTTCAGCCTTTGTGCCGTGGTCATCTATGAGCAAAAGAAGAGCCTCAACCTTCGGGCAATGTGCTGGACAGCGCCAGAGCTGCGCAACTGGCTGTCTCTCTATGTCGGGCTCATCGTCCTTCAAGCCCTGAACAGCTTCCTCGTTCATGGCAGCCTGCTGTTACCCCTTGTGGGATCAGGCTTTTATCTGGCTCCACTGCTGGGCCTGTGGATGGGATTTGAGGTGGGCTGCCAACCCGGTCTTCTGCGTCGCCTTCTCACCACCTATGTCTTACTATCAGCCGTTTATGCGGTCACGATCTGGTTGAGCTACAAGGGTTTCAATCATCCTTTGCTCAAGGAAGTGGGGAAGGGGATTGTGATTGACATCACCTATGGCCTGCAGGTGCAGGGTGCCTCCGGCCTGTGGCGCACCAGTGAACTGGCTGCTATGCATTTAGGTGTGGCGTCATCGTTGGCCACCACCCTTGGTTTTTCCAGTCGGAGCCCGGAAGGACGGATCGGTTGGATTCTCCTGGGCATCGGCTTTGCTTTCCTCACAATCATCACTGGCCGCCGTAAAGCCCTCGTACTTGTCTTGTGCTTCTTGGGCCTTTACCTTCTTCTCCTCAATAGCCGGACTTCAGCAACAGAACGGGAAAGGGTTTTCAGTGGCGTCTTCGGCTCGATTGCCCTGGCCTTTGCAGCATTCAACCTATTCCTGATTTCGAGTCTGGGCGAAAATTTCGGGAAATATTTTGGCCGTTTTCTTACTTCGGGAGCTGACCTTATCGGGCGTTTTCAACAACAAGGGATTGATGCAACCCTTCGCTCGCTCGAGATCTCCCAGGGCTTCGGCCTCGGAGTGGGCTCGGTAGCCCAGTTGGGATCCCTGCGTATTCAACGCGCCTCTGTGGCCAGTAGGGCCTTCGTCAGCGAAAGTGGAACTGGTCGCTTCGTCGCCGAACTGGGCCTTCCTGGAATTGTACTTTTGAGCATCCTCATTTATTTTTCCTTCCTTCTGATCAGACGCAACCTGCAGCTTATCACTGCTCTCCCACAGCCTTTGATCAGCTTTTATATCGGTCTACTGGCTTTTGGTCTCGCCAACATTCCATTCTTTATTGCCGCCGGCGGTATCTATTCCGATCCCTTCGTGTTGCTGATGATCAGCCTATGCCTGGGTGGCTTCACCTCGATTCCGTCGCTCATTGCCCAACAGTCGGCCACCACCGCTCCCACCGCTTGAGCACCTCATCAAACATCCGGCGCTGCCCAACCTCCAGGCTGCCTGCCTTCAGGGCGAGCTACTGAGATGATTCTCCAGGATCTCGAACACTACCACCTCCCAGCCGACTGGTCCCGGGGTGCACCGCTGTGGAAGGAGGGGCTATGGCGGCTGCTGGGCCAGCCTCTACTGGCCTCGGATCTTCCGGGAACCGGCTGGCGCCGGCTCCTGCTCGTAGGTTTTGGAGCCAAGCTCGGACGTGGCGGTCGCCTCAAGCCAAGACTACGTGTCACTTTTCCTTGGCGGCTGTGTGTCGGAGACCACTGCTGGATCGGGGAGGCGGTCTGGATCGACAACCTGGCAACGGTCTCACTGGGGGATCGGGTCTGCGTCTCCCAGGGGGCCTACCTCTGCACCGGTAATCATGATTTCCGCCAGCGGGATTTCCGGCTGATGGTGCGACCGATCCGGGTGGAGCACGACGCCTGGATCGGTGCGCGAGCCGTGCTGGCACCGGGATGCGAGATCGGTGCGGGAGCCGTTGTGAGCCTGGCCGTGGTCGTCGCTGGCCGGATCCCGCCCATGGCAATTGTGAGGACCGGCAGCAATATGCCGATCGGCTGGCGTAGGGGCAGAACCGCAAGCGGCAACCCGGAGATGGGTAGCTGGCTGAAAAACGATTAAACCCTCTCTAATGAAGATTCCATTCTCACTGACGCGTCAGAAGTTGTCGAAACGCTGGCAATGGCGCGGCGAACGCGCCCGCAATGCACGCCTGACCATCGTCTCCCAGTTTCATCCACCTGATTTCGCCGCGACGGGGCAATTCATCGAAGAGCTTTCTCGGCGACTTGCCGAACGAGGGCTCCAGAACCTCGTGCTGACGGGTCAGCCCGGCTACGCCTATCACGCCGATCGAGCCGAGCGGATTGAATTTTTACCCAACCGCTGCATCCGCCGCACCTCCATCTCACGCTTCTGGCCCGACCGCATCCGTGGCCGGGTCGTTAACAGCCTGCTCTTCTGCCTGCGAACCCTGCTGCGTCTGTTGCGACAAGGCCGTCGCGGTGATCTGTTGCTTTTCACCACCGAACCCGCCTATCTGCCGGTGGTCGGCTGGTTCGCCCACCTGCTGACAAGGGCCCCCTATGTGGTTGTGGTCTACGACCTCTATCCCGACATTGCTGTCTCCCTCGAGGTAGTGCCGTCCCATCACCCGCTGGTGCGACTGTGGCGAGCTCTGCAGCTCCGCACCTTCCTGGCGGCCGAGGAGATCATCGTGCTCAGCGACACGATGCAGAAGCATCTGTATGCGCACTATTCCTCGATTTCCACGCCGATCACCGTGATCGCGAACTGGGCTGACCCTGAGGTGATCCGGCCGATTCCGCGCCAGGAGAACTGGTTCGTGCAGCGCCACGGGCTGAACCAGCAATTCACCGTTCTCTATTCGGGGAATCAGGGACGTTGCCATGATCTGATCACGCTGCTGGAAGCGGCTCGCCACCTGCGTGACCACCCCTCGATCAGCTTCCTGCTAGTGGGGTCAGGGCCGCAGCATCGGGAGCTGGTGAACAAGGCCCGGCTCTGGCAGCTGAGCAATCTGCGCTTCCTTCCCTACCAGGAGGCGGATGCCTTGCCGGCCCTTCTGGCCTCTGCCGACCTGGCGGTGGTGAGCCTGAAGGCCGCAGCCGAGGGTCAGGTCGCCCCCAGCAAGCTGTACGGACACCTGGCGGCCGCCAGCCCGGTGGCGGCGATCTGTGATCCCAGCTCCTATCTCCGCAACGAGATCCTCCGGGCCGGCTGCGGAGCAGCCTTCAGCAGCGGGGAGTCGGAGCCGCTGGCGGCCTGGATTCTCCAGCTCTCTGAGGACCGTGGCCTGGCCCGTGAACTCGGCGCTGCGGGGCGGAGACATCTCCTAGCCACGGCCACCCCCAGCCTGGCGATCCAGGCCTACGCCGAACTGCTGGCCCGTCATCTTCCGCTCGACATCAAGTCTTACGCTCAACCGGTTCTGGAGGATGCCTTGCCGCTCCCGGAGCCATCGCCCCGCGGCGCGGCATCCCCTTCTTCACGGCCATGTCCCCCTTAGTGAGCCGTGCCCTGCGGTTACGGCTGCCTGCCCTCCCGCCAGCCACACCTCGCAACCTTTGGCTGCTGCTGGCGGCGCTGGTCGCTACACAGAACATTGCCGTTTTTCACACCAGTCAGTCGGCCAATGTCACCGTGCTGGCGGTCCTGATCTGGGGGGGAGCCCTGATCTGCATCGAAGATCAGATCGAAGTTCTGCATCCCCGGCCAGGCCTGCTCGGTGGGGTTGTGGGTAGCCTGCTGTTGCTGTGGGTCTTGGCCCGAACCGCCACGATTGTGCACTGGGACGGCATGCTATTCGTCCTGGCTCCATTGGCTGGACTGGCCCTCACGTTGCTGTGCTGTTCGCCGCGGGCCATCGGTCGTTTCCGGGAAGCGCTGCTGTGTCTGCTGATGCTGCCCGGCTATGCCCTTTTGATCAGGATGCTACCGGAGCGTCCCCTCAGCCTGCTGACAGCCCGCGGAGCCGGTTTATGGCTTGACATTCTCGGACTTAACCCAGAAGTCAGCGATCGCACAGTAATGCTTCCTGGTGGTGGGGTGCAGGTCCTGGCCCAGTGCAACGGCCTCGACATGATCTCCCAGATTCTCTGTGTCGGTCTGATATTTCTGCTGGCTTTCCCGCTCCGCTCCAAGAAAAGCAGACTTCTCGTCATCATGGCGGCACCGCTGCTGGGTCTGCTTACCAACACCATGCGGATCGCGCTCCTCGCCGGATTTGCTGGCTTCGGCCAGGGCAAAGGGACGCCCCTATTCACCTTCTTTCACGACGATACCGGCTCCCTGGTGTTCTCGGGGCTGGCGGTCTTTCTCTATGGACTCCTCTACATGAACCGGCTGGAGCGGGAACTCCCGCCCCTCCCCCCAGGGGTCTCCGAACGGCCATGAACCGCCGCACCTCTCCTGCTGAGGCCTGCCACGCTGCGTTCGTGTGTTGGTTACGGGCCCTGACGCTTCTGGCCGCCGTCGCTGCGATCCAGGCTCTGGCGTTACCGCGCTGGCCAAAGGTTGGGTCCCTGAATGTCGATCGCCTGACGTCCCGACTACAGCGTTCGGGTTTACAGCCGAGCCCACTGCCTCCGCTGCCCGCCGGGCGCAGCTCCGAACGCGCCACCTCGCCGATCCTGCGCTGGCGGCTCGGCAGTGGCGATACCTTACAGCTGATGGACGGCCGCGTGCGTCAGCGTGACAATTTTCAAACCGCCTTCCTGACCCGCGACGAGCCTTCCCTGGCCCTCCAAGGTCGCCGACTGAATACCCCCCAGCCTCGTAGCAGTTCAGGAAAGATTGGCAAGCAGAGGGCCCTGCAGACCTGTCTGGTTCCAGGGGTCACTCCGCCGCAGAACCAGGGGGTGACGGCGATTGAACTCGGGAAGGCCGATGATCTGCTCTCTAGGGGCGGGGCGGCCACCTTGCAGCGGCTGGTAGGCCTGCGTCCGAACCGAGAGCTACGCTGCATCCTCGTCAGCTTGAAGGGACGGGAGGGCCAGGTCCCCGCAAGCCTCACCTGGAGCACTGTGCTGAAGCTGCTCCAGACCACCCGCATCTCCTAATCTCTAAACGGTCACTTTCAATGCCTGTCCCGATGGGTCGACTGCAGCGTCTCTTCGGACAACAGGGCTTGCATCAGCGTCTGTTTCGATCATCACCGGCGGAGCCGGCAAACAGCGAAGCAACGTCAGCAGTCGTTCAGCCCTCAAAGCGAAGACAACGGCTGAGTCCCATGGCGCCGGATCAGTCACTGCCCTACAGCTGGATCCTCACCAATCGCCTGGCACTCGGTCCCATGCCGACCAGCCTCCTGCACTGGCAACAGCTCGAGCAGGCTGGCCTGAAAAGCCGTTTCAGCTGCTGTTACGCCGAAGAAGAAACTTGGGAACCGATCCCGTCCCACTGGCAGAGCGGCGGTGTCTCGCTTCCCGATCATCGCCGCCAGGAACCCTTACGCCACGAACGACTCGCCGAGGCCCTTGCGGTTGCCGGGGCACTGCTGGCTGAGGACAAACCCGTCTACCTCCACTGCATGGCCGGAATCGAGCGGTCGCCACTTGTCGCCATCGGCCTGACAGCACGGGAACGCAACTTGGATATGCATGCGGCCCTCGACTGGGTTCGTCGCTGCCATCCAGCGGCATCTCCCATCTACGACCACCTTGAGCTGCTGGATCAGGTGCTCAGGAGCTGACGAAGGCCTCGTTGGAGCCGTTGAGGCGAGGCCTCAACGGCGACGACGGCCAAAGCGACGGCCAAAGCGACGACCAAGCCAGACCATCGACCCCTTCAGAAAGCGAGGAATTGAGCGATTGGCGCCCGGAGACTTCCGGGAGCCTTCAGAAATCTCGCCGTTGGCAGACGCGCTGTCACCAGAATTGGTATTGGCATCACGGATATAACGGCTGGGAGCGTAGGAGTTCTTGTAGCGCTGGGAGATGTAATTACCAGCGACACCGCCAAAATAGCTGTCTCGCTGCCGCTTCACATAACCTTGTAGTCCCTTGCCATAACCGCTTGAGCCTGATGCAACATAAGAACCGGCATAGGCGTAATGATAGTAATAACCATATTCATAACCATAGTCATTGAGCCGGCTTGGGAAGTTGACTTGGTTACAGATAAGGCCTAGCACATCAACTCCAGATGCTTTAATCCTGCGGACAGCCTGGGGAGCAACATCACGGCTGACTTTACCAAGACCCACAAGGAAAAGAATGCCATCAAGCTTTTCTCCCAACAGAATCGGGTCGGAGAGCATCAGACAGGGCGGGGCGTCCCAGAGGACGATGTCATAGTCAGGCAAGGCCCGTATTTCATCCACAACTTCCTGACATCGCTGCGAGTTAAGCAGCTTGGCAGGGTCAGGAGGCTTTGGGCCGGAAGGCAGGACATGCAAATGTTCGTGGATAACCTGTATCAGATTCACAGCATTAACCTGATGGTCTGAAAGCAGAGTCGAGAGCCCATCTCCCTGCTCAACGCCCAGGTAACGGCTCTGCATAGGCAGTCGCATGTCAGCATCAATGATCAGCACCTTCAGCCCGAGGTCGGCAAGGGTGCTTGCGAAGACGGCAACGGCGGTAGATTTACCCTCAGCCTGCGTTGATGAGGTGACGCCGACTAGGCGAATGTTGCGATCGGCGCGCAGCAGGCGGAACGTGGTGAACAGGCTTCGCAGAGATTCCTTGACTGCAAAGCGTTCACTTGCAGACATCTTGGCCATGCTGGATGCGATCTCCACGCCAGGATCCAGTGGCAGATAAGGGATCAAGCCCAACACCGGTAGCTGCAGATCCTTCTCGGCCTCCATGGGCGTGTGAAAGACGTGATCCGTACGCTCCCTCAGAATGGCAGCAGCAACACCAGCAAGCAGACCCAGCATCAGGGCCCGAAGCAGATTGCTGGGGATATTGGGCTCAACAGGAACGTCTGCGAAATCAGCCGGTGCGATAATCTGCCATGGTGTCGTAGAGCGCGCCAGCTCTAAGCGAAAATTCTCACGAGCCTGGATATACGAAGAATAATGCTCGCGAGCAATTGAGAGACGTTGCTGAAGATCCTCATATTCTTTCATCTTCCTGGGGTTACTACGGAAGTTTTGATTGAGCAATAGAATCTGTCGATTAATCTCATCCTGCTGGGCAACGTTGGCCAGCAACTGAGCGCGCACCTCGTCGGCGGCCTGCCCCTTCACCACGGGAACAAGAGTATTGCGGCGAGCCACCAGGGACTGCACAAGGGGCGAGTCTTCACGGAAGGTGGCTCGCGCAGTAGCCAAATCCGTCTCGAGTTCATTCAGTTGCTGAAGTGGCGTCCGTGCACCGGCAGCAGCCTCCGCTCCCGCTCCTCGACCAGGTGTGAGAACACCGCTTCTGCCGAGCTGCTCTACCGCAGTTGGTACACCACTGGGGGACCACTGCAGTTTGCCAGACTCAACGGATGCAAGGCGACTGTCCAGTTGCACCTGTTGATTCTGGAGCGACCGCAGCTGCTGAATAAGGTCCTCTCTGGCAGCCAGAATAGATTGAGCATTCCGAGCCGGATCAAGGTTGTTGTTACGCTCTCGAAATTTAAGCATCTCCCCTTGCAATCTCTCCACGCGCTGCATGATTTCAGGAGCCTGGCGATCTAGAAATTTCACTCCGGAATCAAGAGCAGCTTGACGCTGAGTGAGGGAGAATCGCGTATAATCTTCTGAAAGCTGATTCAAGATGGCACGACCTTTGACCGCATCTGGCCAGCGCAGAGATACATTGAGGACATTCTGAACTTCCTCGTTAGCTGTATCAATCGAGAGATTGTTAATTAGCTGAGCCATGCTGATCCCTTGCTTCTCCGCCAGAGGTTTCATCAGCAGTGGGCTGCGCAGCAACACCACGAGACTGGGAACATCACCGTTGAAATTGCTGCGGGCAATCTGCTCGACAGTGCCACCACCTTGAGCTCCACCCCGCCCCTCAAAGGGATTGCTGATCTGCATCTGGAATCCACCCTGAAACACGGGTGAAAAGATGCGCTCGCGCATGGTATTGAGAGCCAAAGATCCCGTCACCACGGCAAAAGTGAACAGAAAGATGCCCTGCCGCCGCTTGAGGGTTCGCAGCAGGCCCGAGAGGCCGCTGCTGCCTGCATCGCCTTTTTCACCGGCCAGGGGGAAAGACTGCACCCAGGGATCTGCCGCGGAGGAGCGGGTGCCAGAGGTGGTGGCAGGAGTGCCTGGGAAGGAATCCCGGACCGGGAGCGAACCGCCAAGCGCAGGATCGGAGGGAACGCCCGGCGTGATCACGTGTGCTTGTCCTGAACTATGACTAGTCATCATAGAACATTTCAGCAAGGCGAGTGCTGCTGCCCCCAGCATCCTGGACTCACCGAGTACAGGTATGGTGGTGCGCCTGTTCTTGCCTATTTGCTGCCCGTGGATGCGATGCCCATGCCCACGACATTTCGGCAGTTTTCAGCCCTGCGACTCGTCAGGCGTGCAGCAGGTCGACCACTCTGCCTTCCCTGCCTTGGCCTGAGCGCCCTGCTGCTCAGCACCGGCACCGCCCCCCTGCGGGCCGCCGAGGTGCCGCAGCTGGCCCAGCACTACGGTTCATTTCCCGTGCCCGGCACAGCGCCCACCTCCCCGGCACAGCAGTTCAGCCCCAGTCCTCAGGCGGCTTCCACTCAGCCCTCGCGCCAACCCGCTCCCGCCCGCCAGCTCTCTGCCGCGCCCCCCGCCGCGACAGCTGCCTACGGCGACCTTTACATCCTGGGGCCTGGCGATCAACTGCAGCTCTCCTTCCTTGATCCGGGCGCCAAGGAGATCGGCGGGCCGGTGGCGATCCTTCCAGACGGCACCAGCACTCTGGCCCTGCTGGGGTCAGTTCAGCTCACCGGCCTGACCCTCGGCCAGGCGACCCGCTGGCTCACCTCGATTTACGCCCGCGAGCTGGTGCGCCCGCAGCTGATCCTCAGCCTGGTCAAGGGCCGTCAGGTGCAGGTGAGCGTGCTGGGTGAGGTCTCCCGTCCAGGCCTTTACCCGCTCGACGCCTACGCCAATCCAGTGACCGCGATCCAGACGGCCGGAGGCATCACCCTCAACGCCGACATCCGCCAGGTGGTGCTGCGCCGTCTCGGAGCCGCCGGCGGTCAGGAGAAGCAGACCGTTCTCGACCTTGCCCAGTTGCTGCAGGCGGGCAACCAGCGTCAGAACCCGATCCTGTTCGACGGCGATACCCTGATCGTCGCCCGCACCGATAGCCCGTTGCCCGATGAGGTGCTGCAGATCGGCCTTTCCAATCTCTCCCCCGCCACCATCAACGTGACCCTGCTGGGAGAGGTGAAGGCGCCGGGCACGATTGCGGTGCCCTCCAACACGCCGCTGCAGGAGGCGCTGATGCGGGCCGGCGGGCCGGTGCCTTGGCGCGCCAACAAGACCGACATCGAACTGGTGCGCCTCAACCGCAACGGCACCAGCACCAGCGAGTTCTACAGCTACAAACCCGGCCAGGACATTTCGAAGGGATTCAACCCTCCTCTGCGTGATCGCGACACAATCATCGTCAGACGCAGCATCTATGGCAAATCCGTGGATCTCTTGAACCAGGTGGTGTTACCCCTGAGTTCCCTAGGCAATACGGTGCTATTCTACACTAATTACTGGAATAATAACAACAACTGATTCTCAGCGCCTCACCCATCTTCTGGCCCCACCCCCTTCTCACCGCACCTCACCCCATCCCTTCACCCCGATGCAACCCCCCAACAGCGGTCTCAATCCCAGGGCGATCGGCTGGGCCCTTCTCAGCCAAACCATCTGGCTGCCGCTGGTGGGCATCGACCTCCACGACCGCTGGCAGGCCCGGGTGAAGGAGCTCACCCCGCCTGGCCAGGCGGTGCCCAAGCTCGCCTCTATGCCCGGCGGCAAACTGCTCAACCTCGACGACCTGCTGCGCTTGCCCCTGGCCCAGAAAATGCGCGAGGCCAGCGAGACCAGCACCGGCATCCTGCTCGGCAGCGCGTCCCGCATCGGCTCCTCGCTGCTAGATCGGCCGCTGGAGCAGTCGCTGGAGGCCTCCGCCGTCACTGGAAGGCCCGGGAGAGGCCTGGCCGCAGCCAGCGCTTCCGTCAGCGCACCACCCCCCGGTCCCCTGGCGCTGCTGCAGCGGCAGGTCAGCCGCGCCGAGCTGCTGGGAGGGCGCCTTGAGCTGAGCGATCTGCAGGAGGGGCCGATGTCCGCCCTGGCGATGGTGGAGCGCGCCCGCCGCAGCCTCAGTGACGACCCGATGGCGGCCCTGCCCGCCGCATGGCGGGCACCGATGCGCCAGGCCCTGCAACAGCTGCCCGGAGCCGCGGCCCGCATCGCCCCGGCCCGGGTCGTGCACGTGGCCTCCAGCCGCGTCAAGCGCATCACCGAAGTGCCGCTGGCGATGCAGAGCGACGGCAGCGTCGACATCCTCAGCACCCCGGATGGTCCCGAGGTGGTGCAGGAGATCGACAACTGGTCGCGTCAGCAGCGGGCTCCGCAGGCAGGATCGATCGCCCCGGCGGTGGTGCATCTGCATCCCCTCGATGAGGTCCCGGTCCACGCGCCCTCAGCCGGACTGACGACGGCGCCGGTCGCGGCGGCGTCTGTTAGGTCTTCAGCCACCCCCTCAGCAGTGCAGGCTCCAGAGCAGGTGGCCCCTGATGCCATGGCTCCAGAAGCTATGGCTCCTGAGCCTGTGGCGGCCGAAGCCCCGCAAGACTCAGCCATGGCGGAACCTGCCGCCATGGCCCCCGCCGCAGCCGATGCCCCAGCGGTCATCGAGGTCCCGGCCGCCACGGCCCTGCCCACGCCCTGAACGGCGACCAAGGCGACGGCGCTCAGTCGGCCACCGACTCGATCGCCACGGTGATCGCCGCTCGCTGCTCGGCGTCGTAGCCCCAGCGGTCCAGGAAGGTCACGTCCTCTCCAGAGCCATCGCGGGCCGCCGCCAGCAGGGTTTCGAGGCGGCTCTTCACCAGGGAAGGCTCCAGCAGCCGCAGCAGCTCCCGGCTACGGGTGGATACCCGCTCGGAGCCGGCCTGCTGCTCCTCGTCGCCGCTGCGCAGGTGATGCAGCGCCATGGCCGTGCTCATCGCCAGGTTGCGGGCCATCAGGTCAACGACCCCCTCGCCGGCCGCGCGCAGTTGCAGCACCACCGGCTCCGGCAGCCGGTCCATCAGGGCCGCCTCGCCGACTAGGGCCACCACGAAGAAACCGCGGGCCCCGTCACGGCTGGCCACCAGCTCCGCCACCCGGTCGGCCAGCACCTCGTCACTGAGTTCGCCGGCCTCCCAGAGGGCCAGCCACTGGCCCGTGATCTCGATCGCCTGGGGAAAGCTGGGTTCGCGGGGGGAAAGCGGGTCTGACATGGGTGCTGCGCAGATCGACGGGCTGTCACTGTTGAGGTTATGGAGTCGCCGCCGCCCATCGCCCCGCTGCCCTCGGAGGTCACCACTCCGGATGGGTTCCACTCGGGCTTCGTCGCCCTGATCGGCCGCCCCAATGTGGGCAAGAGCACCCTGCTGAACCAGCTGGTGGGCCAGAAAGTGGCGATCACCTCGCCGGTGGCCCAGACCACCCGCAACCGGTTGCGGGCCATCCTGACCACCGCCACGGCCCAGCTGGTCCTGCTGGACACCCCCGGCATCCACAAGCCGCACCACCTGCTCGGCCAGCGGCTGGTGCAGAGCGCCCGGGGCGCCATTGGCGAAGTGGACCTGGTGCTGCTGCTGGTGGACGCCAGCCAGCCGGCCGGCCGCGGCGACGCCTTCATCGTGGAACTGCTGCGCCAGGCCCGCGCTCCTGTACATGTGGCCCTCAACAAAAGCGATTGCATGGCGGCGGAGCAGGCGGAGGCGCTGATCGCCAGCTACCGGGCGCTGATGCCGGAGTGGCCCCTGCACCTCTGCAGTGCCCTGAGCGGCGAGGGCTGCCCCGACCTGGTGAGTGCCCTCGGCGCCGAGCTGCCGCCGGGTCCGCATCTCTATCCCCCCGATGCCGTCAGTGACCAGCCGGAACAGCTGCTGCTGGCAGAGCTGATCCGCGAACAGGTGCTGCACCACACCCGCGAGGAGGTGCCCCACTCGGTGGCGGTGCGGATCGAGCGGATCGTCGAGGACGACACCGGCAAGGCGCCGCGCACCGCCGTGCTGGCCACGGTGCTGGTGGAGCGCTCCAGCCAGAAGGGGATCCTGATCGGCAAGGGCGGCCAGATGCTGCGCACGATTGGCCAGGGCGCCCGCCTGCAGATGCAGAAGGTGTTTGACGGACCCGTCTATCTGGAGCTGTTCGTGAAGGTGGTGCCGGGCTGGCGCAGCCACCCGGGACGGCTGGCCGAGCTGGGCTATCGCGGCGACTGAGCCGGCCGGGCTGGGAGGATGGCCCGGCGATCCGCCCCCCCTCTGCGCCCCTCGCCGTGAGCGTCACCCCCGAAGACTTCCCCCCGCAGGACATCCGCAGCTTCCTGGAGTTCTGCGCTGGCGAATGGCTGGCCCTGCGCAGCCGCTTCGATCTGGGCTCCGCCCAGGCCGGTGTCGCAGGCAGCCCGCACAACGACGAGGAGGCGTGGCACGACTCCCAGCGCGGCGAGCTGCTGGTGGCCTTCCTGGAGCCCGCCCGCGCCGGCGACCCCGGCGGGCTGCGCATCACGCCCCCAGGCGCCGCCACCCAGGAGCTGCACTTCCTCGCCGGTGGGCAGTTCCAGCGTGGCCCCGCCGGCACACCGGAGGCGCCCGGGCAATGGCAGCTCGGGCCTGACGGCAGCCTGGAGCTCAGCCTCAGCGGCCGCGAGGGCGAGGTGCGGGAGCGCATCTGGTTCACCAAGCCCAACCTGCGGCTGCGCAGCAGCGTTGAACATCGCCGCGACGGCAGTCCCGGCCGGGCCAGCTTCAGCTCGGAGATCCGGCGTGTGAGCCGCCCCAGCGCCAGCAGCGCCGCGACCCCGTCGCCGGCATGAGCGGGCTGCGGCTCGATGTGGTCAGCCTGGTGCCGGAGGCCTTCGCGCCCCTGCTGGGGCTGGGGGTGATCGGGCGCGCCTTCGCCGCCGGCATCGCCGAGCTGCACACCCACAACCCCCGCGATCACGCCACCGACCGCTACCGCAAGGTCGATGACGAGCCCTACGGCGGCGGAGCCGGCATGGTGCTCAAGCCCGAACCGGTCTTCGCCGCCTTCGAGGCCATTCCGACCTGCCCGCGTCGGCGGGTGCTGCTGATGAGTCCCCAGGGGCGCCCCCTGCGCCAGGCCGACCTGTGCCGCTGGGCCAGCACCTACGACCAGCTGGTGCTGCTCTGCGGCCACTATGAGGGCTTCGATGAGCGCATCCGCAGCCTCGCCGACGAGGAGGTATCGATCGGCGACTTCGTGCTCACCGGCGGCGAGCTGCCGGCGATGACAATCATCAACGGCGTGGTGCGCCTGCTGCCGGGGACTGTGGGCACCCCCGCCTCGCTGGACGAGGAGAGCCACAGCCAGCTGCTGCTCGAACATCCCCACTACACGCGCCCGGCCGACTTCCGCGGCATGGCCGTGCCGGAGGTGCTGCGCAGCGGCGACCACGGTGCCATCGCCCGCTGGCGCGCCAAACAACAGCAGGAGCGCACCCGCGAGCGGCGCCCCGATCTCCATGCCCGCTGGCTGGAGCAGCAGGCGCAAGACTGACGGTCTGTGCACCCCGAGGGACCTCCCCCATGCAGCTGCGGATCGGCAACGGCTACGACATCCATCGTCTTGTTCCTGGCCGCCCCCTGATCCTGGGGGGGGTGACGCTCGAGCATCCCGCCGGCCTGGGCCTCGACGGCCACAGTGACGCCGATGTGCTGGTGCATGCCCTGATGGATGCCCTGCTGGGCGCCCTCAGCCTGGGGGACATCGGCCGCCACTTTCCCCCCGAGGATGCCCGCTGGAAGGGAGCAGACAGCCTGGAGCTGCTGGAGAAAGTCATGGGGCTGGTGCGCGACGCGGGCTGGAGCGTGGTCAACGTGGACAGCGTCGTGGTGGCGGAGCGGCCCAAGCTCAAACCCCACATCGCGCCCATGCGCGCCGGCATCGCCGCGCGCATGGGCCTGAGCCCGGAGCAGGTGGGCGTGAAGGCCACCACCAACGAGGGGCTCGGCCCCACGGGGCGCGAGGAGGGCATCGCCTGCCATGCGGTGGTGCTGCTGCAACGGCCATGACCGCCGCGAACCGGTTTCCTTTGCCTAGCATGATTCTCGCTATCATGCTGTCGCTGCTAGTGCTGCTGAGCG
This sequence comes from uncultured cyanobacterium, assembly GCA_903882285.1. Taxonomy (GTDB): domain Bacteria; phylum Cyanobacteriota; class Cyanobacteriia; order PCC-6307; family Cyanobiaceae; genus Cyanobium. The sequence continues at coordinate 22,421 of CAIRWM010000011.1, forward strand.
GACCCACCCCTGAGGCCTTCGCCCTCGGCCCCCACCCTGCCGGATTGGGCGGCAGGGTGGGCAGAGGGCTGGTCAGCCTTGCCACGATCACCGCCGCACTTGAGCCCGATGGCGCCGTGGCGGTGGAGGTAGTGGAGCACCTCAAGGTGCGGGTGCCAGCGACAGCACGCCGGGCCTGGCTGGAGGCCGAAGCCGGCAGCTGGGAGCCCTGGTTGCGACGCCAGCCGGGCTTTCTAAAACGCGAACTGCTGTGGGACGTTGCCCGCGAGGAGGGCATCTTGCTGATTCACTGGGCCAGCCGCGAGCAGTGGAAGGCCATCCCGGAGCAGGAGGTGCAGCAGGTGCAAGAGCGCTTTGAGCAGCTCGCCCGCGTTGCCCTCGAGCGCAAGGACGAGGCCAACCCCTTCCCGCTGGTCTACGAGGGCGAGCTGGAACCCCAGGGCCCGCAGGCGGGCCCGGCGTGAACGCCAGTCCGCCCGAGGACGCCCGCCTCGACCTGGGCCGCCGTCAGCGGCTGGGCATGGTGGAGGCCATCTGGGGCGAACACAAGAGCCCGGAGCAGATCGCAGCGATCCTGCGGCGCTTTGCCGCCGCCGGCGAACTGGCTCTCGTCACAAGGGTGTCGCCAGCCAAGGTGCAGGCCATCCGCGAAGCCCTGGATGCTCTGGAAGCCCTGGAACCCGGCCAGGAGCCGCTGGTCCTGCAGCACCATCCCTTCGCCGCCTGTCTCACCTGCCCGGTCCCCCCGGGGCCCGATCCCCGGCGTGGCAGCGTGCTGGTGCTCAGCGGCGGCAGCAGTGATCTGACCGTGGCAACCGAGGCCAGCCTTGCCCTGCAGTGTCACGGCGTGGCCAGCGATCTGCTGCTCGACGTGGGGGTGGCCGGGCTGCACCGCCTGCTCGAGCGGCTGGAGCAGCTGCGCCAGGCCCGGGTGCTGATCGCCTGCGCCGGCATGGAAGGGGCGCTGCCCACGGTGCTGGCCGGCCTGGTGCCCCAGCCGGTGATCGGCGTGCCGGTATCGGTGGGCTACGGGGTGAGTGCAGGCGGCAAGGCCGCCCTGCACGGCATGTTGGCGAGCTGCGCCCCGGGGCTGACGGTGGTCAACATCGACAACGGCTACGGTGCGGCCATGGCTGCTCTGCGCATCCTGGGGCCAGCCCAGAATGCGCAGGGCAGCGGCACGGGCTGAGTTTGAGCCAGCGCCAGCTTTCAGCAGCCCCGACGCAACGAGCTCCCGCAAGCGGTATCCAGGTCCAGCAGGGAGCTCAGCCACAGCTGCATGGAATGGGAAAGTCGGCCCTGCTCATAGCGCTCGATGGCCTCAAGCAGCACCGGGGTGTTGACCCACTGGATCGGACGGGACGCCATTGCTTCCAGGCTCGACTGCCCGGCAGTGTGAGGGTGCCGCTGAAGGTAGGCAACCCAGGGAAGCTTCAAAGATGCTGCAGATCGGGATAGGCCGTGAGCAGATCTTCGCTGCTGAGCACCTCGCCCGCCCCTTCCGGCTGCCAGATGACCTCAAGGGCAAGCAGATCATCGGCACCGACAGCACCGAGCTGCTGCAGGCTGTCCCGCAGTTCCTCGGCCGAGCTGGCCCCCTTGATGCCCAGCCGGTTGCGGCTCGCCACCAACAGAGTCACGGCGATGTAGTCGCTGGCGCCACTGCTGGCCCCCACCGGCACGCTAGAGGGCTCGCTGTAGCGTCGCCCGCCCACATTGGCCGTGAGCTCGCGCTGAAGCTTGCTGCGCTCCTGCATCGTCAGGCGGTTGAAGGTGGACTCGGCACTGGCGAAGGGCACTTGGCCAACTTCGCCATTCGCGTAGACCCAAAGATCGGGGTGGCGCAGCAGGGCCAGGGTGGTTTCCTGCAACACCCGCTGCAGGCCGGCGCTGTTGCTGGTGTCCGCCGTGCCGGCCATGCGACGCAGATCGTCCTGAACGTCGCGGGCCGTGGCCAGCAGGCCCAGCTGAATCTGGGCGATGGCCACGGGGCCGTCCAGGCTGCCGGCAATCCCGTCATCCCCCGAGCCAGGCAGGCTGCGGCCGCCGCCGGCACCGCGCACAGCATTGACCAGCAGACCCACGATCGCCATCAGGATCAGGAAGCCGAACAGGCCGCCGCCGAAGCCGAAGATCGGCACGATGAACGGGAAGCCGATGCCGCCGCCGTAACCACCCCGATAGCCGCCGCCATAGCCGCCGCCGCCGTAATAACCACCGCGATAGCCCCCACCGCCGCCGTAACGGCTGCCGCCACCGCCGTAGCTGCGTGGCATCGAAGGGGCGGAGCGAAAGCTGCCGCCGCCGATGCGGCCGCCACTGGCCGCGGAGGCGGGCTGGGGAAGGGTGAACAGCAGCCCGGCGACCAGCACGGGCACGGCCATCAGGCTGGCCGCACGCCGCAGCAATCGGGAAGCCATGGCAGCTTTCAAACGAATGGGGGAAATCTAGGAACCGCCTCCCACGATGGTGACCACCTCCAGCACATCGGATTCCACCACCAGCTGATCGGGCCAGCGCGAGCGGGGCAGGATCATGCCGTTGAACTCCACCACCACCAGCTCGGGCCGATAGCCCAGGGCCTGCAGCACCGCCGGCAGGGCCTGGGCCGGCGGACAGCGGTGCTGCTCGCCGTTCACCTGGATGGCGATTGTCGGCGCCTCCGCCCCTGGATGCTCGTCGCTCATCGACGGATCTCCATCCCGGCCTCAGCCTCCAGCTGGGCCAGCAGCGTGCGGGCCGCCGCCGCTGGATCGGGCGCCTCGGTGATCGCCCGCACCACGGCCACCCGCTCCGCTCCGGCCGCCCGCACCGCCGCCAGGTTGGTGGCATCGATGCCGCCGATGGCAAAGAAGGGGATCGGTGACTCCGCCGCCGCCTGCTGCACGTAGGCCAGCCCCACGGGGGTGCGGCCCGGCTTGGTGGGCGTGGCCTGCACCGGCCCCACCCCCACGTAATCGCAGCCATCCATCACCGCCTGGCACAGCTGCTCGAGCTGGTGGGTGCTGCGGCCGATCAGGCGGTCGGGACCAAGCAGGCGCCTGGCGATCGCCGGTGGAAGATCCCCCTGGCCGAGATGGACGCCATCCGCATCTACCGCTAGGGCCAGGTCGATGCGGTCGTTGATGAGGAACAGGGCGCCGTGCCGGGCACAGAGGGCGCGCAGGGCGCGGGCCTCGAGCCAGCGCTGCTGGTCGTCGATCCGACCGCCGCGGACCTGGCTGCCCTCCTTGCAGCGGTACTGGACCAGGCGCACCCCCCCCTCGAGGGCAGCGGCCACCACCGCCTCAAGATCCGGCACCGGGCTGGTGACCAGATAGAGGCGGCAGGCGAGCAGCTGCTGGCGCCGCTGCTGCGGCGTGCTCCCGGCGCGCAGCAGATCCACCTCGAGGTCGTAGACGGCATAGCGCACCGCCGCGGCCTCCTGGGCCAGCTGGGGAGCCTCGATCCGGCCGAATTCCTCCAGCACCCTCAGGGCCTCCTGCACCCGGCCCGCATTAGCCGCCAGCACCGCCGCCGGCTGCTGCCGCTCCTGCTGGGCGGGATGGCCCAGCCCAGCCCCCGGATCCGTGGCCGTGTGGCGGGCCAGCTTGAAGCGGTCCTCATGGATCCGGCCGAGCCGCTGGCGCAGATCCTTGCTGCGGGCCACCAGGTCCGCGCGATCCAGGGCGAAGCGAGCCCAGTCCTCGAGCACCCTCAGCCCCTCACGGGCCCGGTCGAGGTTGGCGTCGAGCAGGCGCAGGGTGGCGGTGGAATCGAGCGACACAGGGAGCGGCGAAGCGAGAGGGAAACGGTTGTGGTGAAGGGGCTGGGTGAAGGGGCCTGGTGAACGGAAAGTGGGCCGGCCGCCGGGCCTCACCCTGTCTAGGGTGTGATGGCTGCCGGAGGTGCGATGGCCACCGAGCCCAACGGTTCCGACAACCCAATGTTGGTGCTGGTGTCCGGAATTCTGCTGATGGGCGGCATCGCCGTGTTCATCGGCTGGGGCCTCACCCACGCCTACCCGGCGGGCTGAGAGGCCGCCAGCAGTTGCCGCGCCTCGTTGGCATCGCGACCGATCTGGGCGCTGAGCGCCTCCAGGCCTTCGAAGGTGCGCTGCCGGCGCAACAGCCGCAGCGGCTCCACGGTGAGGTGCACCCCCTCCAGCTCGATCTGGCGATCGAGCAGGTGCACCTCCACCGCCGAGGGGGCCAGGGGATCCACCGTCGGCTGGGGTCCGAGATTCATCACCGCCGCCATGGCAGGGCCGGGCTCCCCCGCCAACCAAGCCCGCGCCGCATAGACCCCCTCGAGCGGCAGGAACTTGCGGCCGTCCACCTGGAGATTGGCCGTCGGCCAGCCCAGACCGCGCCCCAGCCCCCGGCCGCGCACCACCCGGCCGCTGAAGCGGTAGGGGCGCTTCAGCATGCGGCGGGCCTCGTCTAGGCCTCCCACCGCAAGGGCGCGGCGGATACGGCTGCTGCTCACCCGTTCCGAGCCGTCGTACAGCATCGGCAGCACGGTGACCTCGATGCCATGGCGGGCGCCGAGCCTGGCCAGATCGCCGACATCGCCACTGCGGCCGACCCCGAAGCGGAAGTTGTCGCCCACGGCGATGCGGCGGGCCTGCAGCTGAGCCACCAGCACCTCGGCCACAAAGGCCTCCGGCGTGAGCGCCGCCAAGGCGGCATCGAAGGGCACTAGCACCAACTGGCGGATGCCCAACGGTTCCAGCAGCACCAGCTTCTCCTCCGGCAGATCGAGCCGCAGCCGCGGCTCGCCATGGAGCACCTCACGGGGATGGGGCCAGAAACTCACCACCGTGGGCACGGCTGCACCGGCCGCGTCATCACCGCCGCGGGTGGCCGTCACGGCGGCGATGACGCGCCGATGGCCCTGGTGCAGGCCATCAAAACTGCCCAGCGCAATCGCGGTGGGACGCAGGGCGTCGCTGGGATCGTGGAGCGGAATCAACGCCGTCAGCCCTCGCCGTTGCGATCCTCCCATGGCAAGTTTGGGTGCCCCACCCGCTCCCATGGTCGATCGCTTAGACCTACAGCAGATCGCCGCTGCCCTGCGACGCATGGGCTGGATCCGCCTCTGGGCCCAGGTGGTGCTGGCCGTAGTTGTGGTGGGTGTCCTGCTGTTCAACAACATCGGCGGCCAGGTGGCGATGCGCGCCGACAAGGCCCTGGGACTCGGCCCAGGTCTTTCCTTCACCACCCTGGCCTTCTTCGTGCTGCTGTGGAGCATCTGGCAGAGCGGCCTGCTGATCCGCTGCGGCCGCGCCCTGGCCAGCCCAGTGCGGCCCAGCAAGGGGGAGACCGCGCGCCTGATCAAGCGCGGCGTGCTGGCGGATCTGGTCGGCCTCAGCCTCGCGGCCGTGGGCTATCAGGCTCTGGCCGGAAGCCTCTTCTTCCAGGCCTCGATGCAGGCCGGCTTCGCCTTCGGCGGCGTGATGACCACCCCCGGCGGCCGCATCACCAACTACCCGATCACCTCCCTGGAGATGCTCTCGGTGCTGAGCAACACCCAGGTGCTGTTCGCCCATCTGATCGGGCTAATGATGAGCCTCTGGCTGCTGCAGCGCATGCATCGGCGTACTTAGAGAGACCGCTCAGCCTGTGAGTGACTCGGCGGCAGGCAGGGAGGCGGCGGCGCCACGCCAGAACAACTCGGGTTGGAGCGGCGTCAGCGAGGCGCCGCCAGCGTCGATCCAGGCCACGTCGATCGGCCAGCTGTCGGGCCCGGAGACCCGGGCCTCCAGATCGTTGGCCACCTCACCGGCCAGCCAGTAGTAGGTGCGGCCGCGTGGATCAACGCGCTTGTCGAACTGGTCGACGTAGCGGCGCACCGCCGTGCGACACCAGCGCAGGGGGCCGATCGCCTCCGCCGGCAACGGCGGCACATTGAGGTTGAGCAGCAGCCCCTCCGGCCAGCCGGCGGCGTGCATCGACTCGGCGATCCGCAGGGCCAGGGCCGCGGCAGGCTCGAAGTGGCGCCACTGGAAATCAGCGCTGCTCACCGCCAGGGCGGGATAGCCTTCGATCGTGCCCTCCATCGCCGCGGCGACAGTGCCGGAATAGAGCACGTCGGTGCCCAGGTTGGGGCCGTGATTGATGCCGGAGAGCACCAGATCGGGGGGCTCATCGAGCAGGCGGAACAGGGCGAGCTTGACGCAGTCGGAGGGGTTGCCGCTGCAGGCCCAGGCGATCACGCCAGGGGCGAACAGCTCATCCGCCCGCTCGGCGCGCAGCGGTGTCTGCAGCGTGAGGCCGTGACCGGTGGCCGAGCGCTCCTGGTCAGGGCAAACCACCGTCACCCGGTGACCGCGGGCCGCAGCCGCCGCCGCCAGGGCCTGGATGCCGTCGGCGAAGACGCCGTCGTCATTGCTGATCAGGATCCGCAGGGACGACGCTGGGGGCGTGGCGGCAGGCTCCGGCAAGGGCACAGCCATCAGGCATAGGGCACAGCAAGCAAGCTAGACGGGCCGGGACGGCTGCCTACAGTCGCGCTTCGCCTATCCGCCGCCCCGACCCCGTGAGCGCCACCTTCAGCCTGCAGGACCTCACGCGTCAGCTGGAGCAGCTGGAGGCGGAGGCTGCCAGCGCCATCGCCGCAGCCGGCAGCGCCGCCGACCTCGAGGAACTGCGAGTGGGACTGCTGGGCAAAAAGGGACGCCTCTCGGTGGTGCTGGGCGCCATGGGGAGGCTGCCCGGTGAGGAGCGGCCGCTGGTGGGGCAGCGGGCCAACGTACTCAAGGAGCAGGTGCAGGCGCTGCTGGCGGAACGGCTGGAGAACGTGAAGGGCGCGGCCATGGCGGAGCGGCTCGAGCGAGAACGGCTGGATGTGACCGCCCCCTGCCGCTACGTGCCACCGGGGCACCGCCACCCGCTGATCGCCACGATCGAGGAGATCGTCGACATCTTTGCGGGGCTGGGCTACCGCGTCTCAGAGGGGCCCGAAATCGAGACTGACCACTACAACTTCACCGCGCTCAATATCCCCGAGCACCACCCCGCCCGGGACATGCAGGACACCTTCTACCTGGGCGGCGACCGGCTGTTGCGCACCCACACGTCTCCGGTGCAGATCCGCCACCTGGAAGCCAATCCACCGCCGGTGCGGATCGTCGCCCCGGGGCGGGTGTTCCGCCGCGATGCCGTCGACGCCACCCATTCGCCGGTTTTTCACCAGGTGGAGGTGCTGGCCCTCGATGAGGGCCTCGACTTCAGTCATCTGCGCGGCACCGTCACCACCTTCCTGCAGCGATTTTTCGGCGACCTGCCGGTACGCTTCCGGGCCAGCTACTTCCCCTTCACCGAGCCCTCCGCCGAAGTGGATGTGCAGTGGCGCGGCCGCTGGCTGGAAGTGATGGGCTGCGGCATGGTCGATCCCGCCGTGCTCGAGGGGCTGGGCATCGATCCCCGGACCCACAGTGGCTTTGCCGCGGGCTTGGGGGTAGAGCGCTTCTGCATGGTGCGGCACGGCATCGACGACATCCGCCGCCTGTACACCAGCGACCTGCGCTTCCTGGAGCAGTTCTGAGCCGCCGGGCGGGCGAGCGCGCCGCCTCCGGAGCAGCCCCATAAACTCTTTGCATCCACGCCCGCGATCGGTGCCCCGCGTCGGACTGATCGTCAACGACGGCAAGGAGCTGGCCATGGCCACCGCCGATGCCATTGAGGAACGCCTGACTGCCGCCGGCGTCACCTGCGTGCGGGTCAGCAGCTCCGGCGGCGTGGTGGGCTTCGCCAATCCCGACCAACACCTGCGCACGCGCGGCACCACCGCCTGCGTGCCCACCGGTTTCGACGCCGAGATGCGCCTGGCCATCGTGCTCGGTGGCGACGGCACCGTGCTGTCGGCCGCCCGCCAGACCGCACCGGTGGGCATTCCGATCCTGACGATCAACACCGGTCACCTGGGCTTCCTGGCCGAGGCCTATCTCCCCGATCTCGACCAGGTGCTGGAGCAGGTGATCGCCGGCAGCTGGTCCGTGGAGGAGCGCTCGATGCTGGTGGTGAGCGTGATGCGGGGCGAACAGCGCCGCTGGGAGGTGCTCTGCCTCAACGAGATGGCCCTGCACCGGGAACCGCTCACCAGCATGTGCCACTTCGAGATCGCCATCGGCCGCCATGCCCCGGTGGACATCGCCGCCGACGGCGTGATCCTCTCCAGCCCCACCGGCTCCACGGCCTACGCCCTCAGCGCTGGCGGCCCCGTGATCAGCCCCGACTGCCCGGTGCTGCAGCTAACCCCGATCGCCGCCCACTCGCTCGCCTCACGGGCCCTGGTGTTCAGCGACCGCGAGCCGGTGACGGTGTTCCCGGCCACGCCGGAGCGGCTGATGATGGTGGTGGACGGCAGCGCCGGCTGTTATGTCTGGCCGGAAGACCGGGTGCTGGTGCGCCGCAGTGACCATCCGGTTCGCTTCGTGCGGCTCGCCGACCACGAGTTCTTCCAGGTGCTGCGCAACAAGCTCGGCTGGGGTCTGCCCCACGTGGCCAAACCCGATGCCGGCTACGGCAGCGAGCCGGCCAGCGCATCCAGCCGGTGACGACCCCGGTGCTGCTGGTGGGCCAGGAGGCTGCGGATCTGGCCGCCCGGCTGGAGCTCTCCGGCTATGTCCCCTGGATCAGCCGGGAGGTGGAGGCCGCCACGGCAGGCGATCCCCTGGACGCCGCTCCGGAGGTCGTGGTGGTTTCCCCCGACCAGAGGAGCGCCATTGCGGCCCTGCGCCGTCGCTGGGGCCCGGTGCCGGTGCTGCTCGGCATCGCCGCCGACACGGTGGACGAGCGCAGCCGCTGCCTCAGCAGTGGTGCCGACGACTTTTGGCTCACCTCCCTGGGGCCGAGTGACCTGCTCACCCGGCTGCGCCTGCACCTCGGCCTGGCGGAGCGTCGCCGCGAACCGGTGGAGCTGCTGCAGCTGGCCGACCTCCAGGTGCTGCCCGCCAGCCGCCAGGTGAAGCGGGGCCGACGCCCCGTGGCCCTGACGGCGCGGGAATATCAGCTGCTGTTGCTGCTTTTGCGCCACCGCGGCGAGGTGCTCTCGCGCGAGCGCATCTTGCGCGAGGTCTGGGACGATCAGAGCCGTGCCGCCAGCAATGTGATCGAGGTCTACATCCGCTATCTGCGCCAGAAGCTGGAGGCCCAGGGCGAACGGCGACTGATCCACACCGTGCGCGGCCGGGGCTACTGCCTCAGCGACGGCCTGCCCCTTCATGAGCCTTGACCAGCCCCAGCCATGAACCCGATTCCTCCACTCCTGGTCCTGCCGGCGGCGCTGCTGCTGGCCGCCGCGTCGCCGGTTCGCGCGGACGATGTCCCCCCCCAGGTGCTGCCAATCGAGGCCCGTTGGTGCCTGGAGTCTGAGCGCTGCATCGCGCTGGAGGTGGCCAGGACCCCGCGGCAACAGACCATGGGCCTGCAACTGCGACCTGCGCTGCCGCCGCTGCGCGGCATGTGGTTTCCCTATGCCACGCCCACGCCGGCCCACTTCTGGATGCACCGCACCCCGGCAGCCCTGGACATGCTGTTCGTGCGGGGGAACCGCGTGATCGCCATCGAAGCAAACGCCAGGCCCTGCATGCAGCTTCCCTGCCGCAGCTACGGCCCAGGCGAGCTGGTGGATGGGGTGATCGAACTGGCAGCCGGCCAGGCCGCGGCCCAGGGGCTCGCGGTGGGCAGTCCGGTGAGGATCGAATCGATCACGCCGCCGCTGCAGGCCGGCGCCCGCTGAGCACGAGCACTGGATTGAGCGGCGCCAGCCGGGTGCCGTCCGCCAGCGGGGCACCGCGCCAGGCCTGGTGTTGACTCACGGCCACGCCATAGCCCGCCTGCTCCAACACGGGGCGCAGCTCCCCCAGGCCCTCCACCGTGGCGAGCGGAATCACCACCAGCCCGCCGGGGCGCAGGCGCTGCAGCACCGCCGCCAGCAACGCCGCCCGCTCGCGGCCACCACCGCCCAGTAGCACCCGATCGGGATCGGGAAGCTTTGCCAGGGCCTCGGGCGCACGGCCCTCCACCACCCCAGCAGGCCTGACCCCCAGCCGATGGGCGTTGCTCTGGATCAGGGCCTTAGCTCCGGACCGGCACTCCAGCGCCCAGAGCTGCAGCTGGGGCCGCAGCCGCAGCGCCTCAAGACCAATCGTGCCCACGCCGGCGCCAAGGTCCCACAGCACGCCGCGCGCGGGGAGGTCCAGATCGGCGAGCAGCTGAATGCGCACCTCCCGCTTCGTCATCAGGCCTGGATGGTCGCCGTGCTGCAGCCAGAGGCCGTCGTCGATGCCGAACAGGGGCAGGGCGACCGGATCGGGGGGCGGCGCTGCTTCGGCGATAAGCAGCACCAGGTGCAGGGGGTCGAGGTCCTGCGGCAGGGGGGCCTGGGGCGCCAGCCGCTGCACTCGCTCAGCTGGATGACCGAGCTGCTCCGCCAGCCAGAGCCCGTAGGCGGCCTCCAGGCCGGAGGCCCGCAGAATCGCGCGCACCTCCGCAGCGCCGCCCCGGCCGGGATCGGGCAACACCGCCAGCGCCGGGGGCCGCTTCGCCAGCGCAGCGGCGAGGGCCTCCGGCTCGCGGCCATGCAGGCTCACCCAGGCGACGTCCTGCCATGGGCGGCCAAGACGGGCGAAGGCCAGCTGCAGGCTGGTGGGGGCGGGGTGAAAGCGCAGCCGAGGCGCAGGGAACTCCTGCAGCAGCAGCCGGCCGATGCCGAACCAAAGCGGGTCGCCACTGGCCAGCACCACCGCGGGCTCGCCACCGGCCAGGGCCCGCCGCAGGGGCTCCATCATCAGGTCGGGCCGGTCGCTGGCCCCCAGCTCGGGCGCGGCGAGCTGAAGCGGGATGCGCCCGGCCTCCTGCTCCTCCCGCCACCAGAGGTCCACGGCGGCCAGCAGACGCCGCGGTGCCATCACCACCCGGGCAGCGCGCAACCGGGCCTGGGCAGCAGGCGCCAGAGATGCCGGAGCACCGGCATCGGTGCCGATCACCTCGATGCGGGCTTTCTCGATGCGGGCTTCCCCTGCCACTGAAGCCACCGAGTTCAAGCCTCTGCTGCAGGACTGCGCAGGGCCGCCCGTGCCAGATCCAGCACGGAGGCGGCGGTGCTGAAGGCCAGATCGCAGTCCTGGGTGTGGATGGCGGCCAAGATGGTCATCAGAGCAGCCTAGAAAGGCCGCGACGCCGCGCCCAGAATGATCGGGTCTCCATGATGGCGATCCCCCCGAAAGCCTCGATGAGTGAGCGTCGCCAACGCATCCACGAGCTGGTGCTGGCCCTGCTGGCCCAGCAGAGCGCCATGGAGCTTCTCGATGGCGACGGCAACGGCCTGCCCAGCGCCGATCCAGGCGGCTGGATCGAGCGCAACCGCCGCATCGTGCAGCGCTACCAGGCCCTGGTGCGCTCGGCGATGACGCTCGACGCCCTGATCGATCAGGAGGTGAGCAGCGGTGCCGGCAACCTCTGACAAGCTGGGCCCACCTCCTGTGGCCCCATGGCGCGCTTCGGCCTTCCCTCCCTGACGTCCCTGCTGCAGGGAGGCAGCTCCGGTGGCCCGACCGCAGGCCCCTGGCAGCAGCCCGGCGCCAGCTGGTCGCGCCCCTTCGGTCTCGCTTGGGAGAAGCCCTACACGGTGCGCTACGCCAGCAACCTCGACGACGGGCCCAACCACGGCATGCCTCTGGGTGGCTTTGGCGCCGGCTGCATCGGCCGCGGCCCCGACGGCAGCTTCAACCTCTGGCACCTCGACGGCGGGGAGCACTGGTTCGGCACCTTGCCCGACTGCCAGTTCGCCCTGTTCGAGAGCGATGGCAGCAGCAGCCGCGCCCACGCCCTGGCCGTAGAACCCCAGGCCGATGCCTCCCGGCCGGCCGCCGGCGCACCGCTGCCGGCCTGGAGCTGGTACCCCGCCAGCAGCCAAGGCAGCGACGGCAACCTGCACCGCACCGGCACCTACACCGCCCGCTATCCGCTAAGCGCGACCCACTACGAGGGGGTCTTCGCCGCTTCCGTGAGCTGTGAGGCCTTCAGCCCGATTCTGCCCGGGGACTACCGGCGCACCAGCTATCCCGTCGCCGTTTTCGTCTGGACGCTGCACAATCCCACCGACCAACCGCTGACGCTGTCGCTGATGCTGAGCTGGCGCAACACCTGCGGCTGGTTCACCAACACCGACCCCTCCGCCTCGGTGCACTTCCGCGACGACGGCAGCCCGGAGCACAACTACGTGCCGGCGATCGGCCGCAGCCGGGGCCAGTGCAACCGCCAGGTGGGGGCGGCAGGGCTCAAGGGTGTGCTGCTCGAAGGCGAACGGGCCGAACCACTGGCTGAGGGTCAGGGCCAGTGGTGCCTGGCCGTGCCCGACAGCGACGACCTCGCCCCCGGCGGAGTCGAGGTGTTTCGCTGCAGCCGTTGGAATCCCAGCGGCGATGGCGCCGAGCTCTGGACCCCCTTCGCCCGCGACGGCTCCATCCCGGACAGCGACAACAACCGCCACAGCGGCGACGACGACCCAGCCAGTGCCGCCCTGGCGGTGCGCTGCCGGCTTGAACCGGGTGAGACCCTTGAGCTGCCGGTGGTGATCGCCTGGGACCTACCGGTCACCAGCTTCGCCAGCGGCACCCGCGCCCTGCGCCGCTACACCGACGTCTTCGGCGACCAGGGCGACAACGCCACCGCGATTGCCGCTGAAGCCCTGCAGGACTGGCGCCAGTGGCGCACCGCAATCGAGGCCTGGCAGGCGCCGGTGCTTGACCGCACCGACCTGCCGGAGCCGCTGCGCATGGCGCTGTTCAACGAGCTCTACGACCTGGCCAGCGGCGGCAGCCTCTGGACCGCCGCCCGGCCCGAGGATCCGGTGGGGCGTTTCGGCGTGCTGGAGTGCCTCGACTACGCCTGGTATGAGAGCCTGGACGTGCGGCTCTACGGCTCCTTCGCCCTGCTGCAACTCTGGCCGGAGCTCGACAAGGCGGTGCTGCGCGACTTCGCCCGCGCCATCCCCGCCGCCGACCCCACGCCGCGGCCGATCGGCTGGTATTTCACCCAGGGCAAGGGACGGGTGGAGGCCCCCCGCAAGGTGTCCGGCGCCACGCCCCACGATCTCGGCGCCCCCAACGAACGCCCCTTCGACGCCAGCAACTACACCGCCTACCAGGACTGCAACCTCTGGAAGGACCTGGCGAGCGATTTCGTGCTGCAGGTGTGGCGCACCTTCAAGCTGGCCCCCAGTGGCGAAGACCTGCGCTTTCTGGCCGACTGCTGGCCGGCCGCCGTGAAGGCGCTGCGCTACCTCAAGGGCTTCGATGCCAACAACGACGGCCTGCCCGACAACGGCGGCGCCCCGGACCAGACCTTCGACGACTGGCCGCTCAAGGGCGTCAGCGCCTACTGCGGCGCCCTCTGGATCGCCGCCCTGGAGGCGGCCCTGGCGATGGGCCAGCGGCTGCAGCTGGAGCTGGGGGTCGACACCAGCAGCGAGCAGCGCGAATTCGGCGCCTGGCTCGAGCAGTCCCGCGCCCACTTCGACGCCCTGCTATGGAACGGCGAGTACTACAAGATCGATGCTGAGAGCGGCACGCCGGTGGTGATGGCCGATCAGCTCTGTGGCGACTTCTACGCCCGCCTGCTGGACCTGCCTCCGGTAGTGGCCGAAGAGCGGGCGCGCTCCTCCCTGCAGGCGGTAAAGGAGGCCTGCTTCGAGAACTTCCACGGCGGCCAGCTCGGGGTAGCCAACGGCTTGCGCCGCGACGGCACGCCGCTCGATCCCAACGGCACCCACCCCCTGGAGGTGTGGACCGGCATCAACTTCGGCCTGGCGGCCTACTACCGGCTGATGGGTGAGACGGCCACTGCCCTGGCGATCACCGGCGCCGTTGTGGAGCAGGTTTATACCGGTGGCCTGCAGTTCCGCACCCCGGAAGCGATCACTGCCTCGGGCACCTTTCGCGCCTGCCACTATCTGCGGGCGATGGCGATCTGGGCCCTCTGGGCCACCCACACCGGCTGGCAGACCATCCCCGGGGCGGGCAACCAGCCCGCGACATGAGAGACGCTTTCCTGCACCATTTCGGACAAGGGATCGGCTTTGGAGCCGAGCTTCTTGATCTTAGCTGGAGCTACTACCACGCCTGCGGCAATGGTCTTTCCTTTGCGATGCATACATCGAGTCCGCCCAAAGGGGTAGCCGTGGGAGCTGGTTGGAGTGACTATTTTCTTCCTTTTTGCCCTGATATTCCACTTGGTCCACTCTCAAGCCTTAATCGCCATCTACAGAGCCGTAAAGCGCGCTTGCTGCACACACCTTATCGCCTGGTTCTGGATGCTCACCTGCAGAGACGTTTTTATTATCTGTTCGACCGTAACATCTTGGCCAATCGATGGGAGCACAAAACGTCTGTAGCGCATGCGTTGGACAGAGGCCAGTTGCTTCGGTCAATTTATCTATTGAATCAACAGACGATCGATTTTCTTGAGTCACACAAGACGGGCGCAAGCCTTGGTGATATCACAATTGCCGTCCATCTCCGGCGTGGCGACAAGATAACCGAGGCGCCCTACGCTGATTTGAATAGGTATGCCCAGTCTATTCGAGCCATTCCTGACTGGAGAAACCAAAGCATTTACATCATGAGCGATAGCCTAACTGCCCGAAAAGAGCTTCTGGATGCCCTGGGAATTGGTGAACAGAATATAATGAAGACCCCGGTCACCAACATCCGAGGATACGACCAAAAAAAATTCAACAATAAGAAGCCAGCCGAACGCCAATTAGAAACGCTGAATTTAATTGCTGAAATCGAGATCGCAAGAGTCGCCAAGCACTTTATCGGCACCTCAACGTCCAATCTCTATTATCTGATTAGCCTCCTTCGAGAGGAAGGCATGCCCGATATGGTCTCCGTCGAAGCCCCAAGTGAAGGACTTCTCGACTGATACCTGGATCGGCTATCCGGCTATTTCAGGAGAGAGGAATAGTGAGCGGAAAGCCTGGACAAAGCAAGGGCCTATCAGGATCATTGAGTATGTCTAGCGGATGGGGCAGTGCCTCAGGATACATCCGCTCTGCCACATTTTCAGTCCGTCGATACAGCGTGAGCTCAACCACGTTTGGAACCTCAAGCTCACCCCAAAACATTTTAGATCCACAGGCATTATTGGGGTGCAGATGGACAACATCAAAGATTTCTCGCAGCTTTTTTAGTACCGGCAGAAACCGAAGATTCAGGAAGCGACTCTGATCAAGATCCTGAAGGCCATGAAGCTCCAGCGTGATGATCCGAAACCTAGAAAGTGCTCGGTAGGAGGCTGCCAGGATGACAAGATACTCCCAGCCCTCAATATCCATTTGCATGATGAGATTTTGGGAACCATTCTGATGGCAGACCGCCATCCAATGATCCAGGGTCTGAGACGTCGCATCCGAATGAGCCGCAAGCCATTTCCTGGAAAAGGTGATGAGAGGGCTGCCGGTATCCAGCTCGCCAATGGATCCGTCACAAAGGAAAGCTGGTATTCCGTACTTTTCAGAAAGTTCTTTTTCAAACTCGAAACGGTCTTCTACCCCAGGAGAGAAGCAAGCCTCCACATCCTTGAAGTCATCTGGGACAAGATAGGCCCCATCCTGACTGCCTCCAACGCGAATGAGTGGTTTCGTGCAAGCTTTTGGTCGCAACAGCGATAGAGCATGCAGGATCTCATCTCTCTCGGCCAGGGGACTTGCATAGCGCTTTTCAGCCCAATCTTCCAGATATTTCTGATGCCTCACCAGAAAACCGTGCGGAGCGGCACGGACGAGGAGCTTATGCCACATGACTAATAAGTACAATCTTAAACTAGGATATCATATGAGTTGCTGTTGAAGTCTCCAAGCGTGCATAGTTCCAATGCGTCGATCTCAGCTGGCGCTGAAAGCTCAAGATCGGTCCATTGCCGCAGTTTCGCCGCAGCGGGGCTGTCGGTGCCTCTGGCCCGTTCATGCACCCTGGCGATCATCCTGCTGCTCCTCTGGCTCACTTCCGCTGCCCCCGCCGCGGCCCTGATCCACGCCCACCCGGACGAGACCGGCACCGGCATGGTGCGCAGCCTCGAGAGCCTGCGCGACCTCGACTACCGCAGCTGGCAGGTGGTGGCCTTCCGCGAGGGCCCACCACGGCCGGACGCCTCGATCACCCTGCGCATCGTGAGCTACCCCGGCCGGGTGCGGCTCGATCACCCCACCCCCCTGCGGGTGCGCAGCGGTCGGCTGTCCTGGGACCTGAACGACGTGACCCTGAGCAGCGCCAAGCTGGCGAACGACGGCCGCGCCGCCGCCGCCGAATTCGACCTCACACCCCTGCTGGCCGACCTGCAGCAGAACCGGCCGCTGCGCCTGGAGCTGCCTGGGGTGTTCACGGAACTACCCGTTCCCCCCTACGTGGTGGCCGAATGGCGCAGCCTGCCGTTGGCTGAGTCATCCAGTGCCCCGCTGGCTCCTGGCTAGCTTCGGACCATGGATGCCTCCACCCTCAGTCCCCTCGAACAAGTGCGCCATCGGCGCCATGAACGCTGGCTAGAGGATCTGCAGCAGCGGCTGGCCGAGACCTTGGTGGATGTCCCGTGCCGTGGGTGGCTGTTCGGCTCGCGGGCGCGGGGAGACTGGGACGGTTTCTCGGACACCGATCTGCTGGTGGAGGCGGAGTGCGCCGAACTGGCCGAGCGGGCTGCCGATCTGCTGCGCTACGCCCTGGTTGGTGATGACGTGCTGGCCCTCGATCGCCGCCGCTGGCAGGCCATGGCCGAATCCCCCTCCCCCCACTGGCGAGCCGTGCATGCCCAGGCCCGCTGTGTGTACCCACAACCATGAGTCAGGCCCGTACGGGAGCCTGGTGGCGCCAGGCTCACAACGACCTTGAGCTGGCGGAACTGGCGAGCGCCAACGGTTTCCACGCCCAAGGCTGCTTCTTCGCCTCCCGGGCGGCGGAGAAGGCACTCAAGGGAGCGATCGTGGAACTCGGCCTGGAACCGCCGCACCCCCATGGGCTGGGCCCGCTGGTCGCGCTGCTGGCGGAGGAGGGACTAGATGCCTCGGCGCTGAATCCGCTGCCGCTGCCCGCCCTCAGCCGCATGACCGTCTCCAGCCGCTACACCCTCGACGACACCCCGCCGAGTGAGCTGTTTGATGCCGCCGACTCCGAGCAAGCGCTGAGCCCAGCCGCCGCGGTCCTGGCCTGGGTGGAGCATCTCGATCAACCGCCGCTATGAGCCCCTCCCCCTGGCTCCCCTGGATGCGCCGGGCCCTCCAGCTCGCCGAGCTGGGCCGGGGCCGCACCAGTCCCAACCCGATGGTGGGTGCCGTCGTGCTCGATGCCACAGCCCAGTTGGTGGGTGAGGGGTACCACGCCCGCGCCGGAGAAGCCCATGCCGAGGTGGGTGCCCTGGCCATGGCCGGAGAAAGGGCCCGCGGCGGGACCCTGGTGGTGACACTGGAGCCCTGCTGCCACCACGGCCGCACGCCCCCCTGTTCCGAGGCGGTCATTGCCGCCGGCGTGAGCCGGGTGGTGGTGGCGATGGCCGACCCCAACCCCCAGGTGGCCGGCGGCGGCCTGGCCCGGCTGCGGGCGGCGGGCGTCGAGGTGTTGGCGGGGGTGGCGGAGACCGAGGCGCGGTCCCTCAACGCCCCATTCCTGCATCGGCTGGCGACGGGCCGCGCCCACGGGATCCTGAAATGGGCCATGAGCCTCGATGGCCGCACCGCCCTGCCCAACGGCGACAGCCAGTGGATCAGCGGCCCCCCGGCCCGCGACTGGGTGCATCGACTGCGCGCCCAGGTGGATGCGGTGATCGTCGGGGGCGGCACCGTCCGCAGCGACGACCCCCTGCTCACCAGCCGCGGCCGGCGCCATACCGAGCCGATGCGGGTGGTGCTGAGCCGCCAGCTCGTCTTACCGCCGAAGGCTCGCCTCTGGGACACCACCCCGGCCCAGACCCTGGTGGCCCATGGCCCAGAGGCCCCGGCGGCGGCACGCCACCACCTCGATGCCCTGGGGGTGGAGCGGCTCTGCCTGACTCGCTGCGAACCGCTGGCCCTGATGGAGGCGCTGGCCCAGCGGGGCTGCAACCAGGTGCTGTGGGAGTGCGGTCCGGAACTGGCCGCCGCCGCGCTGCGCCAGCAGTGTGTACAGCGCATCGCCGCCGTGATCGCCCCGAAACTCCTGGGCGGAACGGCGGCCCGCACGGCGCTGGGCGCTCTGGAGCTGCCCTCCCTGGCGGCGGCCCATCCATGGCACGACGTCGCCCTGCAGCGCCTGGGCAGCGACCTGCTCTGGATCCTGGATCAGCGATGAAGGCGTCGCAGGATCTTGCGCCAGGCAGGAGCCAACAGATGGCGCCGGAGCAGGAAACGCTCCAGTCCCTCCCAACGCCAGGGGGCGGCAACCAGGTCGGCGGCGGAACCCGCCAACACCTGAAAGGAAACCTCCGGCGCAAACCATTGCTCCCAGGCGCTGCGAGCTGCCATTCCCATGGCAGCCGCGCGATCCTCTTTGTCCTCCAGGATCATCGGAAGCTGCGCAAGGTGGGCCTCCGGGACCCGAAGCATGAACGTTTCCCATGACGGGCCGGGAGCTGGAACCCATTGATCCGCAAGCACCACGGGGACACGCCCGGCCTTCATTGCTTCAAAAATACGCATGGAATTTGGAGCCACGCCTCTGGGGCAGAGAACAAAACGAACAGCCGACAGCTCCTGGGCGTAACGCTTGCGATAACGGGCATAGACCTCAGGCGCCTGACCAAACCCGCGGGCGGGATCGTGGTGGGTATCACGCATCAGCGCTCGTGGGTGCTCTAGCTGAAGCAGGCGATGACGCAGGGGGTGATTGCCTGAATCGCCAGCGAAACCAAACAAGTGTGTCGGTGTTAGCCAGGGGTCAGTGAGCTCGATATCAGGCTGGTTAGACCAACGGAGGTAATGCCCTGATCGGGTGCGGCGGGGATGGGTTTGATTCTGCGGCAGCCCAGGGTAGATGCCACGCAACAAGGGAAGAATGCGGTCCTGAGAGCTGTAGAGAATCACCTTCCTGGGGAAGCGGCGGGCGAGCGGGTGACAGCGCACATCCCTGTTCCAGGGATCCCGGGATCCGACAAACAAGATCACATCCGCCTGACCCGGGTCATCCACCCGACGATGGGGACCATCGGGGTGCTGTGCCGCGTTCTCGACGAGGCGAAAGTCCGCCAGCAGATGAACATCAATGGAGCAGCGTTCACCCTCAGGAGGGGTCAACGGAGGTACCAGAAAGACAGACACTCCTCCGGCTGCTTTCATCGCCGCACACCTTGTTAACCCGCAGGTCGATGATAGCCTTGAGGAAGCCAGCTATAGACACGCGACGTGTTGACGAAGCAACACACACCGTATGTTCTCCCTGCTGCCACGATGCCACCCCGTCAAGCCAGCGCCGGCCACACAGCAGGAACAGCCCCCACTGGAACGCCATGACAAGCCGCCCCTGGATCGCTCCGACATCATGGCTAGGCACCGCCATCGATGCCGTCCACAAAACCCTTGGATCCAATGAAGCTGCAGCGAAGCTAGCCACCAAAATACGTAATCAAATGACCATGGTTATCGGCAAACATCTCGGCCCGAGCTGCGATAGCAATAGCAATGGTGAATTTCGCCTCCTCGAAATCCTCAAGGGCGAGATCAGCTGCTTTGTTGATATCGGAGCCAATCGCGGCGAATGGACCAATGCCCTACTGGCGCATCATCCCAATGCAACGGGGGACCTCTACGATCCTTCCAGATCATGTTGCACATTCCTCCACACCAGATTTCAAAATAAAAATATCACCATTCACGAAAAAGCTCTGTCTAACTTTGAAGGCGAAGCTGCTTTTGCAGAAGAGCGCAACATGGGAGAAACCAGCTCGCTCAATCTTCAATCAACCGCGCCCAACGCCGTCATACGGCGCGTCAACGTTTCAACCCTAGACCAGGAGCTTGGCGCGCATGAGCGCTGCCTTGATTTCGTTAAAATCGACGCCGAAGGCTCCGACTTTCAGATAATCCAAGGAGCTCACAAATTACTGACAAGCAGATGCATTCGCTGGCTCCAATTTGAATATAACGCCTCGTGGCTTGACACCGGCTCTTCTCTCAAACAGGCGCTCCACTACTTTAATTCGATTCATTTTGACCTGTACCTGCTGAACCAACGAGGACTGAGCAGATTCGACTATCAGTCATGGGGTGATTTCTATTCCTACGCCAATTTCCTCGCCGTCAGACGCGACTCAACCTCACCGCTGCGGGATCTGATCCTGCCTACGGCGTCACCATGAGCGCCACCGCCTCCCTGCCGATCGCCCTGTTCAGCCTGCTGGTGGCGGGGGCCTCCTGGCTGGGCCTCGACCTGCTGGCGCGGCGCTTCCGTCCGGACTCGCTCGGGCGTGTCCTGCTGCAGCGAGCCCGGCTTAGCCTCAGCGCCACCCTGCTGCTGGGCGGCATGGGCTGGTGGCTGTTCGTGGTGGTGGAGCGGCTCGGCTGGGATCTCCCCCGCGACGGCCAGGACGTGCGCGACGTGGTTCTCAGCCTCGGCATCGCCTGGACCCTGCTGCGCTGCAAGGCCACCCTGATCCGACACATCGAGGCCCATCCCCACTGGCTGCCGCAGCGCAATACGGCCGACCGCAGCGCCCTGCTCGACCTCACCGACAAGCTGATCTCCGTCACGGTGCTGCTGCTGGCCGCCATGGTGGTGCTGCAGCTGCTGGGGGTCTCGCCCGCCCTGCTGCTCACGGCCAGCGGCATCGGTGCGGCGGCGGTGGGATTCGGCGCCAAGACCCTGGTGGAGAACCTGCTGGGCGGCGTGATGATCTACCTGTTCCGGCCCTTCACGCTGGGGGACTGGATCGAGCTACCCGACAAGCGGCTGGCCGGCAGCGTCCAGGCGATCGGCAGCTACTACACCGAACTGCTCACGGCGGAGCGCGAGCCCCTGTTCGTGCCCAATGCCGTGTTCGCCGGCTTCGCCGTGGCCAATGCCAGCCGCCGCGATCACCGGCGGCTGCTGCTGGAGGTGGCCCTGCGGCCGGAGGATGCCCCCCAGGCCGAGGCGATCACCGCCGACCTGCGCCAGGTGCTCGCGAGCGAACCCGCCGTGGTGGCCTCCCTGCCGCAGCGCGTCCACGTCAGCCGGCTGGATGGGGAGGGCCTGCAGCTGCGGCTTGAGGCCTTTGGGCCCGCCGATCCAGAGGGATTCCAGACGCTGCGCCAGCTGCTGCTGCTTCGCCTGGCCGCGGTGGTTCAGCGCCATGGTGCCGCCTTCAGATCAGCTCGGGATGGAGCGGATCTCCCTTGAACGGCCCCACCAGCTCGCTGCTGATCCAGCCGCCGTAGAAGCCGCCGGGTTGGGGGAGCACCCGCTCCTCATCGAGCCAGCAGGCCTCCATGCGTCCGGGATAGAGGGCGTACCAGCCGGCCAGGGCCGCGTAGGCCGGCGTGGGCTCGGGGTACTGCCACACCGCCCGCTCCAGCACCCGGCCATCGGCGGCCACCACATCGAAGTAGCGGGCCAGTCCCTTCCACTCGCAGAAACTGCGCCCGGCGGCGGGCCGCAGCATCGCCTTGGCCATCGCCTCCGGCGGCAGGTAGAAGGTGGGCGGATGGAAGGTCTCGAGCACCCGCAGCGATCGCCGGGTGTCGGCCAGCAGCGCACCGAAGGCCTCCACCCGCACCTGCCGGGCACAGGACACCAGGGCCGGCGGCCGCGGATAGGCCGCCACCCGTTCACGGCCATCGGCCAGGATCCAGGGCTCTCCCATGGCGGCGCCGGATCAGCCTGGGATGAAGTGACGCAGCCGGCGGGCCTCCTCGCCGGCCCGCCGCTGCAGCTCCACATCGCTGAGATCGGCCTCGGCGCGTTCCTGGGCGGCAATCACGTCGTTCTCCTCCACCGCGAAGCCGGCGCTGCGGGCCAGGGCCAGGAAATCGGCCAGCTCCTGGGGCTCCTGCAACTGGCGCGCCAGGTCCGGGTCGCCATGGGCATGGGCCAGGAAGGCATCGAGTTGATCCAGGCTCATCGCGGCGGCAAGGGACTTCTTCAGGTTTAGCGGGGCCTGGCCCCCGCCGCCGGCATCCGCTCCAGCTTCAGCGCCTCCCAGCCGGCCGAATCCCAGGCCCCCATCAACGGCTCCAGCGCCCGCAGGGTAGGCCCATCGGCTGGCTCCAGCCAGGCCTCCTCCAGGCCAGCGGGGATCACCACCGGCATGCGGTCGTGCACGCGGGCCAGCAGCTCATTGGGGGCGGTGGTGAGGATCACGGCGGTCTCCAGTTCGCCGCCATCGGGCCCCACCCAGCGCTCCCAGAGCCCGCCCAGCCAGAAGGGCTGCCGATCGCGGCGGCGGAACAGCCAGGGCTGGCGCACCACGCCACCGCGGCCGTCGGGCTTCTTCTGCCACTCGTAGAAGCCATCGGCGGGCAGCAGGGCGCGGCGGTGGCGCCAGGCGCCGCGGAAGAAGGGCTTCTCGCCCACTGTCTCGCTGCGGGCATTGATCGGTCGCTGCAACACCAACGGATCCTTGGCCCATTCCGGTACCAGCCCCCAGAGCGCCAGCCCCACCTGCAGACGGCCGTGCTCCTGGCGCTGAAGCAGCACCGGCTCGCCGGGACGCACCTCGGCACGCGGCGCGTAGTGGGCCTCCAGCCCGGCCGGCCATGGCCCATGCAGCTGGGGCCGCAGCCGCTCGATCGAGGTGGTGAGTGCGTAACGGCCGCACATGGGCTCCAGGGGGGCGGCACACCCGCCTAGCTTGGTTGCACCAACGGTGCACTGCTGCATGGCCATCCGCCAGGACGACAACCGCCCCAGCCGGCGCTTCGGCCTGATCAACCTGCTGCTGATCGGTTTCGGCGTGTTGCTGCTGTTCAGCAACTTCCTGCCCAACCCGGCCACTCAGGTGCCGCGGGTGCCCTATTCCCTGTTCATCGACCAGGTCAACGCCGACAACGTCAAGCGGGCCTACATCACCTCCGACCAGATCCGCTACGAGCTCGACAAGCCGCCTGCGGAGGGAGCCCCCACGGTGCTGGCCACCACGCCGATCTTTGACATGGATCTGCCACAGCGGCTGGAGCAGCACGGCGTTGAATTCGCCGCCGCCCCGCCGCGCAAGCCCAGCTTCTTCACCACCCTGCTCAGCTGGGTGGTGCCGCCGCTGATCTTCATCGTGGTGCTCCAGTTCTTCGCCCGCCGCAGCGGCATGGGCGGCGCCCAGGGCGCCCTGAGCTTCACCAAGAGCAAGGCCAAGGTCTACGTTCCCGATGAGGAATCGCGGGTCACCTTCGCCGATGTGGCCGGCGTCGATGAGGCCAAGACCGAGCTCACCGAGATCGTCGACTTCCTCAAGACCCCCGAGCGCTACGCCGCCATCGGCGCCCGCATCCCCAAAGGGGTGCTGCTGGTGGGGCCTCCCGGCACTGGCAAGACCCTGCTCTCGAAGGCCGTCGCCGGTGAGGCGGGCGTGCCCTTCTTCATCATCTCCGGCTCGGAATTCGTCGAGCTGTTCGTGGGTGCCGGCGCCGCCCGCGTCCGCGACCTGTTCGAAGAAGCCAAGAAGAAGGCTCCGTGCATCATCTTCATCGATGAACTCGACGCCATTGGCAAGAGCCGCGCCGGCTCGATGGGGATGATGGGTGGCAACGACGAGCGTGAGCAGACCCTCAATCAGCTGCTCACCGAAATGGACGGCTTCGCCGCCAAAGACAAACCGGTGATCGTGCTGGCCGCCACCAACCAGCCCGAGGTGCTGGATGCGGCCCTGCTGCGGCCCGGCCGCTTCGACCGGCAGGTGCTGGTCGACCGCCCCGATCTCTCCGGCCGCAAGACGATCCTGGAGATCTATGCCAAGAAGGTGAAGCTTGCCGATGGCGTCGATCTCGACAAGATCGCCCAGGCCACCAGCGGCTTTGCCGGAGCCGATCTAGCCAATCTGGTCAATGAAGCCGCCCTGCTGGCGGCCCGCGCCATGCGCACCACCGTGGAGCAGAAAGATCTCAACGAGGCCATCGAGCGCGTGGTGGCCGGCCTGGAGAAGAAGAGCCGCGTGCTGCAACCCGACGAGAAGAAGGTGGTTGCCTATCACGAGGTGGGCCACGCGATCGTGGGGCACCTGATGCCCGGCGGCAGCAAGGTGGCCAAGATCTCGATCGTGCCCCGCGGCATGGCGGCCCTGGGCTACACCCTGCAGCTGCCCACCGAGGAGCGCTTCCTCAACTCCAAGGAGGATCTTGAGGGCCAGATCGCCACTCTGCTGGGGGGCCGCAGCGCCGAGGAGATCGTCTTCGGGGAGGTCACCACCGGTGCCGCCAACGACCTGCAGCGCGCCACCGACATCGCCGAGCAGATGGTCGGCACCTACGGCATGAGCGAGATCCTCGGGCCGCTCGCCTACGACAAGCAGGGCGGCGGCCGCTTCCTCGGCGGCACCAACAACCCCCGCCGGGCGGTGAGTGACGCCACGGCCCAGGCGATTGACAAGGAGGTGCGCAGCCTGGTGGACCGGGCCCACGACAGGGCTCTGGCGATCCTGCGCCACAACCGCGAGCTGATGGAGTCGATCTCCCTCAGGATCCTCGACAAGGAGGTGATCGAGGGCGACGAGCTCAAGGACCTCCTGGCCGCCAGCACCCTGCCGGCCGAAGCCGCCCTCAGCCCTGCCGCCGTAGCCTGACCCCCGCTTTCTCGTCTCGGAGCCCCCGGCCTGGAGCCCAGCTCTTGACGCCGGGGCCCTCGATCCCGGATAAGGGATCTTTGGGATGGTGCGATGGCCGTCATCCAGACGTCTCCGGCCCTGGCAGAGCTGGCAGGGGGGGATTTCCTCTCCTCGGCCGACCTCAGCGGCGACCAGACCCTGGCGCTGCTGGAGCTGGCGGCGGACCTCAAGGTTGGCCGGCGACAGATCGATCTGAGCGGCCGCAGCCTCGGACTCATCTTCCGCAAGGCCTCCACCCGCACCCGGGTGAGCTTCACGGTGGCGATGGCCCGCCTGGGGGGGCAGACGATCGACCTCAATCCCACCGTCACCCAGGTGGGTCGCGGCGAGCCCATCGCCGACACCGCCCGGGTGCTGAGCCGCTACTGCGACGCCCTGGCAATCCGCACCTTCGCCCAGGAGGAGCTCAGCGACTACGCCCACTGGGCGTCCATCCCGGTGGTGAATGCCCTCACCGACCTCGAACATCCCTGCCAGGCGCTGGCCGACTACCTGACCCTCCAGGAGGCCTTCGGCGGCCTGGAGGGACTGACCCTGGCCTACGTGGGGGACGGCAACAACGTGGCCCATTCGCTGATGCTCAGCGGCGCCCTGTTGGGGGTGAGCGTTCGCATCGGCTGCCCGGCCGGCTTCGCCCCAAGCGAGGCGGTGCTGCAGCAGGCCCGCCAGCTCACCCGGGGCGGGGCCACGGTGGAGGTGCTGCACGACCCCGTGGCGGCCGTACGCGGTGCCCAGGCGCTCTACACCGACGTCTGGGCGTCGATGGGGCAGGAGCAGGAACAGGCGGAACGGGAGCGGGCCTTCGCCGGCTGGTGCCTCGATGAGGCCCTGCTGGCGGAAGCGGATGCGCGCGCCATCGTGCTGCACTGCCTGCCGGCCCACCGCGGCGAGGAGATCAGCGCCGGTGTGATCGAGGGCTCCGCCAGCCGCGTCTTCGACCAGGCCGAAAATCGCCTGCATGCCCAGCAGGCTCTGCTGGCCGTCCTGCTGGGGGGCTGAAGCCCCACCTCCGGCTGAAGTCCCAACGCCGGCGGCACTGGACAAAGTCCGCCGCCTCTGGCAGAACTGGGGGAGTGGTTCATCTGTATTGCCGGTGCCCGACCCGCAACCGCTCACCGACGCGCAGCAACAGCTGTACGACTGGCTCGAGACCTACATCAGCAGCCAGCGTCACAGCCCCTCGATCCGCCAGATGATGGAGGCGATGGGCCTGCGCTCACCGGCGCCGATCCAAAGCCGGCTGCGCCACCTGCAGCAGAAGGGCTGGATCACCTGGCAGGAGGGCCAGGCCCGCACCCTGCAGCTGCTGGGGGGTGCTCGCAGCGCCGGCATTCCCGTGCTGGGCGCGGTGGCCGCCGGCGGCCTGGTGGAAACCTTCGACGATGTGCAGGACCGGCTCGACCTCGCCCCGGTGCTGGACACCCGCGGCCTGTTTGCCCTCACCGTCAACGGCGACTCGATGGTGGACGCCCACATCGCCGACGGCGACGTGGTACTGATGGAACCGGTGAGCGACCCCGCCCGGCTGCGCAACGGCACGATCGTGAGTGCCCAGGTGGCCGGCAGCGGCACCACCCTCAAACACTTCCACCGCCAGGGAGGCACCGTGACCCTGGAAGCCGCCAACCCGGCCTACGCGCCGATCATGCTCCCCGCCGAGCAGGTCAACGTGCAAGGACGCCTGATCGCGGTGTGGCGCCAGGTCTGATCCCGCCCCTCGCTCTGCGGACCCCCCGCGTTGTAAGCTCAAACAGCGCCAGGCAAGGCCTTCGGGCCCCGAATCCACTGGGTCAAACCAGGGATTGCAGCCAATGAGTGGAATGTCCAGCCTTCCCTCGCCTAGCGACCCCACGGGGCCATAGCTCAGCTGGTAGAGCACCTGCATGGCATGCAGGGGGTCAGCGGTTCGAGTCCGCTTGGCTCCATTCCTTCAGACTCCTTGCGCTGCGAGGAGTCTTTTTTGTCGGTCTGGGTGCTGCTGGGAGGCTCGTCACGTTTAGCGCTAGCTAGCGCTAAATCGATCGCCCCGAATCAGTTTGGATCGGAATCGCCGCTGCTGCTCAGGCGAAGGACCGCGCGATGGCATTGCACTGCACCTCCAGCTGGCTGATCCGCGCCCGCAGCTCCGGGAAGCTCGGGAAGTCACCGCGCAGCCTCCCTGAGTCAGCCATGGCCGTAAGAATCTGCAGGGCCCAGACCACCCAGATGTCCTTCTCAAGCAGAAAGGCCAGCCAGCCGGATTCGGCAGCAGCCACCGCCAGGGCTTCCATCTGATCCTCTGCGGAAAGAGCGAACCAGGACTCAGCCACGAACCTCCAGCGGTCCCTGATCTTGTTCACTGAGCAGCTCCGCCAGCCACAAGGGCAGCTCAGCGCTGACGGAGAGCAGGGCTTCCCACTCTTCAGGAGGCAGCACGGTTCGGAGCTTCGGCAGAACGGCTGAGGCCTGATCAGGGCCGAGCCAGGTCAGGGCGCGGATCGCCTGGCCGGCAGGGCGA
>CAIRWM010000012.1 GCA_903882285.1 uncultured cyanobacterium
AGCCGGCCGTCTCCGCGCCAGGCCGCCAGGGGGCGTCGTCGGCCAGCAGCTCCGTCCGCAGGCTGCTGACCTGCTCCGGGCTCAGCAGGGGATCGAGGGTGAAGCGCATCGTGTGCCTTTGGTGACGTCACTCGGTGGCGGATGGTCGCCGGGCCGGGGGCCGGTCTTCAAGAATGCGGCGAGCCCTTCCCAACGCCATGGCCCGTCCCAGCATCGCTCTGTTCCTCGTCACAGCCGGCCTGATGGGTGGCACGGTGGCCTGCGGCCAGGCCCCCGAGCCCACCCGCCCCGGCGCTCCCTCCAGCCCTGCCGTGGAGAGCGAGCGCCAGGGGGCGGAATCCCCGGATAAGGACCATGAGAATGACAACGACAAAGACACCGATGCCGACAGCCAGCACCGCAACGACAACGGTGAAGGCGGCGAGGGTGGGGAAGGCGGCGAAGGCTGAACCCGGTTCGATCGCTCTGCTCGGGGCCGGTGTGGCGGGCACGGCTCTGGCGGCCCAGCTGCGCCGGAAGGGCTGTCGGGCACCGATTCGCCTGTTCGAGGCGGGGCGCGGGCCGGGCGGCCGGGCCGCCACCCGCCGCACCCGCCGCGATCCAGCCTGGCGCCTCGACCATGGGGCGCCGCTGCTGTCGCTGAGCGGCGCCGAGCCGCCGGCGTTGCTGGAGCCCCTGCTGGCAGGGGGCTGGCTGGAGGCCTGGCCCAGCGACGCGACGCTGCTTCACCTTGATGGGGATGGTCGCCTGAGGCCTTCAGGCCCTGCCGAACCCTTCCACCGTGGCGCGCTTTACCGCGGCCGCGCCGGCATGGATCACCTCGCCGCGGGGCTGCTGGCCCTGGCGGAGGCTGAGGCGCCGCTGGAGGCCCACTTCGGCGTGCAGGTGGCGGGGTTGGAGTGCCGGCCCGAGGGCTGGCAGCTGTTCAATGCGGAGGGCCGCTGGCTGGCGCAGGCGGAGTGGCTGGTGCTCTCCGGCAGCCTGCTGGCCCATCCCCGTGGACCCGCCCTGTTGGGCTGGCCGGAGATCCCCCTGCGCCGGGCGGCCGCTCCCCTGGCCGATCCCGAGCTGGAGGTGGCCCTGGCCGCCATCGCCGCCCTTGATCTGGAGGCCCGCAGCAACCTGTTGTTGATGATTCCGGCAGCGGAGGCTGCACCCTGGCTGGCGCTTCCTTTCCGCGACCTGGTCTTCAGCCTGGCTGCCCAGCATCGCTGGGGTCTGCGGCGGCTCAGCCTCCAGCCGCTCGCCGATGGCCGTTGCGGCGTGGTGGCCCACAGCAGCGCCGTTTTTGCTGCACAGCATCTTGGCGTCAGCGGCGGCACGCCGGCGGCGGCGGCCGTGATCGACAAGCTGAGTGAGGCCCTCATGGGAGTGCTGGCCGTGATCAGTGGCTCGGCGGCCCAGCCCTGGCCGCAGCCGCCGCTGCCGGAGCGCCAGTTGATGCGCTGGGGGGCCGCCCTGCCGCAACCCCCCGGCCTCGATCCCAAGGCCATGCTCTGCCCCGCCAGCCGCGTCGCCTTCTGCGGCGATGCTGTGGCCGGAGAGGGGTTCGGCCGGATCGAGGGGGCCTGGCGCAGCGGCGAGGCGCTGGCTGGCGTCCTGGCCGGGCTGCTGTCGGAGGATCCATCCACCCCGGTGCTGCCGTCGTGATCTCCGCCCGCCGCCTCGCCCAGGGCCTTGCACAGCTCCTGGCTCAGGACATCGCCCGGATGCTGGCCCTGGGGTTGGTGCTGCTGCTGGCGGTCGCGCCTGCTGCGGCCATGGTGCCCGCCGCTTCGTTCCCTGCCGCCTACCGCTGCGACGGCGACCTGCTCGAGGCCCACTACGACAACGGTGCGGTCGACGCCCCGGCGATCGCCAACAGCTCCGCCGGTACCGTGCCCGGGGCGATCGTGCTGCTGGAGTGGCGCGGCTTGCGGCTTCAGCTGCCGCGCACCAACAACGCCGGGGCCCCTAGCTACACCGACGGACGCTGGTGGTGGAGCCTGGAGGATCCCGCCCATCCCGACCTGCGGGAGCGCCGCGGCGGTATCCGCCGCTATGCCTGCGAGCTGCCCTTCTGAACGCTCAGCTCCCTGCAGACTGCTGCGCCAGCAGGGCGGCATGCAGGACCTCCAGGCGGCGGCCGTTCACCCCCAGGTCGGAATCCCCTAGCCGCGAGACGGAGCGGGCCTGCAGCACGCCTTGGTCGAGGTCGGCATAGAGCTCGAGATCGTCGACGAAGCCGAACAGGCGGCTGGTGGCCGTGGCGTGCAGATAGCCCGCGCCGGTCTCGACCACCTCGATGCCATCGAGGCCCAGCACCGCGGGCAGCAGGGCGTCGAGGGCTGCCGCCGGATCAGCTGCGGGCCAGGTGGCACTGCTGCAGTGGGCGGGAGTCGGGCAGGGGGCCAGATGGTCCTCGTGCACGCCCAGGTCGGCGGGTAACGGTCCCGCGAGATGGAGCAGCGCCGCAGCTGCCGGCTGCCCGCCCCCGCCCAGCATCAGCACGGCGATCAGCAGGGCGGCCAGCGACTGGGCGCAGCGGCGGGTGAGGGCCTGGGCAAAGGGGGCCATAAATCTCAGGAGGCAGGGATCAGCCCGCGGGCGGCAGCCAGGGATCGAGGAAGGCAAGCGGCCTGGCCATCGTGGCGGAGAAGCCCAGGATGCCGCGATCCTGCCAGGCGTAGAGGAGCGTGTCATCGGCGTCGAGCAGGAAGGTTCCGCCCCGCTGGGTGATCCAGGCGTCGTTGGGTACGTAGGTGCGCCAGTGCCCCAGCACCTCCATCATGTTGCGCAGGCGCACCGTGGCCAGCTCGAACGGGCGCTGATAGCCCGCCCCGAGCCGATCGAAGAGGCGACCGCTCAGCGGCGGCAGTGCCCCCAGCTGGATCGTCTCCTCTGGCCGGAAGCGCGCCGGCGCCGCGCGGTCGCCTCTGCAGCCGCGCCACACCTCCGCTAGGGTGCTAGGTGAACTGATGCCGGCGCACATGGCCAGCAGATTCGGCCAGGGACCGCCCAGGCTCTCCAGCCCGGGGGAGAGTTTCAGGCTGCGGTGCAGCGCCGCATTGTCTTCCAGCTGAAGCCTCTCGGCGGGGAAGCCGGTGAAGTGGCAGAAGCGCTGGCGCCCCTCGGCGGTGCCGATGGCGATCGCCAGCACGGCGATGCCGGCGGCCTCCAGCCGCGGCAGGACGGGCACCAGGGCCTGGGCGTACTCCATCGAATCGAAGTCGCCGAGCTGGCTGAGCAGCAGCACCAGCCGCCTCCGCCCGGAGGCCACGCCCGGCTCGCCCTGAAGGCGCTGCAGCAGGACGGCGGGGGCCGGCGTGCTCATCGCCGCTGCAGCCAGGTGGCGGCCACTTGCTGGGGCTGGTCGATGTGGGGCAGGTGGCCGCAGGCTTCGAGCTCCTGCAGCCGATCGCCGAGCAGGGCCTGGGCGGCGCGTTTCTGAGGCGCCCGCAGGATGCGGTCCTGGCGGCCCCACAGCACGGCCAGGGGCTGGGGCGGCAGGGGGGCACCGCAGCCGGCGAAGCCGCCGGAGCGGGCGAAGCGCCGCAGCGACTCGGCCCAGCCCGGAGTGCGCAGATGCAGGGAGGCGATCTCCAGCTCGGCTGGCCCCACGCCCGCCTCGGGATCGGCGAAGGCGCTGCGGCAGAGACCGCGGCGCACTCCCGGCAGGCCCAGGAAGCGCACCCCCAGGGCATCCAGCAGCGGCGGCAGCGGCATGGGACGTCCGGTGAGGCCGGCGGGTGCCAGCAACAGCAGGCGCGCGATCCGCTCCGGACAGCGGCGCGCCAGTTCCACGGCCACCGAAGCGCCCATCGAGGCGCCGATCAACCCCAGCGGCTGGGGCCCGCAGCGCTGGGCCGCCACCGCCAGCAGGGCCTCCAGGTGACGCAGTACCCCGCTGGGGGCGTAGTCGCCAGCGGCGGGGCGGGGGCTGAAGCCGAAGCCGTAGAGGTCGGGGATGAGCAGCTGGTGGTGCTCGGCCAGCAGGGGCATAAGGCGGCGGAACTCCAGCAGGGAGCTGTCGAAGCCGTGCAACAGCAGCAGCGGTGGCCCCTGGCCCAGCACCGCGACGGGCCAGGTTCCGGGCAGTCCGTCGAGGGGCCACCACTGCACTGCCGCCGCCATGGCGCGGGCCTGGGGGTCGAGCAGATCGGTGGCCGCCGCCGCCAGCAGCCGCTGCGAGGCGGCCACCGCTGCGCCTGTGGCTTCGGCCTCACTCGCCCCAGTGGGGCTGGCCGCCATGGGGGCGGGGCTCATGCGCTCACCTGGTAGGTGGCGGTGGTACTCACCAGGGCGCCGAGCAGGTCGATGGGGGCGACGGCGAAGGGCAGGTGGTGTAGGTCGGAGCCGGGCTGGCAGGCGAAGTTGCAGACCTGCTGCAGCTCCTGCAGGCTGGCCTGGCCCAGGCCGAGGTCGTCAAGGCTGACGGGCAGGGACAGCTGCCGGAACAGGGGGATCAGCTGGCGGCGGGCCTGGGCCGCCAGGCGGTTGCCACCCAGCTGTTCCTCCAGGCGCAGCTGCACCAGGATGCCGAAACCCACCTTGGCGCCATGCAGGTGTCCGTGGCTGGCCTCCAGCTGGGTGAGGCCGTTGTGAACGGCGTGGGCCGCCACGGTGCGACAGCGGGCGCCGCCGATGCCGCCGATCAGGCCGGCCGTGAGCGCGCAGGCTTCGGCCACCCGCACCCAGGCATCGCAGGAGGTGTCGCTGAGGGCGGCCGGCCCATCAAGCAGCAGCTGATCGCGCAGCACCCGGGCCATCTGCACCGCCTGCTGCACCATGCCGTCGCAGTTGCTGCCGCTGCTCACCGAGGCCTCGTACCACTTGGCCATCGCATCGGCGATGCCGCTGGCAAGGGTGGCCGGCGGGGCCTGGCGCACCAGGGCGTGATCAAAGATCAGCAGATCGGGGCAGTGCCCCAGGGCCACATCGCCGCGGAAGGCACCGCTGGGGGTATAGAGATTGGCCAGGGCGGTCCAGCCGGCGCAGGTGGCGGCGCTGGTGGGCACCGTGATGCATGGCAGCCCCAGCCGATCGGCTAGCAGCTTGCCAGCATCAAGCACCTTGCCGCCCCCCACCGCCAGCACGGCATCGCAGGGGCTGGGCCTGGAGCTGGCATGGCGGGCAAGGGGCTGCAGATCCTCCTCGCAGCAGTCGTGGCAAAGCTCGGCGGGCTGCGGTTCCAGGCCAGCGTGGCGCAGGTCGGCCATCAGACCGGCACGCAGGGCGGCTGTGGCGGAGCTGCGGCCCAGAAGCAGGGGACGCCGTCCCAGGGCCGCAATGCTGGCGATGGCATCCTGCCAGATGCCATCGCCCCGCAGCACCTGGCTGGGGGCGATGGTCTGGAGAGTGGAGCCGGCTGGCATGGGGCCGTTGCGCAATGGAGCCCGATCAGGCGCTGGCGCTGGCCAGCTCGGGCATCGCCGGGATGGCGGCCTGCTTGCGGATCACCACCTGCTTCTCCTCGTTGATGTCAACCAGGGCAGCATCGCCCTCGCCGATCCGACCGGAGAGGAATTCTTCGGCCAGGGAGTCTTCGAGCAGGCGCATCACGGCACGACGCAGCGGGCGAGCCCCGTAGCTGGGGTTGTAACCCTCCTCGACCAGGCGCTCTTTGAAAGCCTCGGTGACGGAGAGGCGGATGCCCTTGTCCTGCATGCGGGCGAAGATCTCACGCAACATGATCTCAGCAATGTCTTTAACTTCGTCGCGCGTCAGCTGACGGAAGACGATGATCTCATCGAGTCGGTTGAGGAATTCAGGCCGGAAGTACTGCTTGAGTTCCTCATTGACCAGCGAACGGATGCGATTGTAGTTGGTCTCTTCCGCATCGCCGCCACCGAATTCGAAACCAAGGCCACCGCCACCCTTTTCGATCACCTTCGAACCGATGTTCGAGGTCATGATGATCAGGGTGTTCTTGAAGTCGACCGTGCGGCCCTTGGAGTCGGTGAGGCGGCCATCTTCGAGCAGCTGGAGCAGCAGGTTGAAGACATCGGGGTGCGCCTTCTCGATTTCGTCAAAGAGCACCACGGTGTAAGGGCGGCGACGCACCGCCTCGGTCAGCTGGCCACCTTCGTTGAAGCCCACGTAGCCCGGAGGCGAACCGATCAGCTTGCTGACCGTGTGGCGCTCCATGAACTCCGACATGTCAAGGCGGATCATCGCCTCTTCGCTGCCGAAGAAGTAAGTGGCCAGCGCCTTGGTGAGTTCGGTCTTGCCGACCCCGGTGGGGCCGGAGAAGATAAAGCTGGCGATCGGTCGGTTGGGGTTCTTCAGACCCACCCGGGCGCGACGGATGGCACGAGAGACGGCCTTGACGGCTTCGTCCTGGCCGATCAGCCGCTGGTGGAGGGTCTCCTCCATGTTGAGCAGCTTCACCGATTCGCTCTCGGTAAGCTTCTGCACCGGCACACCGGTCCAGGAGGCGACGATCTGGGCGATGTCCTCCTCGGTGACCAGTGGCAGACGCCCCTCCTCGCCGCTGACTCCAGCCTCAGCCACAGCCACGGGCAGATCGCCGGCTTCACTGCCGGCGCTCTCGCCTCTGGCAATCTCGCCGCTGGCGGGCTCACCGGCCTCGCCGCTGGTGGGCTCCTCGTCGCGACGGGCCTGCAGGATTGAGCGGATCTGCTCGCGCAGCTCCACCTCCTTGTCGCGCAGTTCACCAGCTTTGGTGTAATCCTGCTGGCGCACGGCGTCTTCTTTTTCTTTCTGCACGGCGCGCAACTGCTTGTCCACCTCCTTGGCGGCCGGCGGCAGCTTGGAGTTCATCAGGCGCACGCGGCTGCCGGCCTCATCGATCAGGTCGATGGCCTTGTCGGGCAGGAAGCGGTCGGAGATGTAGCGATCCCCCAGGGTGGCGGCAGCCACCAAGGCTTCGTCGGAGATCTTTAGGCGATGGTGCTGCTCGTAGCGCTCGCGCAGCCCGCGCAGGATCTCGATCGTGTCGTCGACGGAGGGCTCGCCCACCATGACCGGCTGGAACCGGCGCTCAAGGGCGGCATCGCGCTCAATGTGCTTGCGGTATTCGTCCAGGGTGGTGGCGCCGATGCACTGCAGCTCACCGCGGGCGAGGGCCGGTTTGAGGATGTTGGCGGCATCAATCGCCCCTTCGGCTGCGCCGGCTCCGATCAGGGTGTGCACCTCGTCGATCACAAGGATCACATTTCCGGCTGAACGTATCTCCTCCATGATTTTCTTGAGGCGCTCCTCGAATTCGCCCCGGTACTTAGTGCCGGCCACCAGCAGGCCGATATCGAGGGTGAGGACACGCTTGTCCTCAAGGATGTCGGGCACGTCACCAGTGGTGATGCGCTGGGCCAGGCCCTCGGCGATGGCGGTCTTGCCGACGCCTGGTTCGCCGATCAAGACCGGATTGTTCTTGGTGCGGCGGCCGAGGATCTGGATGACGCGGTCGATCTCGTTATGACGGCCGACCACCGGATCCAGCTTGGACTCGGCGGCCAGCTGGGTGAGATTGCTGCCGAACTCGTCGAG
>CAIRWM010000013.1 GCA_903882285.1 uncultured cyanobacterium
CTGGTTGGCTTTCTGCCAAAACTCCTCCCCCTTCAGCGGCCGGTTGTCCGCGGCGCTGGGGAGGCGGAAGCCGTGCTCAATGAGCACCTGCTTACGGCTTTGGTCCCCGTTGTACATCGCCTGCAGCTGACTACAGGTGACGTGGCTCTCATCCACCACCAACAGCCAATCATCGGGGAAGTAATCGATCAGGCATTCCGGCGGGGTACCGGCCTGGCGACCAGCCAGATGGCGGGCGTAGTTCTCCACACCATTGCAGTAACCCACCTGCTCCAGCATCTCCAGGTCGTAGGTGGTGCGCTGCTCCAGGCGCTGGGCCTCCAGCAACCGCCCCTGACCGTTGAGCTCATCGAGGCGCTGCCTGAGCTCGTGGCGGATCTCCTGAATGGCCGCAGCCAGGCGATCCTTCGGCGTCACGAAGTGCTTGGCCGGGTAGATGTTGATGCTCTCCAGGCTCTGCAGGATCTCGCCGGTGGTGGGCTCCACGTAGCGGATCGCCTCCACCTCATCACCGAAGAGTTCGATGCGCACCAGCCGATCCTCATAAGCCGGGCCGATTTCGAGCACGTCGCCGCGCACGCGGAAGCGGCCGCGGGCGATCTCGATATCGTTGCGGGAGTACTGGTTGTTGACCAGCTCCCGCAGCGAGCCACGCAGATCGAGGCTCTCCCCAACCTGGAACTTGACGGCGGCCTTCAGGTACTCCGAGGGGATGCCCAGGCCGTAGATGCAGCTGATCGAGGCCACCACGATCACATCGCGCCGCTCGAACAGCGAGCGCGTCGCCGAGTGGCGCAACATATCGATCTCCTCGTTGATCGACGCGGTCTTGGCGATGTAGGTGTCCGAGACGGGCACGTACGCCTCGGGCTGGTAGTAGTCGTAATAGGAGATGAAGTACTCGACGGCGTTTTGCGGGAAGAACTCGCGCAACTCGTTGCAGAGCTGGGCTGCCAGAGTCTTGTTGTGGGCGAGCACCAGGGTCGGACGCCCGGTGCGGGCGATCACATTGGCGATCGAAAAGGTCTTGCCGGTGCCGGTGGCACCGAGGAGGGTTTGAAAGCGCTCGCCGCCATCAACCCCCCGCACCAGCGCCTCGATGGCCGTGGGCTGGTCTCCCTTGGGCTCGTAGGGGGCGTTCAACTGAAAAGGCATGGAACCCATTGTGGGCCCCATGCCTGGTGTGCGGGGATGGGGAGAATGCCGTCCGGCCGAGGGCGGAGGCCTGCGGAATCAGACCACGTGGCCAGTCATCAGGGCCATCGCCTTGGTCAGGGGGACTTCAAGACCCAGCAGCCTCAGCACCATGGCGCTCAGCACGCTGTAGACGAGGGCACCAAGAACGGCGCTCGTGAGGCCGTTCTTGAGGCGGAAGCCCTGGATCAGCCAGGCAGCCAGGCCGAACAGGATGATCGTGATCAGCCAGTTGAACAGGAACGACACCGGGCTGACCAAGCCGCCGAGGGAGGTGATCGCCCAGATCGGTGCCAGCACGAACTTCAGCGGCCAGATCAGCAGGGTGCCGAGCAGGCCGATGACGACAGCTGAGAGCAGGGCGATCGGGAAGCTGGCCATTTCGACGCCGAGGGGCAGCCAAGCCACCAGCAGCAGGATCAGGGCCCGGATCGGCCATTGCAATAGCCACACAAGGGCTTCCATCGCGATGTGTTCAACAATTCGATGTCAGGTTAGGCATGTTGTCCACTGTGGACAACATGCCGCTGAGACCTCAGACCGCCATAGTCGCCGGGACGACGATGGCCTCGCGCAGGCCGCGCACCACGGCCAGCATCGCCAACTCGTCGCCGAGGCGGTTAACGGCGGAACCCACGCCCACCCCCGCCGCTCCCGCCGCCAGGGCCAGGGGCACGGTCACGGCCGAGAGGCCAGAGGCACACAGCACCGGCCGGGACTGCCCCGCCGCCGCAAGGGCGCGGCTGATGGCGTGGGCCGCGGCCAGGGTGGGGGCAGCCTTCTCGATCAGCCCGAGCACCCCGGCACTGAAGGGCCGGGCACTGGTGCCGCCCTCGGTCTGAATCAGATCGGCGCCAGCGGCCACCAGATCAAGCGCCAGCTGCTCCTGCTGATCGAGGGGCAGAACGTGGGGCACGGTGACGCTCAGCGCCACCTCCGGCAGCAGGGCCCGGGTTCGGCGTGTGAGCTCCAGAACCTCCTCGGCGCCGAAGACCCGGCCCTGGGGATAGAAGCTGTCGAAGTTGCCGATCTCAACCATGGCGGCGCCTGCGGCTATCGCGGCCGGGAAGAGCTCGGGATCCACCGCCGACACGCAGATCGGCAGGCCGGGGGCCGCGGCGGCGACTTGGCGCACTAGCTCGGCGTCACAGGCCACATCGATCAGATCGGCGCCGCCGGCCCGGGAGGCCCGGGCCATGCGCGTCACCGAGGCGGCATCGAAGTTAGCCAGGCCAGCGATCACCTTGAGCAGACGTCGCTCAGCGATGGCGCCCTGCAGGGCGGTGGGCAGGCTGGAGAAATGCGACATCGTCGACGAGTGGAATGACTAAGCCGATTCTCCCATCCGAGCTCCGGGACTGGAGCGCCGACCACCAGCGCCTGCACCGCCTGCTGCTGCGGCGACCCGATCTACTGCCCCGGGGCACCGGCCTGCTGCTGGCGGTGTCAGGGGGGCAGGACTCGATGGCGATGCTCGGGCTACTGCGGGATCTACAACCTCTGCACGGCTGGCGGCTACAGCTCTGGCACGGCGACCACGGCTGGCGGCAGGAGGCGGCCCACCAGGCGGCGCAACTGGCGGCCTGGGCAAGGGAACAGGGCCTGCCGCTGGACCTGGAGCACGCCGCCGTGGTGGAGAACGCGGCGTCCGGCGGCGGCAACCGCGAAGCGGAGGGGCGCCGCTGGCGCTACGGCGCCCTGGCGCGTGCCGCCCGGCGGCGGGGCTGCCGCCATGTGCTTACCGCCCACACCGCCACAGACAGGGCCGAGACCGTGCTGCTCAACCTGGCCAGGGGCAGCCACCGCCGCGGCCTGGCCAGCCTGCGGACCCTGCGTCCCCTCGACGGTGACCTGCTGCTGGTGCGCCCCCTGCTGGGCTTCAGCCGCACCGATACGGCGAGGCTCTGCCGGCAGCTGGGGCTGCCGCTGTGGCATGACCCCGGCAACGACGACCTGCACCTCAGCCGCAACCGCATCCGCGCCGAGGTGCTGCCGGTGCTGGAGGCCCTGCACCCCGGCGCCAGCCAGCGCATCAGCCTCCAGGCCGAACGGCTGGCGGCAGAACTCGATCAGGAACCGGAACTGCTGCAGCTGGCCCTGCGCAGCCTGGAAGCCCCCATCGGCACGGTCGCTGCGGGCCTGGCGACGACCGCCCTGGACCGGCGGGCCCTGCTGCGACTGTCACCGGTCGGCCAGCGCCGCCTGCTGCGGCACTGGCTGGAGGGCCAGATCGGTCAGCCGATCGGAGCTGAGGCCCTGGAAGCCTGGCAGGCCCGTCTGCCACTGGAGCGGGGACCGGGGCGGGCCGATCTCGGCGAGAGGTGGCAACTGCACTGGGATCGCTTCACACTGTGGCTGGTTCCCCCCCCACGACGGCCATGCCTGAGCCCGCCGACCCCCGCCAACCCAGCGAGCGCTATGGCGCGATCGAGTCGGCCTACTGCGACGACCACTGGGGGGACGTGATCAGCCAGGGGCAGGCGCTCCTGGACGATCTCAGCCGCCAGGATCCCCAGGCTGCCCCCGAGGGATTGCGCGAGCGGTTGCAGCTGTTGATGGCCCACGCCTATCTCTACGGATTCGGCGACCGACCGACCGCCGAAGACCTCTACGGCACCGTGCTGCGCAGCAGGGCTGAAGCCTCGCTGCGCCTGATCGCCGAACAGGGATTGCGCCAGTGCGACACCCCCCTGCCGACGCGCTCCACCGGGAACGAGGCAGCGGCGGCCTCCGCCATACCCCTGCCGTTGGCGGTGCCTGCAACCCGCCGTCCCCCGGATCGGCCCCACCTGGCAGCGGAGGATCTGCCGCAACCGATCGCCCCCAGCCTCGAACTGGAGAGCAGCCGCGACGAAGCGGAGCCCGAAGCTCTCCGCGAGCTGCCGCCCACAGCCATCGAGGTGCCGCCCGCTCCGGATCTCAGCGCTGGCACGCCGAGGACGCTCGCCGTCCCAAGTCTGCCGGTGATGCCCTGGCTGGAGTCGAGAGCCGTACCCGACCCTCCGCTGGAGGCGGCATCCCCGGCCCAGCCGATCACGGCGGCGGCGCCAGGGCCTGAGGCTCAGCCCCTGACAGCGGCACAAGAGACCAACGCGCCGATCGACTCCCTGATCCCGGAGGTGATCGAGGAACCAGAACTGATCGAGGTGCATCAGGCCGATCCCCGCCTGGCTGAAGACCTGGAACTGACGATCAAGGACGACCTCCTCCCGGCTTCACCGCCCCAGGGGGCGGCGATGGAGGAGGAGGATCCCGATCTGCTCCAGGGCCTGCTGCGCGTGCTGATCCGCTGAAGCAGCCGCTCTCCGGAGGGAAGCGCGGCCGGCAGGGCCTCAGCCTGCCGCAGCGGCTGAGCGGCGGCGACGGGTACGACCGGCGGGTTCCGGTTCATCAACGGGGGCCTTGCTGAGGACCGCAGCAGCAGGGGCAATCGCCGCGGACGCGGCCACCGCGCCCACCAGCTGACGCTGGGGTGCGGCCTGGTCGACAGTGCGGACGAGACGAACAGCGCCTTCGCGGCGACCGCGCGGGGCCGGGCGGGTGTCCGGCTCGGCGTCGGCCCGGCCCTTATAGGCCGGGGTGCCGGCGGGCGCTGGCTGCACCAGGCAAATGATCAGTGGATCAACCTGCAGCTCGCGGCGCAGGCGGCGCTGCAGACCCACCTC
The DNA here is from genome assembly GCA_903882285.1 of uncultured cyanobacterium. Taxonomy (GTDB): domain Bacteria; phylum Cyanobacteriota; class Cyanobacteriia; order PCC-6307; family Cyanobiaceae; genus Cyanobium. The sequence goes on from CAIRWM010000013.1 coordinate 4,860, forward strand.
CACCTCGCGCTGCACGCCGACCCAATCGACGTCAGGGGCCTTGCCACCGGTGTGGCGGGCCAACTGATTCCAGCGGTTCTCAAGCACCCAGCCGATCTCGCGCTCCGCCCAGAGGGAGAGCTTGCGGGGATCGGCGGTGGTAACGACGCCGCGCAGGTTGACCCGCGGCGGCGCCGCCATCACGCCATCGGTGGTGATCACCGCCAGCAGGGTGATCACGCCGTCCTCGGCGAGCTGCTGGCGCTCCTTGAGCACCCGGGCATCGACGATGCCGTTGCGGGAGGCGTCGAGCAGTTCGATGCCCGCCTTGACGGGATCGCCCTTGCGAATCGAATCCGGCGTCAGCTCCACCACATCACCGTTGTCGATGATCAGCGTGTGGTCGGCAGGAACGCCCATGGATTGGGCCGTCTTGGCGTGGGCTACAAGCATGCGGTGCTCGCCATGCACCGGCACGAAGAACTTGGGCCGGGTGAGGGCCAGCATCAGCTTCTCGTCTTCCTGGCAACCGTGGCCGGAGACGTGAATGCCCTCGCCCTTGCCGTAGACCACCTTGGCGCCCATCATCATCAGCCGGTCGATGGTGTTCACCACGGAGATGGTGTTGCCGGGGATCGGGCTAGCCGAAAAGATGATGGTGTCGGAGTTTTTGACCTGAACCTGCGGATGTTCACCGCGGGAGATGCGGCTGAGGGCGGCCAGCGGCTCGCCCTGACTGCCCGTCATCAGCAGCAGGGTCTCGCGATCGGGAAGATCGCGGATCTGCTTGATCGGCACGAACAGATCGTCGGGGCAACGCATATAGCCGAGCTCGCGTGCCTTGGCGATCACGTTGAGCATGGAGCGGCCCAGCAGGCCCACCTTGCGGCCGTTCTTCATGGCCAGCTCCAGGATCATCGCCACCCGGTGCACCGAACTGGCGAAAGTCGTGATGATGACGCGCCCCTCCGCCTGGGAGATATGGCGGTCGAGGTTGGGGAACACCGAACGCTCCGGCGGCGCGAAGCCCGGCAGCTCGGCGTTGGTGGAATCACTGAACAGGCAGAGCACCCCCTGCTCGCCGTAGTGGGCCATCCGCTGGATGTCGAAGTACTCGCCATCTACCGGAGTATGGTCGAACTTGAAGTCCCCCGTGAACACGACCACCCCCACCGGCGTGGTGATGGCCAGCGAAAAGCTGTCCGCCATCGAGTGGGTGTTGCGGATGAACTCCACCTTGAAATACTGACCCACCTGCACAACATCGCGGGGGCTCACGGTCTGGATCTTGGTGCGGTCGGTGACACCGGCCTCCTCCATCTTCCCCTGGAGCATCGACATGGCCAGGCGGGGGCCATAGATGACGGGGATGTTGAAGTTTTTGAGGTGATGGGGGATTCCACCGATGTGATCTTCATGGCCGTGGGTCACGACCATGCCGCGGATGCGCCGCTGGTTCTCGCGCAGATAGCTGGTATCGGGCATCACGACGTTGACGCCGTGCATGCCGTCGCTGGGGAAGGCCAGACCGGCATCCACCAGCATCAGGTCGTCGCCATATTCAAAGACACAGGTGTTCTTGCCAATCTCATGCAGACCGCCCAGGGGAATCACGCGCAGGGCGGATTGCTTGCCGTTGGCAGGGGAGCCGGAACCGTTGTGATGTCCGTTGTGACTCGTCATGTAAAGGTTGAACCGAAGGAAAATGTCGAAACTGTCGCTTGAAACCGTTGCTGTGAAGCCGTTCCTGTGAAACTGGTGCCACAGGCGAGCCTTGGCGTCAGGTAGGACGCAGGGCAGCCATGACGGAATGGAGGCGTTGTCGCACGTCGCTGTCGGCGGGAAGAAGGGGGAGTCGGGGGGCACCCACGGGCCAGCCGGCGATCTCCAGGGCCGCCTTGACCGGGATGGGATTGGTGGTGCAGAACAGGGCCTTGCCAAGGGGCAGCAAGCGCTCATGCAGCGCCAGGGCCCCGGTCATGTCGCCGCCCAGGAAGGCCTGAACCATCGCCTGGATCTCTGGCCCGGCCAGGTGGCTGGCCACGCTCACCACACCAACGGCCCCGACGGCCAGCATGGGCAGGGTGAGGGCGTCGTCGCCGCAGTAGATCGCCAGGCGGTCCCCGCAGAGAAGCCGCAGCTGACTGACCTCCTCGGTGGTACCGCTGGCGGCCTTGAAGCTGACCACATTGGGGCGGTCGAGCAAGCGGGCGACGGTGTCCGCCGTCAGGCTGCAGCCGGTGCGGCCGGGAATGTTATAGAGCATCAGCGGCAGCTCGGGAGCCGCGTCCGCCACCGCCCGGAAATGGGCCTCGAGGCCGTCCTGGGGAGGCTTGTTGTAGTAAGGCACCACCACCAGGGCGCCATCAGCCCCGAGCCTGGCGGCCTCGCGGGTGGCCTCGACCGCCTCGGCGGTGCAGTTGCTGCCACTTCCGGCCAGCAGCTGGGCCCGGCCTACCACCGCCTCCTTGACCGCGTCGAAGAGGCGATGCTGCTCCTCCCAGCTGAGGGTAGGAGATTCGCCGGTGGTGCCGCAGAGCACCAGGCCATCGGAGCCATGACGCACAAGGTGATCGGCCAGCCGTGCCGCCAGCTCCAGGTCCACCTCCCCGTCAGGGCGGAAGGGGGTCACCATGGCGGTGACGACGCGACCGAAAGGAACCGGCAGCAACGATCCGCTCAAGCGACACCTCCAGCAGCCGTCGGCGCGGGCTCGATCAGCAGTTCAGCGATCTGGACGGCGTTGAGGGCCGCGCCCTTGCGAATCTGATCACCGCACAGCCAGAGCTCGAGGGCGTTGGGTTCGCTCAGGTCCTGGCGGATGCGGCCGACCGCCACCGGATCGCGTCCCGTGACATCGGTGGGCATCGGGAAGCGGTTGGCCTGGTGGTCCTCGATCAGCTCCACGCCGGGGGCCACCGCCAGCAGGGCGCGCGCCTCCTCCACGGGGAAGGGTTCTTCGAACTCGATATTGACCGCCTCGGAATGGGCCCGCAGCACCGGCACCCGCACGCAGGTGGCCGACAGACGCAGATCGGGCAGGTCCATGATCTTGCGGGTCTCGTTGAGCATCTTCAGCTCCTCTTCGCAGTAGCCGCTGGCCTGCAGGGGCGAGTTGTGCAAAAAGAGATTGAAGGCGAGGGAATGAGGCAGCACCTGGCTTTCCGGCGTACCGCCCTCCAGCACGGTGCGACTGAGCTGGCGTAGCTCATCCATGGCCCGGGCCCCGGCCCCGCTGGCCGACTGATAAGTGCTGACGACCACGCGGCGCAGCGGACGCCGCGCCGCCAGCGGAGCAAGCGCCAGCGTGAGCAGGATCGTGGTGCAGTTGGGGTTGGCGATGATGCCCCGGTGCTCGAAGGCCGCGGCCGGATTCACCTCGGGCACCACAAGGGGCACTCCGGGATCGAGGCGGAAAGCGCTGGAGTTGTCGATCACCACGGCGCCTGACGCCGCCGCCAGGGGCCCCCACTGCTGGGAGACAGAACCGCCGGCGGAGGCCAGCACCAGATCCAGTCCGTCGAAACACCCCGGCTCCACCGGCCGCACGGCCAAAGGCTCGCCCTGCCAGGACACGCTCTGACCGGCCGAGCGCGGCGAGGCCAGCGGAATCAGTTCGGCTACGGGGAAGGCCCGCTCCTCAAGCAACTGCAGCAGTTCCTGGCCCACGGCACCGGTGGCGCCGAGGATCGCCACCCGCAGCGGGCGGCGGGGCAGTCGGCGGGGGGCGGTGGAGAAAGGCGCGTCAGCGGTTGGGGAAGTCGCGGCGGTGACGGTCAATGGACGGGGATTAGGGCGAGAAGAGGGGCGGGGAAGGTCGGGACCGGTGCCGAAACGCGAGGTATGGCGACCGGCCGACTGGCTGCAAAAAGACAAGGCCTCCTAGGGGACCCTGGCCGGTGAGGCTGGCTCCGGAGGCCGGCTTCACCTGGATTGGCAATATCTGCAGCGCTCGCGTCGTCCCGACAATACGCGCGGAAGCGGCGCTTGCGACGGGGGGGGGCGTCACTTTCTTAGAATCGGGGGCTGCCCCGCCCGATCGACCCGTTTCATGAGTCCTGCCGCCAGCACCACAGCCCCGCAGAGCGAGGCCGGTCCGACCGCCACCAGCGTGAAGGTGAGCACCAGCCCGCGGCCGGCCAGCCGCCTGGCGATCGAACTGACGGTCCCCGGCGGGCGCTGCCAGGCGAGCTACGACAGCGCCTTCGAGAAACTGAGCCGCAGCGTCAAGCTGCCCGGCTTCCGCAAGGGCAAGGTGCCCCGGCCGGTGCTGTTGCAGCAGATCGGCCCGCTGCGCATCCGCGCCACCGCCCTGGAGGAGCTGGTCGACGGCGTCTTCCGCGAGGCCCTGGGCCAGGAAAAGATCGAGGCCATCGGCCGGCCCGATCTCACCGAGGGCTTCGAGGCGGTGCTGGAGCGCTTCCAGCCCGGCAGTGAGCTCACCTTCACCCTGGAGCTGGACGTGGAACCCACGCCCACGCTCAGGAGCACCAAGGGACTGAAGGCCGAGGCGGAGCCGGTCGCCTATGACCCGGCCCGGGTGGATGAATTGCTCGACCAGTCGCGGCGCCAGATGGCGGCACTGGTGCCGGTCGAGGACCGGGCCGCCGCCAGTGGCGACGTGGCCCAGGTGAGCTTCAGCGGCACCTATGCCGACAGCGGTGAGGCCATCGGTGGCGGCAGCAGCGACGGCATGGAGGTGGAGCTCGAGGAAGGCCGCATGATCCCCGGCTTCGTAGAAGGCATCATCGGCATGAAGCCCGGGGAGACCGCCGCGGTCAGCTGCACCTTCCCCGAGTCGTACCCGCAGGAGGAAGCCGCCGGCCGCCAGGCCGAGTTCACGATCACCCTGATCGACCTCAAGACGCGCGAACTCCCCCCCCTCGACGACGCCTTCGCCCAGCAGGCCAGCGACAAGCAGACCCTGGCCGAGCTGCGCGCCGAGCTTGAAGGTCGCCTGCGGGAGGACGCCGAAAAACGTCACCGCGCCAACCGCCATGATGCCCTTGTTGAGGCCCTGGTCGAGCAGCTGGAGGTGGAGCTGCCTGAAACCCTCGTCCAGGAGGAGGTGCGCAACCTGATCGAGCAGACCGCCGGCCAAATCGCCCAGCAGGGCATGGACATCAAGAAACTGTTCACCCCCGAGCTAGTACGCAGCCTGATGGACACCTCCCGTCCCGAGGCGGAGCAGCGCCTGCGCCGCAGCCTGGCCCTCAAGGCCCTCGCCGCCGCCGAAGCGATCGAGGTGGCCGAGGCCGACCTCGCCGCCAAGATCCAGGAGGTGCGCCGCGGCCTGAGCGACACCGCCAACATCGACCCCGAGCGCCTGCGTCAGGCCATCGCCGATGACCTGCTGCGCGAGCGGCTGCTGGAGTGGCTGGAGGCCAACGCCACCGTGACCGACAAGGCCCCGGCCCCGCCAAATGCAGCGGAAAGCGAATCGGCTGAAGCCCCAGCCCAGCCGAAGGCGAAGAAGGCCGCAAAAGCCACCGACTGAGCCGGCACCACAGCCCATAGATTGGCCCCCATCCAATTAGGCCAGCGAGGGCCAGCGTGATCGACGCCTCCACCAACGCGCTCCCCGTCCCCGGCGGGATCCGCCGCCATCCGGTGCACAGCCACTGGAGCGGCCCCCGCCCCTGGGTCGGGCAGACGCCGCCAGTCCCTCAGGCCGCCCCCGGCATCCTGCCCACGGTGGTCGAACAATCGGGCCGGGGCGAGCGGGCCTTCGATATCTACTCGCGCCTGCTGCGCGAGCGCATCATCTTTCTCGGCACCGGCATCGACGACCAGGTGGCCGACGCCTTGGTGGCGCAGCTGCTCTTCCTCGAGGCCGAAGATCCCGAAAAGGACATTCAGATCTACATCAACTCGCCGGGCGGCTCGGTCACCTCGGGGCTGGCGATCTACGACACCATGCAGCAGGTGGCCCCGGACGTGGTGACCATCTGCTATGGCCTCGCTGCCAGCATGGGGGCCTTCCTGCTCTCCGGGGGCACCAAGGGCAAGCGGCTGGCCCTGCCCAACGCCAGGATCATGATTCACCAGCCCCTCGGAGGTGCCCAGGGCCAGGCAGTCGACATCGAGATCCAGGCGCGCGAGATCCTCTTCCTCAAGGACACCCTCAACGGCCTGATGGCCGACCACACCGGTCAGCCCCTGGAGAAGATCGCCGAAGATACCGACCGCGACTACTTCCTTTCCCCGGCGGAAGCGGTTGAATACGGCCTGATCGACAAGGTGGTCGACGAGGCCGGCATTCCCGCCGCCGGCTGAGTTCATGACAGCCACCGTGCCCTCCCAACCCTGTCTCCCCGGATTGATCCCGACCCGGTTTGATTCTTAAGGAAGGCAACGGCAACGGCTTTCAGGTTGATCCTTGAAGCTGGGACTGCCATCCCTGTCCGGTCGCTCCCCGTCCGATCTTCCCCGGACGCCCCTCGCCGCCCTTCCCGTCGCCGATGGCCAAGTTCGACGCCCATCTGAAGTGCTCTTTCTGCGGTAAGTCGCAGGAGCAGGTCCGCAAACTGATAGCCGGCCCGGGCGTCTACATCTGCGACGAGTGCATCGACCTCTGCAACGAGATCCTCGACGAGGAACTCGTCGAGGGCCACGGCCATGGTCACGCCGGGCGGCCAGCGCCGGAAACCAGTCGCAAGACTCAGAGCAAGAAAACCGCCAAGCCTGCCCCCACCCTGGCCACGATTCCCAAACCCCAGGAGATCAAGGACTTCCTCGACCAGCAGGTGGTCGGGCAGGAGGAAGCCAAGAAAGTGCTCTCGGTGGCGGTCTACAACCACTACAAGCGGCTTGCCTGGCAGGGGGACGGCAAGGGAGAGACAGACCACACCGCTACCCGACTTCACAAGTCGAATATTCTTCTGATCGGTCCCACCGGCTGCGGCAAAACCCTCCTGGCCCAGTCGCTGGCCGAGATGCTCGACGTGCCCTTCGCGGTGGCGGATGCGACCACCCTCACCGAAGCGGGCTATGTGGGTGAGGACGTGGAGAACATCCTGCTGCGACTGCTGCAGAAGGCGGATCTCGATGTGGAGCAGGCCCAGCGCGGCATCATCTACATCGACGAGATCGACAAGATCGCCCGCAAGAGCGAGAACCCCTCGATCACACGCGACGTCTCGGGGGAGGGCGTGCAGCAGGCTCTCCTGAAGATGCTTGAGGGCACCGTCGCCAACGTGCCGCCCCAGGGGGGGCGCAAGCACCCCTACCAGGACTGCATCCAGATCGACACCAGCCAGATCCTGTTCATCTGCGGCGGGGCCTTCGTAGGCCTCGAAGACGTGGTACAGAAACGCATGGGCCGCAACGCCATCGGATTCCTGCCCTCGGACGGCCAGACCCGCCCCCGCGGTGGCAAGGATCGCCATGCCGCCGAAGCCCTGCGCCACCTGGAGCCCGACGATCTGGTGCGCTATGGGCTGATTCCAGAATTCATCGGCCGCCTGCCGGTGAGCGCCGTGCTCGAGCCGCTCGACGCCGGAGCCCTTGAAGCGATCCTCACCGAGCCCCGCGATGCCCTGGTGAAGCAGTTCCAGACCCTGCTCAGCATGGACGACGTGCGCCTCGACTTCGAACCGGGCGCCGTCGAGGCGATCGCCATCGAGGCCCATCGCCGCAAGACCGGCGCCCGCGCCCTGCGCGGCATCGTCGAGGAGTTGATGCTCGATGTGATGTACGACCTGCCCTCCCGGCGCGACATCAAGACCTTCACGATCACCCGCGACCTGGTGGAGCAGCGCAGCAAGGGCACCGTGGTGCCGATCGCCAGCCCCAGCGACCGGGACGAGGCCGCCACCGCCTGATTCCCGGGCGGGCAATCCCCACCTCAAGGCCGTGGGGCTGCGCGGCACACCGGCGCGAAGCTGAACGGGCGTTCTTCTCTCCCCGCACGCCTTGACCGCCGCCGACCATCTGCAGGCTCCCCGCCGGCACGGGCTGTTCATGCACCACGGCATCGACCTGGGGGACGGCAGCGTGGCCCACTACCTGGAGGGCCGCGAGATCCTGCGCAGCCAACGGGAGGAGTTCAGCCGCGGCCAGCTGATCACCGCGGTGGACTACCCCGAGGGCGACTGTTCGCCGGCGGGGGTCGTGCTGCGCCGGGCCATGGGCCGTCTAGGGGAGCAGCGCTACAACCTGCTGTTCAACAACTGCGAACACTTCGCCCACTGGTGCAAGACCGGGCGCCACCGCAGCAGCCAGGTGGAAGGCTGGCTGCACACCGGCAGCCTCGGAGCCCTGGCCCTGGGCCAGTTCGTGCCAGCGGCGCTGCTCACCGGGACGCGGGTGGTGCTGCGTCAGGGACTCAAGCTGGAGGGCGACCATCTGGAGAAGGGCCGGGAGCTGGCCCTGCGCAGCCTGGAACAGCTCGACGGGCTGCGCCTCAAGCTGCAGCAGCGACTGGAAGAGGAGCTGGCCCGGGCAGAACTGCGCTGGGGCGGCGAAGCGGCGGACGGCAGCGACCAGTTCCGCCGCCTGCGGGCCGCCGCCCAGACCCTGGCCGACCAGCTCAGTGCCGTGGAAGAGATGGAAGCGAAGCTGGAGCGCCTGCTGGAGCCTGGGGACGGCCGGTAACCTTGAGACCCCTCGGGGCGAGCCCATGGCCCAGGCCTACCAGCCCCTCCATCACAAATACCGTCCCCAGCGCTTCGACCAGCTGGTGGGGCAGGAGGCGATCGCCACCACCCTGGGCCAGGCGCTGCGCACCGGGAGAATCGCGCCGGCCTATCTCTTCAGCGGCCCGCGCGGCACCGGCAAGACCTCCAGCGCCCGCATCCTGGCCCGGTCGCTGAACTGCATCGCCGGCGAGGGCCCCACGCCCCAGCCCTGCGGCCGCTGTGAGCTCTGCACCACCATTGCCGCCGGCAACGCCCTCGACGTGATCGAGATCGACGCCGCCTCCAACACCGGCGTTGACAACATCCGCGAACTTATTGAGCGCTCCCGCTTCGCGCCGGTGCAGGCGCGCTGGAAGGTCTACGTGATCGACGAGTGTCACATGCTCTCAACGGCGGCCTTCAACGCCCTGCTCAAGACCCTGGAGGAGCCGCCCCCCCGGGTGGTGTTCATCCTGGCCACCACCGATCCCCAGCGGGTGCTGCCGACGATCCTGTCGCGCTGCCAGCGCTTCGACTTCCGGCGCATCCCCCTGGAGGCCCTGGAGGGTCACCTGCGCTGGATCGCCGAACAGGAGGCGATCGGCATCACGCCCGAGGCCCTCAGGGTGGTGGCCCAGCGGGCCCAGGGGGGCCTGCGGGACGCCGAGAGCCTGCTCGACCAGCTGAGCCTGCTGCCGGCACCGATCGAGGTCATCGCCGTGTGGGAACTGCTCGGCGCCGTGCCCGAGGAGGAACTGCTGCTGCTGGCCGAGGCGATGGCCGCCGCCGACCCGCTAGCCGTGGTGGAGGCCTGTCGCCAACTGCTCGAGCGCGGCCGCGAACCTGGCGCCGTACTGCAGGGCCTGGCAGGCCTGCTACGCGATCTGCTGCTGGCCGGCGTGGCCCCGGACCGGTTGGAGCTCACCGGCGTCTCCCCCCAGCTGCGGCCGCGCTTGCCCGAGCTGGCCCGCCGCATTGGCAAGGCCCGGCTGCTGCTCTGGCAGGCCCAGCTCAAAGGCAGCGAACAACAGCTGCGCCAGAGCGTGCAGCCGCGGCTCTGGCTCGAGGTGCTGCTGCTGGGCCTGCTGGCCGAACCCCAGGCCGCCGCAGCCGCTCCAGCAGCCAGCGGCCAGCGGCCAGCCCCGCATGCAGTCCCTGCGCCGGCAGCTCCCATCACGGCCAACCCCGTTGCCGCCCACCCCGTCGCGGCGGCAAGCCCGGCGAACCCCGTCGCCGTGCCTCCGGTCACGGAGACCGCCAACGTTCCACCCGCCCCAGCGGAGACCACCAACCTGCCTGAGTTGTGGCAGCAGATCCTGGCCGGGCTCGAACTGCCGTCCACCCGCATGCTGCTGTCCCAGCAGGCCCAGCTGGTGCGCCTCGATGCCAGCCGGGCCGTGGTGCGCGTCTCCGGGACCTGGATGGCCATGGTGCAGAGCCGGGCAGCCCTGCTGGAGCAGGCGATCACCCGCACCCTCGGCAGCCCGCGTCGGCTGATGCTCGAAGGCGGCGGCGAACACCAACCCGCCACAACCCGCTCGGGTCCGCCGCACCGCACCGCCCCGCCATCGTCGGCAGCGCCCCCGGCCATCGCCCCGCCGGCGACAGCAGCGGCAGCAGACGCCGTCCCCTCGCCAACCAGCGCTCCACCGTCTCCGACCAGCGCCCAGCCCGCGCCAGCGACCGCAGCAGCGGCCTGCGCAGCGCCTGTCCAGAACGGGGCCTCCCCCGCCCCGGCGGCACCATCCCCCCAACCCGAGCTGCCGCCGCTGCGCTCCGGCCTCGACGAGAAGGCTCGACGCCTGGCCGACTTCTTCAACGGCGAAGTGGTGGAACTGGAAGAGCCGTCGGACCCAGGCAGCGCCGCCGCCTGAGCAGGCCCCCTCCGCCGATCGCTTGAGCCCTACGACGCCTCAGGCCTGCCCCCCCTCCGCGGCCAGTTCGGCATCAGGATCGACCTCCAGCCCCAGGGGGGGCGGCGCCTCCTCCTCCGCGCCGAGGTGCTGCGTCTTGGCCCAGACCAGCCGCTTCGGCAGCAGGGCCATGCGCAGGGTGACCCAGGGGATCACCACGAACCAATGCATCAGATAGACGATGCCGAGGGCCACGGTCAGCGGCGTCATGGCCGGGAGAGGCGGGCCCTCGCTCGGGCGTCGGCAGCCCTGGACGATCGTCAGGCCCGAAAGGCCAAGGGCCACGATCGAAAAGGGCCACATCGTGGGGGGCGTGCGGGTGAGCAGCACCCCGAGCAGGTCGGCGGCGGTCAGGACCGGCATCACGTACTGAAGCAGGAAGAAGGCGATCAGATCGACGCGGCGCCGGGCACTGAGTCGATCCGACAGCAGTCCGGGGGCGTAGTCGAGGAAGCGCTGAAGGCCGCCCTCGGCCCAGCGCTGGCGCTGGCGCCAGAGGGCGGGCAAGGTCAGCACTGCCTCCTCCTTCACCGGCGGATCCCAGAGCACGCCGATCGGCTCCTGCCCGAGCAGCAGCCGGAAGCTGAGGTCGAGGTCATCGGTGACCGTGGCCTCATTGAAACCGCCGCAGGCGAGCACCGCCTCGCGGCGCAGGAGCTGACCGTTGCCCCGCAGCTCGGTCACCCCACCCGTGGCCAGGCGGCCTTCCTGGATCAGAGCGTCAAAGGCCATCTCCATCGCCTGGGCTCGGGTGAGCAGATTCACCTCAGCGTTGGCCACGGCCTTGCGCAGCTGCACCGCCGACCATCCGCCTGCCTCCGCCCAGGGAAGCAGCCGCTCGAGCACGTCCACCTGAAGGTCGGCATCGGCGTCGAGCACGAACATCCAACGGCCCTCGAGCTGCTGCAGCACCAGGTTGAGGGCGCCCGACTTGCCGCCACCCGCATCACGGGACCGGCGCAAGACCCGCAGCTGGGGATGGCGGGTCTGCAGGTCGGCGAGCACCTCGGGCGTGCGGTCCTCACTGCCGTCGTCGATCACCCAAAGCAACAGCCGCTCTTGGGGGTAGTCCAGGCCGGCGATGCGCTCGACCAATCGTCCGATCACGGCCTGCTCGTCACGGGCCGCCACCACCACATCCACCGCCGACGGGGCACCTGCATCGGCCGGGGGCGCGATCGCGTCTGTAGCGACGACGTCGGCACCATCTTCAGGGCCTGAGACCCCAGCGGTTTCCGGCCCCCGGGTGAGCGCCAGGACCACCGCGCGCAGGCTGTAACCACCCAGAAGCAGCGCCAGGGTGGCGGCCGGAATCAGGCTGCGCCCAGGGCCCAGCCAGTGGGGGCCGATCCCGGCGGCGGCGCAGCAGAAAAGGAACACGGCAGCCTTGCTGCGGCGGCGATCGTTGACACTGCCGCCGGCGGTCATGGCATCCCCGGAAGTGAAGGAACTCTAAGGGGCGCCCCCAAGACTGCCGAGGGGGGTCAGGGCGGTGCCGGGGTAATAGTGCTCCAGGATCTGGCGGCTGCTCCAGCCGCGCCGGGCCAGATCGATGGCCCCGGCCTGGGAGAGCCCGGCCCCGTGACCGAAGCCACCGCCCTCCACCAGCCAGCGGTCCGCTCCGCTGGGGGTGACCGTGAACAGGGTGCTGGGCAGCTGGCGCAGGGTGCGGCGAATCGCATCGAGCCGCAGCACCCGGGTGCCGGCACTGCCCTCGATCGCCAGGGCGAGTACCCGGCCGCTCGGGCCGCGCTCCAGCACCACCAGCCGGCGAGGGGTGCCGACTCGATCCGCCCCGGCCCCGAGGGCCGCCACCAGCTGGGCGGCACTGAGCTGTCGCTGCCAGCGGAAGACGGGATGATCGCCCCCCCAAGCCAGGCCGCCCCCCTGCAGCAGCGCTGGCAGAGCGGAGGCGGCCAGGGGCAACGGGAAGCGCGCCGCGAAGGGCGCCGGACCATCGAGGAAGGGGCGCAGATAGGGGAGGGGGTCCCCGCTCCAGACCTCCTCGAAACCCGCCGCCACACCGCCGTTGCTGGCGTGATAGACGGCATGGATCGGTTGCCCCCCCGTGGCCAGAACCTGATGGCGGCTGACCGCAATCGCCCGGCGCACCGGCGCACCGGCCTGGCGGGGATCGCTGTAGACCTGGCACTGGGTATCGGCGCAGAGGTGGTAGCCATCCACCGCAAAGCGATGCCGGTTGCGCACCGCCCAGGTGCGCGCCAGCACGGCCTGGGCCTCCAGGGCCGCCGGCGGCGACCCCGCGCCGATCTCATGGGGGACGACGCCCTCGAGGTAGCGCTCAAGGGGCACCTGCTCCACCAGGCTCCAGCGTCCGTAGGCATCCGCTTGCAGCAGGAACGGGCCGGCGTAGGTGCCCGCCTTCCAGAGCAGGCCGCCGGGGGCCTGAATCGCGATCGGCCCCTGCAGGGTCACCGTGCCGGCGGCCCGGCGCAGCTCCAAGACCAGCCCCTGGGTCTCGCGGCGCTCCTCCAGCCGGGGGAGCTCCCCCTGCGGCTCCGGCGCCGAGGTAGGGGCCCACACCTCCCAGTCCTTCGGCTTGGCGATCACGGCCGCCGCCCCCTGGGCCCGCCACTGCAGCGCGGCCTGTTCAGCGCTCTCGAAGCTGGCGTAGGGGCCAAGCACGTGGCGCCGCAGCTGGAACGGCTCCGCCAGGGGCTCCCGGCGCCAGTGCAGCACGAGGTTGGGCGCCATAAAGCGCTGCCCCCGGGCGTCGATCAGGGTGAGGGCGCCGCTGGCCGCCGCCAGCGACAGGGGGGAGGCCGCAGCGGCGTCCGCGCCAGGGGCCGGCCCGAGCTGGGCCGCCAGGGCCACCCACAGCACCGGGGCGGCGGAATCCATCGCCGCGGCGGTCGGTGCGGGCCAATGCAGGGGCTCCGCCGCGGCGGGGAGCGGCAGCGGCGAGGGTTCCGGGGCCGCAGCGCCCGCCGATGACAAGGGGACGTCCGGCAGCGACGACGCGCGGCAGCCGCCGGCCATCAGCAGCAGGCCACCCACCAGCACGGCCGCCAGAGGGCGCAACAGGACCCGGCCAGCCGGCTGGGTGCGGGCGGCGGTGCGGCGGGGAGCGGTGCGGCGGGCAGGCAGGCTCAGGGACATGGGCGGAACGACGGGGAAGACTGGGGAGAGGGAGCGTTGCGGATAGCCATCGCCCGGGGGCTGGCACAGGGGGGCTTGGAGATGGGTTCCCCCGCGTCGTACTCTGCTTGTTTGTGCCTGCGCTGTAGCGAGATGCCGAAGCTCAAGACCCGCAAAGCGGCCGCCAAGCGGTTCAAGGTGACCGGCAGCGGCAAATTCATGCGCCGGCGCGCCTTCCACAACCACCTGCTCGATCACAAGAGCCCCAAACGCAAGCGCTACCTGGGCACGATGGCTGTCGTCGACGAGCGCGATCACGACAACGTGTCGCTGATGCTCCCCTACGCCTGACCTCCAGGCTCCCCATCCACCGAGTTCACCTGAGTTCCATCCATGGCCCGCGTCAAGAGGGGCAACGTCGCCCGCAAACGCCGCAACAAGATCCTGCGCCTGGCCCGAGGCTTCCGCGGCAGCAGCGGCAGCCTCTTCCGCACCGCCAACCAGCGGGTGATGAAGGCCCTTTGCAACGCCTATCGCGATCGTCGCCGCCGCAAGCGCGACTTCCGTCGTCTCTGGATCACCCGCATCAATGCGGCCGCCCGCATCAATGGCGTGAGCTACAGCCGCCTGATCGGCGGACTGAAGAAGGCCGACGTGCGCCTGAATCGCAAGATGCTGGCCCAGCTCGCCGTAGCCGATCCAGTCAGCTTCACCGCGGTGGTCACCGCCGCCGGCAACTGACACTCCCCTCCAGCCTGGCCCGATGATCGATCTGCTGCCCCAGGCGTACCTGATCGGGCTGATTGTCCTGCTGGGCGGAGCCGCCGTGTTGGTGGCCCGACAGATTCTGCGCGTCCGCCGGGACGAACTTGCCCTGATCCGTCTGGGCGAGGGATCCACCGACAAGAACATCCCGCGGGACGCCGCCAACCTCTACGAACTTGCCTCGGTGCAGTTACGCAAGCGGCTCTACGGCCAGGCGGCTGACAACCTCAAGCAGGCTCTCAAGCAGGCCGAGGCCGAGCAAGCTCCCGACGAAGCCCGGGCGTTGATCGAGAACGCCCTCGGCTTTGCCCTCGCGGCCCAATCCAAGTACCCGTCGGCCGTCCGCCACTACCGGGCCGCCCTGCGCGCCAAGGCCGACTATCCCGTGGCCCTCAACAATCTGGCCTTCGCGCTGGAGAAGCAGCAGAAGCCCGAGGAGGCACGGGCCAGTTACGAACAGGTGCTGGCCCTCGACGCTGGAAACAAGACCGCCCGCAAGCGGCTCCAATCGCTCGATCGCCGCAGCGGCATCGACAGCGGCAAGGCGGCCTGAAGGTACGCCTCCGCCAAGAGACATCGCCACCGCGGCATCACCAGAGATTTCACCAGAGACCGCGGATCGGGACTCCCACTCCCTGCCGCACGCCTGGAGTCGCCTCACGGCTTGGAACCAACTGCAGCCGCCCGCCAAGGCTCGTGAGCCTGGGGGCATGCCAGCCGCTCAGCGACAGGCCCTGCAGGCCCTGGAATTCCCCTCCGGCCTCCAGGCCGCCTCCGAGGGCGTCACCCAGCAGCAGCAGATCGAGCTGATCCGACTTGGCATTGATGTTGCCCTGAACCGGGCTGAGGACGCCGCCGAGGGAGACGGAACCGCGGAGATCCACCATCTGGCCCATCGGGGTGGCCGACTCGATGCGCAGTTCCACCGGCAGGGGAGCAGCGCCGTCAAAGGAGCGATAGTTGCCGCGCCAGAAGCGGGGCACCAGACTGGCGATCCGCTCGGCCCGCAGCGTCGGATCGAAGGTCTCCACCGTGCCGGTGCCGAGGTCCACCGTGGCGGAGTCAGGCCGCGCCGGGGGGGTGAAGGGCTGGAAGGCATCGCTCGGCAGAGGGCTGGCGGCGAGAAGCATCGACAGCGGCATGACGGCGATCGCAGGTCCGGGGCGCAGACTAGGGGGGAGAGGACCGTTCGCGCACCCCGTCCGTGCCCCAGACCCCAGCAGCCGCAGCCCCCAGCGCTGCCGGCGACGACCTGCTGCTCATCGGCGGCCGTCGCTTTTCCAGTCGCCTGATGACCGGCACCGGCAAATACCCCTCCCTGGCGGCGATGCGGGCCAGCCTGAGCGCCAGCGGCTGCGCCATCGTCACCGTGGCCGTGCGCCGGGTACAGAGCCAGGCCAGCGGCCACGAGGGACTGATGGAGGCGATCGACTGGTCGCGCGTCTGGATGCTGCCCAACACCGCCGGCTGTGCCACCGCGGAGGAGGCGATCCGTGTGGCACGGCTGGGGCGGGAACTGGCGAAGCTGGCCGGCCAGGAGGACAACAGCTTCGTGAAGCTGGAGGTGATCCCCGATGCGCGCCACCTGCTGCCCGATCCGATCGGCACCCTCCAGGCGGCGGAGCAGTTGGTCAAGGAGGGCTTCACCGTTCTGCCCTACATCAACGCCGATCCCCTGCTGGCCAGGCACCTGGAAGAGGCCGGCTGCGCCACGGTGATGCCGCTGGGTTCGCCGATCGGCTCGGGCCAGGGAATCCGCAACGCCGCCAACATCGCCCTGATCATTGAGAACGCCCGCGTGCCCGTGGTGGTGGATGCCGGCATCGGCGTCCCCAGCGAGGCCGCCCAGGCCATGGAGATGGGGGCCGATGCCCTGCTGATCAACAGCGCCATCGCCCTGGCCGGCGACCCCGCCGCCATGGCCCGGGCGATGGCGCTGGCCACCGAGGCCGGCCGCACCGCCTTCCTGGCCGGTCGACTGCCGCTACGCGCGGAGGCTAACCCGAGCTCCCCGACCCGGGGCCGGGTGGGCGAGGCTCCCTCCGCACGACTGTGACGATCCGTTCCGGATGCGGAGCCCGCTGCGGGCATGCTCCATAGCGTTTGGCCCATCCCACGAGGCTCGATGCCATGCAGGTCACCGAAGAAGACGGCGGCAGGCTGAACGCCTTTGCCAAGGAACCCCGGATGGTGCTGATCGAGCAAGGCGAAAGCAGCGGCAGCAGCCGCCTGCTGCTGATCGGTGGCCTCGTCCTGGTGCTGCTGCTGACGGCCGTGGCCGCGGCGATCAGTTCCGGGGGTCAGCCTGGAGGCCTGTAGTAGCTTGACGCAGCGGAGCTACTGCTCGTTCAGGAGTCTGAGGTGAAGGTTCTCGTTCTCGGTGGCGACGGCTTCTGTGGGTGGCCCTGTGCGGTAAACCTCGCGGAGGCTGGTCACGATGTGGTCCTCGTCGACAACCTCAGCCGGCGCAAGATCGACATCGACCTCGGCGTCGAGTCGCTCACGCCGATCGCCACGATCCAGGACCGCCTGCGCGCCTGGGAGCAGGTGGGTGGCCGGGCCATGCGCTTCGTCCATCTGGACATCGCCCGGGAGTACGACCGGCTGCTGGAGCTGCTGCGCAGTGAGCGTCCCGACGCGGTGGTCCACTTCGCAGAACAGCGGGCCGCCCCCTATTCAATGAAGAGCAGCGCCACCAAGCGCTATACCGTCGACAACAACGTCAACGGTACCCACAACCTGCTCGCCGCGATCGTCGAAAGCGGCCTGGACGTGCACATCGTCCACCTCGGGACCATGGGCGTCTACGGCTACGGCTCCCACCGGGGCGCCACGATCCCCGAGGGCTACCTCACCGTTGAGGTGCCCCAGCCCGACGGCAGCCGCTTCACCGAGAAGATCCTGCATCCCACGGATCCCGGCAGCGTCTACCACATGACCAAGACGCTGGATCAGCTGCTGTTCTTCTATTACAACAAGAACGACGCCATCCGGGTCACCGATCTGCACCAGGGCATCGTCTGGGGCACCAACACGGCGCTCACCGAAAAGGATCCCCGGCTCACCAACCGTTTCGACTACGACGGCGACTACGGCACGGTGCTCAACCGCTTCCTGATGCAGGCGGCGATCGGCTACCCCCTCACCGTCCACGGCACCGGTGGCCAAACCCGCGCCTTCATCCACATCCGCGACTCGGTGCGCTGCGTGCAGCTCGCCCTGGAGCACCCGCCGGTCTCGGGCGAGAAGGTGAAGATCTTTAACCAGATGACCGAGAGCCACCAAGTGGGGGAACTGGCCAGCAAGGTGGCAGGGCTCACCGGAGCGGAGATCAACTATCTGCCCAACCCGCGCAAGGAGGCGATCGAAAACGATCTAATCGTCGACAACCGCTGCTTCCTGGAACTCGGTCTCGATCCCACCACCCTCGACAACGGCCTGCTGGCCGAGGTGGTCGATGTGGCACGCCGCTGGGCCGACCGCTGCGACCGTTCCCGCATTCCCTGCGTCTCCGCCTGGACCAACCGTCAGGCCGAAGCCATCAAGGCTCCCGCCTGAGCCGGGGATTGCACGCGTGAAGATCGCCTTTTTCACCGAAACCTTCCTGCCGAAGGTCGACGGCATCGTCACGCGGCTCACCAAGACGGTGCAGCACCTGGCGGCTGCCGGTGATGAGGTGCTGATCTTCTGTCCGGAGGGGGCTCCGGACACCTACATGGGCGCCCGGGTGGTGGGGGTTCCGGCACTGCCTCTGCCGCTCTACCCCGAACTCAAACTGGCGCTGCCGCGGCCGGCCGTCTCCGAGGCGCTGGAACGCTTTGCTCCGGATCTGGTGCATGTGGTCAATCCGGCCGTGCTCGGCCTTGGCGGCATCTGGCTGGCCAAGTCCCGCGGCCTGCCCCTGGTGGCCAGCTATCACACCCATCTGCCCAAGTACCTGGAGCACTACGGCATGGGCATGCTGGAGCCCCTGCTCTGGGAGCTGCTCAAGGCCGCCCACAATCAGGCCTCGCTCAACCTCTGCACCTCCACGGCCATGGTGGGCGAGCTCGCGGCCAAGGGCATCCTGCACACCGCCCTGTGGCAGCGCGGTGTGGACACCGAACTGTTCCGACCGGAGTTGCGCTCGGCGGAGATGCGCGCCCGCCTGCACGGCGGCCACGCCGACAGCGGCAACCTGTTGCTCTACATCGGACGCCTCTCGGCTGAAAAGCAGATCGAGCGCATCCGCCCGGTGCTGGAGAGGATGCCAGAGGCTCGGCTAGCCCTAGTGGGCGATGGTCCGCACCGCCAGCAGCTGGAGAGAATCTTTGACGGCACCGCCACCACCTTCGTGGGCTATCTGGCGGGAGAGGAGCTGGCGGCGGCCTACGCCAGCGGCGACGCCTTCCTCTTCCCCTCCAGCACCGAAACCCTCGGACTGGTGCTGCTGGAAGCCATGGCGGCGGGCTGTCCGGTGGTGGGCGCCAATCGCGGCGGCATTCCCGACATCGTCAGCGACGGCCTGAACGGCTGCCTCTACGACCCCGACCGGCCCGACAGCCTGATCGAAGCTGTACAGCGACTGCTGGGCGACGAGGCCACCCGCCGCGACCTGCGCCACTCGGCCCGGCAGGAGGCCGAGCGCTGGGGCTGGGCCGGCGCCACCGAACAGTTGCGCGGCTACTACCGCCAGGTGCTGGGCCAGAACGCCCCGCCGCTGGCGGCCTGAGCTCAGCCCCCGGCAGAGTCCGGCTGCGACGGGCTGCTGACGTGGAACCAGGTGGTCATCAGCGCCTTCACCATCGGCACCGCCACGGTGCCGCCGTAGCCACCGGAGTTCTCGCCGAAAGCGACGATCACCAGGGTGGGCTTGCCGGCCGGGGCGTAACCGCCGAACCAGGCATGGTCAGGGCGGGGCGGGTCCTCCGCCGTGCCGGTCTTGCCCGCCACCGCCGGCAACCCCGGATCGTTGAGGATCGTTGCGGTCCCCTCGGTGACCACCTGGCGCAGACCCTCCCGCAGCACCCGCAGCGTCTCCGGCTTCAGAGCCAGCCAGCGACGCTCGGTGGGCCGCTCCACCAAGTGGGGCGTCACCAGCCAGCCGCCATTGGCCACGGCCGCGTACAGCCGCGCCATCTGGATCGGCGTGACGGTGACCGCCCCCTGACCGATCGCCGAGGTGATCGTGTCCACGGGGGTCCAGGGTTCCCCCAGGACCTTCGTCTTCCAGGCCGGATCGCCCAGCAGGCCGTCGCTCTCCTCCTCCTTCAGCTCGACCCCGGTGAAGCTGCCGTAGCCCATGCGGCGCGCCGCTTTGAACAGCTCCTGGGGCCCCACCTTCAGGCCGAGCTGGTAGTAGAAGCTGTTGCTGCTCACGGCCAGGGCCTTCTGGAAGCCGATGCTGCCGAAAGCGCCATGGTCGCCGTAGCACTGGCCGTAGTAGCAGAACTGACTCATCGTCGGCAGGGTTGAATCGGGCTGGAAGATGCCCGATTCCAAACCGGCGATCGTGGTGACGATCTTGAAGGTGCTGGCGGGGGGGAAACCCTGAAAGGCCCGGTTGAGCATCGGCGCCTCCGGACGGCTGAGCTCACTCCACTGGGCCTGCGTCGGCCCCTCGGAGAAGATGTTGGGATCGAAGCCGGGACGACTCGCCAGGGCGCGGATCGCGCCGGTCTGGGGATCGAGGGCCACGATCGCCCCCTTGACCACCCCGTCCAGGGCCCGCTCGGCGGCGCGCTGCAGATCCAGATCGAGCGTGAGGCGCAGGTCCTTGCCGGCCCGGGCTGGCTTGTCACCGAGCACCCGCTGCACCTGGCCAGCGGCGTTCACCTCGAGTTGCTGGCCGCCCCACTCGCCGCGCAGGTGGGATTCGTAGACCTTTTCCAGACCGCTGCGGCCGATCCTGTCGCTGAGGCGATAGCCCCGGTCCGCCAGCCGGTCGTATTCCTCGCCGGTGATGCTGCTGGTGTAGCCCATCACGTGGGCCGCCAGGCGACCGCCGGGATAGGCGCGGAGCACGTCGGCCGCCACCTCCACGCCGGGCAGAGAAGCGGCCTGCTCCCGGAAACGCAGCACCTGCTCTGGGGTCAAGGGACCGGCCAGGGCGATGCGGAAGCCCTCGGCGTTGTCCCCCTGGCGCCGCTGGCGCTCAAGCTGCGCCGCCGGCAGGGTCAGCAGGCTGGCGAGCCGGTCGCGCAGACCAGGCCAGGCCCCATCGCTCACCAGGCGCGGCTGCAGATAGAGCTTGTAGGTGAGTCGGTTGGTGGCCAGCACGCGGCCGTTACGATCCAGCAGGCGGCCGCGGACGGGATCGCGCGGAATCAGCCGGATGCGATTTTCATCGGCCATCGCCCGATAGTCCGCCCCGTGCGCCAACTGCAGCCAGGAGAGGCGGGCCACAATTGCGCCGCTGAAGGCCAGCACCACCAGCAACAGAATCCCCGCCTGGGAGCCCACACCGATGTGACGGGATGGACCTGAGCCGTAGGTCATCAGCGGGAGGGCGCAGCCCCGGAGGACGGGTTTCCGGAAGACGGGGTGCCAGAGAATGGGGTGCCTGACTCCTCGCCCAGGAGGCGGGACTCCAGCAGGGCCAGGCGATCGGCGATCCGTTCAAGGGTGCCCTGAAGCTCAGCCGGATCAGCCTCAACCTGGAGCGACGGCGCCGCCACGCTGACGGCGGGCTCGCTGGGCACGTCACGCACCTCCACCTTCAGCACCGGATTGCCGAGGCCGGGCTGGAGCCGGTCGAGGCTCTCGCGCACCTGGCTGGCCAGTGGCTCCCCTTCCTGGCGCAGATGATCGAGGGGATCGGCCTGGCTGCCATCGAAGGCGGCCAGCACCTCCCTGGGACCACCGCGCCGTGCCCGCTCCACCACTGCCAGCCCCACCGGCAGCACGTCCTGCATCAGGGTGAGGCGCAGGACATCAAGGGGATCGGCGGCCATGGGAAGGCGCCCGGGGGCGAAAGATTCACCCCAGTCTGGCGCGCTTCAGCGCCAGGGGATCAGGGGCGAGAACGCTGAATGCCGGGATCGAGGATCACCTGGCGGCAGAAGGTCTGACTGCCGAGCCACCAGCCGCCGGCCACCGCCAGCACCAGCAGGGCGGAGAGCGGAAGCAGGGCCTGGCGGGTGACATCGAGCGAGAGCCACTCCATCCAGCCGCGCAGCAGCCGCTCCCGGTCGTAGCGACGGCGCTCGCGCAGCTGCTCCTGCTCGCGGCGCCGCAGAGCCCGGGACACCCAGCGCTCGAAGGCCTTCTTCTTGGTGACGGCCATCTTTCGCTCCACCTCCAGGAGGTGGCCGGCGCTGAGCTCGGGATTGAAGGTGCTGATCAGTTCCAGGCTCTTGAGGAACATCTCCACCGCCCCGGACTTGACCGCCAGCTCCTCGGGATCAAGCAGGTCCCAGGCCACCTCGGGGTAGAAGCGCAGGTGATTGGCCTGGATCTGTTCCTCGGCGAGCTGGCCGGGCTCCCGCAGCCAGCGATCGGTGTTGGCGTCAAAACGGCGCCAGTAGAGGAAAGGATTGAGGTAAACGACCTTACCGGCCAGCTGAATGCTGTCCTGCTGCAGACGGCGCTGCAGCAGGGGATCTTGCTCGGCGCCAGCAGGGGAATGGCCGGTGCTGGTTGCTCCAGCGGTGGTCGTGCCTGCGGTTGACGTGCTGACGGTGGGGGGTACGGCAGTCACGGGCCTGAGGATGCGGTGCCCGATGGTATCGGCGTCACCCCAGCCAAGCCAGCCCTCACTCCCACTCGATGGTGCCGGGGGGCTTGCTGGTGATGTCATAGACAACCCGGTTGACGCCGCGCACCTCGTTGACGATGCGGTTGGAGATCAGCTCAAGCAGGTCGTAGGGGAGGCGCGACCAGTCGGCGGTCATGCCGTCCTCGGAGGAGACGCAGCGCAGCACGATCGGGTAGGCGTAGGTGCGCTTGTCCCCCATCACGCCGACGCTACGCACCGGCAGCAGCACGGCGAAAGCCTGCCAGATCTCGTGGTATAAGCCGGCATCGCGCACCTCCTCGCGCACGATCAGATCGGCGTCGCGCAGGATGTCGAGCTTGTCGTCGGTCACCTCCCCCAGGATCCGGATCGCCAGACCCGGGCCCGGGAAGGGATGCCGACCGACAATCTCCTCGGGCAGTCCCAGGCTGCGGCCCACCTTGCGCACCTCATCTTTGAACAGACGGCGCAGCGGCTCGACAAGCTTGAACTGCAGATCCTTGGGCAGCCCCCCCACGTTGTGGTGGCTCTTGATCTTCACCGCCACCCGCTCGCCGGTCTTGGGATCCACCCCCGTGCCGGCACTCTCGATCACATCGGGGTAGAGGGTGCCCTGGGCCAGATAGTCGAACGGGCCGAGACGCTTGCTCTCCTCCTCAAACACCCGGATGAACTCGGCGCCGATCAGCTTGCGCTTCTCCTCCGGATCGGTGACGCCGGCGAGCTTGCTGATGAAGCGCTCGCGGGCGTTGATGTATTCGACATTGATATGGAAGCGCTTATCGAAGAACTCCACCAGAAATTCGGGCTCGCCTTTGCGCATGAAGCCCTGGTCAATGAACATGCAGGTGAGCTGATCACCGATCGCCCGATGCAGCAGAAAGGCGAGGGTGGAGGAGTCGACTCCACCGGAGAGGGCCAGCAGCACCCGCTTTTCACCCACCCGGGCCCGCACGTCAGCAATCGCCTCATCGATGAAGGCCTCCGTGGTCCAGTCGGGGGCGCAGCCGCAGATGTGGTAGACGAAATTGCGAATCAGCGCCATCCCACACTTGGAGTGCACCACCTCCGGATGGAACTGCACGCCGTACAGGCGTCGCTGATGGTCGGCCACGGCGGCCTCCGTCGTGTTGTCCGTATGGGCCAGACGCACGAAGCCGGGCGGCAGTGCCGCCACGGAATCGCCGTGGCTCATCCACATCGTCGAGCCGTCATCGACGTTGGTGAGCAGATCGATCGGATCGTCGACAAACAGCGGCGCCTTGCCGTACTCGGCCCGACCGGCGGCCACGACCGAACCGCCCAGCTGCTGCACCATCAGCTGCATGCCGTAACAAACCCCCAGCACCGGGATGCCCAGCTCCCAGATCGCCGGATCGCAGAGCGGCGCGCCCTCCTCGTAGACCGAATTGGGACCACCGCTGAGGAGGATGCCGCGCGGAGCCAGGGCGCGGAGCTCCTCAGCGGTGGTGGTGTAGCTCATCACCAGCGAGAAGACCTCGGTCTCGCGCACACGGCGGGCAATCAACTCCGAGTATTGAGAGCCGAAATCGAGAATGACAATGGCGGGATGGCGGCCCGCAGCGGGGGAGTCGTTCTGCGTGTGAGACATCGAGGGCGGCGGTTCCGTCGGTGCGCCCCCGGCCGACTGGGGCCGCGGACTGGCTGTCTTCACCCTAGGTGTCACCCCTGAAGGCCTCCAGCAGGGCCTGGCCCACCGGACCGGTCGCCCGGATGCGGCGGGCGCGATCGAACAGAACCGCCCCCACCAGGGGGCCGGCGGCGGCGTGGCGGGCCAGATAAGCGACGGTGCGGCTCTCGATCGCCGCCGCCACCCGCCGGCGCAGCCGCTCGGCCAGGTCCGGATCCCGGCGTTCCAATCCCTCCAGGGCCGCCTCCACGGTGGCGGCGGCATGCAGCTCGGCCAGCGCGTCGCCGCCGAGACCCTCCAGGGCGGCCAGAGCGGTGAGCACCTCGCGGCGGCCATCGGCCAGGTGATGGTGCGTGTGGAAAATGCCCCCCGCCAGCTTCAGCAGCTTGCCCTGCACCCCGAAGAGCAGCAGGCGCCGCACGCCACCCTGCCCCGCGGCGACCAGCACGGGGCCGAGCCAGTTGCCGGTCTTGAGCAGCAGCTGCGGCGGCAGCCCGAGGCGAGGCGCCAGATCCAGGCCGTTCTCACCGATCACCAGCACCAGGTCGCCTGGAAAGTCGGGCGCCGCCAGCCGCTGCTTCAGGGTCTCCAGGGTGCGGCGCAGCTGGTCGGGATCCGCACCGGCCTGCACCTCGGCCTGGGTGCCGATCAGAGCCAGACCCTCGACGACGCCGAAGGCGGCATTGCTGGTGCGGTCGGCCAACTGACGGCCCGAGGGAAGCACCACCCGCAGCCAGAGACGGCGGCCGGCGGGCAGCAGGGGGCGCAGATTGACCTCCAGCAGCTGGAGGGCATAGGCAGACAGGCAGGCCTCGCCACTGGCGGCCCGCACCCCGACTCCCTCCCCCGGCTCGAGCCGCAGCCAGTCCGCCAGGGCCGTCGCGGGATCGGCCGCAGCGGGGTCGGCAGAGCCCTCCCACCAGCGGGCCAGCACCCACACCAGCAGGCCCCGGGTGAGGTCCAGCCCGTCGCCGGGATCGCAGCAGGTCTCACCCAGGGCCCAGTCGGGCCCGAGCCGGGCCGCGGCCTGCACCGGCACCGCGGCCACCCCGGCCGGCAACAGCAGTTCGAGGGGCTGCTGCGCGGCGAAGGGCTCCTCCAGCAGCACCGCCAGGGCGGCTCGGGCCGCCGCGGCTAGCCAGACCGGCAGGGTCAACCCCCGGACGGAAAGGCTCGCGGCCCCAGGGCCGCTGGCGTCCGAATCGACGGGGTGCGGTGTCATGGGGACGGGGCAGAGGGCGATTTTTTATCGTGGTGGATTGCGCTGCCGACCCGCCGGCGGCGCAGCCCTACCAGCGCCGCCCCCCGCCAGCCCTTCCATGCAGGACAAGCTCACCCTGATGATCCCAGGCCCGACCCCGGTGCCTGAAACCGTTCTGCAGGCGATGGGGCGCCATCCGATCGGCCACCGCAGCGCCGATTTCCAGAAGATCGTCAAGCGCACCACCGAGCAGCTGCAGTGGCTGCATCAGACGACAAACGACGTGCTGGTGATCACCGGCAGCGGCACCGCCGCCATGGAGGCGGGCATCATCAACACCCTGAGCCGCGGCGACCGGGTGCTCTGCGGCGACAACGGCAAGTTCGGCGAACGCTGGGTCAAGGTGGCGAAGGCCTACGGCCTGGACGTGCAGGTGATCAAGGCCGAGTGGGGCCAGCCCCTCGACCCCGAAGCCTTCCGCGCTGCCCTGGAGGCCGACGGCGCCAAGGCGATCAAGGCCGTGATCCTCACCCACTCGGAAACTTCCACCGGGGTGATCAACGACCTCCAGGCCATTGCCGCTCACGTCCGCGCCCATGGCACGGCTCTGACCATCGCCGACTGCGTCACCAGCCTCGGCGCCTGCTCCGTGCCCATGGACACCTGGGGCATCGATGTGATCGGCTCCGGCTCCCAGAAGGGCTACATGATGCCGCCGGGGCTCAGCTTCGTGGCCATGAGCGACCGGGCCTGGGCCGCTTACGAGGGCTCAAACTTACCGAAATTTTACCTCGATCTGGGCAAGTACCGGAAATCGGCCAAGGCCGACAGCAACCCGTTCACGCCAGCAATCAACCTCTACTTTGCCCTGGAGGCGGCCCTGGAGATGATGCAGAAGGAGGGGCTGGAGGCAATCTTCCATCGCCACGAGCGCCATCGCCGGGCCACCAGCGCCGCGATGAAGGCGATCGGCCTGCCGCTCTACGCCGCCGAGGGGCACGGCAGCCCGGCCATCACGGCCGTCGCCCCCCAGGGCATCGACGCCGAAAGCCTGCGCAAGGAAGTCAAGAATCGCTTTGACATCTTGCTGGCCGGCGGCCAGGACCACCTCAAGGGCCATGTGTTCCGCATCGGCCACCTCGGTTTCGTCTGCGACCGCGACGTGCTCACGGCCGTGGCCGCGATCGAGGCCACCCTGCAGGACCTGGGCCTGGGCGTGGTGCTCACCGGCGCCGGCGTGGCCGCGGCCGCGGCCGAACTGAGCCGGGGCTGACGCCCGGGGGTGAAGCGCCGGAGCTGTGGCACCGGAGTTGTTGCATTGTTTCCTGGTTGCAGAGCTAAGGCTGGCAACCGGGAGCAGGCTCCATAGCGTTTCCCTGGACTTTCTTCCTCTCCCTTCGGACCATGCGCCGATCCCTCCTTGCCCTGACCTGCCTGCTGAGCCTCGGCGCCGCTGGCTGCCAGTCGCAGAACCTCGCCCAGCGGGAGCAACGCGCCAAGCAGCAGATCTGCTCCCAGTTGGCCGATGCCGCCAAGGCCCTGGATCAGGTGGCAGCCCTGAAACCCACCTCCACCGTGGGTGAGGCCGCCGCCGCCGATCGAGCCCTCGGCACGGCCCTGGCTGCGCTGGAGCGCTCCGAGCAGAAGCTCGAGCAGCTGCGCCTGCAGAATTTCCGCACCCAGCTCAAGGGCTTCAAGGCCGACGTGGCCAAGGTGGCCTCCGACAAGAAACAGACCCTGGAGCAGGCCGCCGTGGAGTTGAAGGCCAAGGCCCAACCGGTGCTCGAAGCCCGACGTGCCCTCACGGCCGCCGTGAAGTGCGAGGAGCCCGCCGCCGCACCCGCCAAGCCCTGAGCCGGCGGACCAGAGCCCAGGCCAGGCCTGGGCTCTGGTCGTGGTAACGTTTTGATTGCTGCTTGGATTCGAAGGAAATCAACAGTGAACCTGCCAAGGCATTCACTTACTTTTCTCAGTCCGTCAACATTCTTGCGGGTGTAATTCAGTGGTAGAATGTCAGCTTCCCAAGCTGAACGTCGCCGGTTCGAGCCCGGTCACCCGCTTATCAGTTCAGAGCCGAGAAATCCCCAATGATCAGCGTGCGGCATTTCTCCCATCGGCTGGCAGAGGGCCAGCAGGAGCCAGGCGATGGCAGGTAATGCCAGGGAGTGGCAGCGACCTTCTCACACGGCTTCTCTCACGACTGCGCCATTGATTCGTCAGGCATATACCTGCTCGGGGTGAATTCATGGGCCGTCGTGCCCTGGATGGTCCGGAATCACGGCTGGGCGGAGGCTGTCATCTGAATTCGTCCCAACATCACGTCTGGAGGTGATCAGGGCAAGCCGCTTCAGCATCAACGACCGATCACCTAACACTGCAATAACAGGGAAACAATTCCCCAGGACGGCCTCCAAAATTGCTGGAGACCAGCCGGGCACCACCCACTCGATCCAGACCCGCCCAGCGACCTTTCCAGAGACCTGACTGGAGACCTAGGGTGTGGTGTATTGCCTTCCTGTCCCGCTGATGGCCCACCGTGTACTCGCCGAGACTGCCGTGAGCATCTCGGAACACAAGAAAAACCCCATGGCCACCCTGGCGGCAGGAGAGGGGGATGGCCGTCGCGGTGCTCAACCGCAACGAGCCGGCCTTCTACTGCGTGCCGGCCAGGGCCTACGAAGAACTGATGGATCTGGTGGACGACCTGGAGCTGGGCCGCATCGCCGATGCCCGGCTGACGGACGGCCAGGAGCCGGTGCGGGTCAGCCTCGATGCCCTTTGAGCTGGCATTTCACCCGGAAGCCCTTCGGGAGTGGCGGAAGCTGACGCCAGGAATCCGAGAGCAGTTCAAGAACAAGTTGGCCGAGCGGCTGCATGAGCCCAGGATCCCCGTGAGCAAATTGCGTGGATCCTCCAACCGCTACAAGATCAAGTTGCGGGCCGCCGGGTTCCGCCTCGTCTACGAGGTGCGGGATCGCGAGCTGCTGGTGCTGGTCGTGGCGGTGGGCAAGCGGGAGCGCAATGCTGTCTATCGCCAAGCCGATCAGCGCTGACACCTTATGGCTGACTCCGTGTCCTCGGAGATGGATCAGCTGCGCCGGGAGAACGCACGCTTGATCGGGCTGCTGGAGGCCCACGGCATCGCCTGGAGATCCGGCGAACCTGCCCCAACGGAACCCGCGTCGTTTGGAGAAGGTGACTCGGAGGCAGACCCCGCCAAGGGCCCCAGTTCCACGCAGGAAAAGGTGACGCTGTTCCGGAGTCTCTTCCGAGGCCGTGACGACGTCTACGCCCTGCGCTGGCAGAGCAGCAGCGGGCGCTCGGGCTATGCGCCGGCCTGCGCCAATGAGTGGCGGCCAGGCCTCTGCGAGAAGCCCCGGATCTCCTGCCGCGACTGCAATCACCGGGAGCTGCAGCCCCTCAGCAATGCGGCGATCTACGGCCATCTGGCCGGCGAGCACACCATCGGCCTTTACCCCCTGCTGGAGAACGACCATTGCCACCTGCTGGCCGTCGACTTTGACGAGCAGGACTGGCGTGATGACGCCCGGGCCTTTCTGCGCTCGTGTCGGCAGCTGGCGGTGCCGGCAGCGCTGGAGATCTCGCGCTCCGGCAAAGGCGCCCACGTGTGGGTGTTCTTCGAAGAGGCGGTGCCGGCGCGGGAGGCTCGCCAACTGGGGGCGGCCCTGATCAGCCACACCTGCAACGCCACGCGTCAGCTGCAGCTGAGCTCCTACGACCGGCTGTTCCCCAACCAGGACACCCTGCCGAAAGGCGGATTCGGCAACCTGATCGCCCTGCCGCTGCAGAAGGAAGCCCGGCAGCGGGGCTGCAGCGTCTTCGTGGATGACGACCTGAAGCCCTATCCCGATCAGTGGGTCTACCTGGCAACCCTTCAGCGGCTGTCGGGGGAAGGGCTGAAGAGCGTGATTCAGGGCGCCACCGGCGGTAGCCATCCCCTCGATCTCGCCTTCATTGACGAGGAGGACCTGGCGACCCCATGGAAGCAACGTCCAGCGCCAACAAAACTCAGCGGACCGTTACCCGCCTCCCTCAACCTCACCCTGGCCGATCGGCTGTATGTGGAGCGCTCGGGATTGCCGCAGCCACTGCTTAATCGCCTGATCCGCCTGGCTGCCTTTGCCAATCCCGCCTTCTACAAAGCCCAGGCCATGCGCCTGTCGGTGTGGGACAAGCCGCGGGTGATCGGCTGCGCTGAGAACTTCCCGCAGCACATCGCCCTGCCGCGCGGCTGTCTGGAACCGGTGCAGACCCTGCTACGGGAACAGGGCATCGGCTGGGAACTGGTGGATGAGCGCCAGAACGGCTCACCGCTGGAGCTGATGTTTGCGGGCCAGCTGCGCGCTGATCAGGAGGCCGCCGTGGAGGCGATGCTGCGCCACGACATCGGCGTGCTGCAGGCACCGACGGCCTTCGGCAAAACCGTGGTGGCGGCAGCGATCCTGGCCCGGCGGGGCGTGAACACCCTGGTGCTGGTGCATCGCGCCGAGCTGCTGCGCCAGTGGCAGGAAAGGCTTCAGACCTTCCTGGACGTCCCACCCGAAGCGATCGGTTACATCGGTGGCGGCAAGGCCAAGCCCACCGGCCAGCTCGACATCGCCGTGATGCAGTCGCTGGTGCGCAAGGGCGAGGTGAATCCCCTGGTGCAGACCTACGGGCAGGTGATCGTCGATGAATGCCACCACATCGCCGCAGCATCCTTTGAAGCGATCCTGCGCCAGGTGAAGGCCCGCTACGTGCTCGGGCTGTCGGCCACCCTGGTGCGCCGCGACGGTCTGCAGCCGATTCTGTTCATGCATTGCGGCCCGATTCGCCACACCGCCGAGCGGCCCGCCGGGGCGCCCCAGACCCTGGAGCTGGTGAGCCGCACCCATCAGCTCGAGGAGCTGCCAACCGATCTGCCGATCCAGGAGCTGATGCGCCGATTAGCGGAGGACCCACGCCGCACCGAGCGGATCGTGGAGGAGGCTCTCGCCTGCTGGGGTGACGGCCGCAGCTTGTTGCTCCTGAGCGAGCGCACAGATCACATCAAGACGATCGCCGCTGCTCTGGCTGGGGAGGTGCCGAACCTGTTCCTTTTGCATGGGCGGCTGAGCCCACGCCAGCGCAGCGCCACCCTGGCCGCGCTGGAAGCGTTACCTCCTGATGCCCCCCGCATCGTGCTAGCCACCGGCCGTCTGGTGGGTGAAGGCTTCGATCATCCGCCACTCAACACGCTGCTGCTGGCGATGCCCGTGTCGTGGAAGGGCACGCTGCAGCAATACGCCGGCCGCCTGCATAGACAACAGAGAGGCAAGACAAGCGTGCGCATCATCGATTGGCTTGATCTCGGCCATCCGATCACGCAACGGATGTGGGAGCGACGGCTGCGGGGCTATCGGGCCATGGGCTATGCGCTGCTTGCAGATCAGCTATCGATGGCAAACGCCTGATCGAAAGCTTCTCACAGACCTTCTCACATCCAAGCCTGAGGGCTTATGAGACTCACGGCAGCGCAACCAGTTCGGCCAATTAATCGAGAAGCTTCCCAAGCTGAACGTCGCCGGTTCGAGCCCGGTCACCCGCTTTTAATCCAGGGCCAATAAGATCCCCACAAAAGCTAGTCTGGCACTGGTTTCTGGACTTGCAGCGGCCGACTGCCCCTGACAGGCCGTGCCAGGCTGAAGGGTCGGAATGTTTACAGCTGGGTCGGAGCCCATCGAACTGTGAATGCAAGCAAAGACGGCTTCGCTTTTGCAACGGCAGCCCTATTGAAGATCTACTGCTCCAAGCTGATCATTCTGGCATTGGTTGAGCTGACACACCAGTCAGCCAGCACACCCTCACCCTTGCGACTACCCGCACCCTCAAACCCACACTCTTTGCAGCACCCGCCGGTAGAGCTCAGGCGGGCTGAGGCTGGGGATCATGTCGCCGCGTTCGTCGAGATCGCTGAGGCTTGGGTATCGGCCGATCAGACGATCGGGCAGCTGCTCGCCGAAGAGCAGAGCTACCGAGGCGCTGCCGTGGTCGGTGCCGCGGGAGCCGTTTTCGCGCAGGCGGCGGCCGAATTCACTCACCGCCAGCAGGGTGACGGCTGGGCGGCTGGGCAGGCGCTCCAGGCCTGCAGCCAAGGCAGCGAGGGCGGCGGCGAGTTCGCTGAGCACGCGGGCGTGGCGAACCGGCTGGCTGGCGTGGGTGTCGTAGCCGCCCTGGGCGAGCTGGAGCACGGGCGGACAGGCGCCGCTGCCGATCAGGCGCAGGGCGAGGGCAACCTGCTGGCCGAGGCTGCCGCGGGGGATCTCGATGCCAGGGGGCAGGGGCGCCAGCTGCTGGCGCAGGCGCTGTAGCTCCAGCTGGCCGGCCTGCTCGAGGGCGAGCATCTGGCGCAGCACGGCATTGGCGCCGGCCTCCGCCGGATCAAAGCTCGCACCCAGGCGGCCGCGCAGCTCCTCTGGCGAGAGCTGCAGGGCCAGGGCCTTGCCGCCCTCCATGGCGGGGGAGCCGGCGGGGCCGAGGGCCAGCAGAGGGCCGGGGTGCTGGCGCTGATCCAGCGCTGCAGCCAACCAGCCGGTGCCCTCGCCAGCAGGGGAGGCGGTGGCCCACTGATCGGCGGCCTTGAAGTGGCTGCGATTGGGGCGGGGCCAGCCCACCCCCAGCGCCAAGGCCAGACGGCGGCTCTTCCAGAGGGGAAGAAGCGATGCCATGGCGGGGTGCAGGGCCAGGCCAGCAGCCAGAGGCAGGGCCTCAGACGCGTTGAGCGCCAGGCTGGGCCTTGCTTGGCGGTAAAGGGGATCAGCGATCGGAGCCACGGTGTTGAGCCCGTCGTTGCCGCCGCGCAGCTCCAGCAGCACCAGCACCGCGCGGCTGCGCAGTGATCCAGCACCAGCCGAGCCGAAGCGGCCACCGGCGAAGGCAGCGCCGGCGGAGCTGGCGAGCAGCAGCGAGAGAAGGGAACGGCGTTTCATGCCAGTTGCCAGACGGGATCGGCGAACAGCGCCGAGAGGTTGGCGCGGCTGGAAGCTGCGGGGAGGGAAAGGCCCAAGGGCGGGATCGGCGTAAGGCTGGCGGGCAGTTTGGCGGGCAGCTCGGCGCTGGCCCACACCTCCTCATCAGCGAGCAGGGCCTGGAGGCTGCGGCGGCGGGCCTGCAGCCAGCGCAGGTTGAGCCACTGGGCGTTGTGGGGCCAGCCCTTCACCGAAGGCGGCTCGAAGGGCGCCTGGCCCATGGCGCGCAGGCCGCGCAGGCTGATGGCCTGGGCATCGGGGTGGCGACTGCCGAGCAGGCGCAGGCTGCGGGCCACCACTTCGAGCGGATCGGCCAGGCGCAGGCCCTGCTGGCGGCTACTGATCGCTTCCGGGCTGGCCTCAATGGCCTCGAGCAGCCAGGGGATGGAGAGCTGCTGCTGGCGCCAGCCACTGGCGAGAGCTTTCAGCCGCTGGGGCGGCGGCGGTGTACCCACCCGCTGCAGCCAGAGACGGGTGGTGATGTGACGGGCGGTGGCGGGCTGCTGGGCCAGCCAAACGGCCAGGCTGGCTCCATCGAAGGCGGCGGTGCGGCCGAGGATGGTTTTGGAACCCGGATCATGGCGGCGGGGATCGAGCACCAGCTGGCGATCGGCCGTGAGCCGGAAGCCGGTGAGAGCACGGGCCGCTTCCCGCACATCGCGTTCGCTGTAGTGGCCCTCACCGAGGGAAAAGAGCTCAAGCAGCTCGCGGGCAAGGTTTTCGTTGGGGTTGCCGCGGTGATTAGCCGGGCCATTGAGCGAGAGCTGCAGGGCCGGATCGAGCACCATCGCCGTGAGCAGGGCGGCGTAGCTGCCGGCTTGGTGCTGGTGGATCGTGGCGATCTGCTGCTCCAGCAAGGCGGCATCGGGCAGCTGCTGCCAGCTCACCGGGAAAACACCAAGCCAGAGCTGGATGCGGGCAGCCTCGGCCGCACTGATCGTGCCGTTCCCCCAGGCCAGGGCGGCAAGCCACTGCCGCTGGAGAGCCTCGGCACGCTGCCGCTGGCAGACGACGCGCTTCTGCAGGGGGAGGGCAGAGCAGCTGATCGCGACACTCTCGGAAGGCATGGCCTTCATGATGGCGCCCACCACAAAACCAGCGCCGGCACAGTGAAGGTATAGAAGAGCGAGAGCGGCCACCCGTAGCGGGGCACATCAAGAAAGCGATAGCGCCCGGGGCCAGAGAGCATCAGGCTGGCCTGGTAGCCGATGGGGGAGAGGAAGCTCTGGCTGGCGGCGATCGGCAGCAGCAGGGTCACAGCGGCGGCATTGCTGAGCAGCTCGGTGGCCAGCGGTGTGAAGCTATATACAGCCACCAGGGCGCTGTAGGCGGGCCAGCGATGGATGGCAGGCTGCGGGCGGCGAGGGCGGTCTGGCCGCTCTGCTGCAGAGCTACTGAGAGGCCGCCGAGCAGTAGTGATGATGTCCCAGCTGATGGCGCGCAGGGTGCTGCCGGCATCGAGGCAGTCACCGAGCACAAGCACGCCCGCCGCCAGCAGCACGGCCGCCACCAGGGGCATCACCCCGAGGCCTGAGAGCAGCAGCAATGCAGCCATCACGGCAACCTCAAGGTGTTTGCGGTGGGTGGTGGGCAGGTCGGCATCGAGCTGGTCGAGCACCACCAGATCGCTGCTCTGCTGCTGGCTGCGCAGGGCATCGAGGGGTGCCTGGATGAGCAGCAGATCGGCCTCACGCATCACCAGCCGCCCGAGTCGATCGCGCAGGGTGGCTCCGGTGCGCTTGGCGGCAAGCACGGTGGCATTGAAGCGCTGGCGAAGGCGCAGATCCCGCCGGCTGCTGCCGACCAGCAGCGAAGCGGCAGGCGCCACCACCAGGGCGAGCAAGGCGATCAGCTGGGAGGGCGTGCGGTAGCGGGGTGAGCCAAGCAATTTGCGCAGGCGATCCAGGGCGCCGCTGAGTAGCAGAGCACGGGCGAGCACGTAAAGGCCCATCAGTGTGAGCAGCGCCGGGCTGCCGTACCCTGCGAGGGTCACGAGCTCCGGCGCCAACCAGCCGCCGATGAAGCAAGCGATAGCGCCAGCGAGCACAGCAAGGGTGATAGGGGCCCACAGCATGATCATTGGGCGGGCGGCAAACGCCGCACCAATCGCGCGAAGCGGCGCTGATCGGACCGGGTGATCGCTTTGAAGCTGAGCACGCGGGAGGTGAAGCCCTCGTCTTGCTGGATCAGCTCGGCGGACTGCAGAAGCACCCGATTACACACCCGGCGCACCTGACCAGCCGGCAGAACAGTGCCTGCCGCGACCGTCGCCAGCAGCTCCGGATAGCGGAGCTGGGGCGGATTGGGCATGAGTCGGATGAGGCTGGGGACGGCAATGACGGCGGAGATGGCCCTCAGCCGGCGGCAGGAACAGCTGGCTTCTTAGAGCGAATAGCCATGCGGGCAAACTTGCGCTCGGGCATGGCTGGCTTGCCTTCTGTCGCCGGCCTGGCCGGAGCCTTAACGGCCGTGAGGGTGATCACGGGCGACACGAAGTTGGTTTGGCTGTCGATCAGGCCAGCAAATTTTTCAAGTATTGCCAGACCCACTTTTCGCACCTGACCGGCAGGCAGCTCGGTTTCAGCGGCGATAACGTCGACGAGTTCTTTGTAGTTCATGGAAGGGTTCCGCCAAAGGCGGGTGGTGGGTGGAGGAGTTGCAGGGCTCCGTCAACGACGGCTGATCTCCATACCCTTTATACACCAGGTACAGTGGTTCAAGCAAGTTGGGGAAGGAGCTCCGCCACCCGAGCCTGGGAATGGTGAGATTGAGTTCGCCCGCCTGGCAGGGCTACCTAGGGCCTCCTAAGAAAGCCGCTACGACAGCAGGGCAGCAACGCTGGCTCATCGCCTCGTTGTAGCTGGTTGAGCATCAGGCCATCACTCCATGCAGGGCCAACTGAAAGTCTCGTTGTACCTGTTCAGGGGTCGGGACTGCTCACTG
Source organism: uncultured cyanobacterium (assembly GCA_903882285.1). GTDB lineage: Bacteria > Cyanobacteriota > Cyanobacteriia > PCC-6307 > Cyanobiaceae > Cyanobium. The sequence goes on from CAIRWM010000013.1 coordinate 39,750, forward strand.
CGAACTTCAGCCCTGTTGAACTCTTGACGGAAGC
>CAIRWM010000014.1 GCA_903882285.1 uncultured cyanobacterium
GACGTGGTGGAGATGGTGTTGGTGGGGCGTGTCAATAAACAAATCGTCAATGGTTTGCACCGGGTTGGCGGCAGGGCGGTGGGGCTCTGCGGCAGCGATGGTGCCCTGGTGTTAGCCCGTCGCTTTGGTGATGGCAGCCATGGCCTGGTGGGGGACGTGGCGGCGGTGAATCCTGCGGTGCTGCAGCCCCTGCTCACCGCTGGCTACATCCCGGTGATCTCCAGCGTGGCCGCCGATGCCGATGGCCAGGCCCACAACATCAATGCCGACACGGTGGCCGGCGAGCTGGCGGCGGCGCTGCAGGCCGAGAAGTTGATCCTGCTCACCGATACGCCGGGAATCTTGCGCGATAAGGACGACCCGTCCTCCTTGATTCGTCAGCTCAGCCTCAGCGAGGCCAGGCAACTGATCGCCGATAGGGTGGTGCAGGGCGGCATGACCCCCAAGACCGAATGCTGCATTCGCGCCCTGGCCCAGGGGGTGGCGGCGGGTCACATCGTGGATGGCCGCGTGCCCCATGCCCTGTTGCTGGAGGTATTCACCGATGCCGGTATCGGCACGATGGTTACCGGGAGCCAGCGGACCCTGCGCTGATGGCCGCCCCGGAGCTGCTGTTGGAGCAGGCGCGCCTGCTGCTGGATCGGGGGGACTACGGCGGCGTCCTCCGCAGCCTGGAACCCTTGCTCGCCGACAATCCAGCCAGTACGGCGGTGGGAGCCGAGGCGCTGCTGCTGCTGGCGACGGCCTGGATGGGGCTGGGGGAGGCGGACCGGGCGATTGGCTGCTGTCAACAGCTGCAGCGCAGCAGCGATCCAAACCTGCGTCAGCAGGCCCGCGACCTGCGGGAAGTGCTGGAGGCGCCGGCCCTGACGCGGCCGCGAGAGTGGTCGGTCACGATGCCGCTGCTCCAAGACCTGGAGCCCAGTTTGGGCAATCTGCAGCAGCAGGCCCGTCGCCGCCGCGCCGCCAATCAACCGCCGCCGCCGCCGGCCCCGCCGGTGGGTGCCACCAGGGCGCCGCTCGGTTTTGGGGCGCTGGTGGTGCTGCTCACCCTGCTGGCGGTGTTGCTGGGGGGATGCATGCAGGTGCGGGGCGAGCTGCACTTCAGCGGGCCAGGTCGGCTGCAGCTGGCCTACACGCTGCAGCCCGATAGCCCCAGGCCCACCCCTTGGCAGCGCCAGTTCGGTACCTACTTGCAGCGGCAAGGGTTTCGCCGGGCCGATAGCGCCTTGGCCGCCCGTCAATTTTGGCAAGCGCCGGTTAAGCCGGCTGCCGCCGCCCTAGACGAGTTGCGGGCAAACCTGGAGCGGGCGGCCCAGCTGGGCGGCGTGGCCCTGCCGGCGCCGCAACTGCAATGGCGGGAGCGCAACCTGCTGTTCGGGGTGGTCCAGCGGTTGAGCATCGACCTCGATTTGAGTTCCCTGGGCTCCAGCCCGGGCCTGGATTTGGCCCTGAAATTTGATCCCTTGCCCCTGAAGGCGGTGCGCCGGGCAAGCCCCCAGCCGGCTACAGCAATGCCCGATGCCCAGGCGGTGCTGTGGCAGCTGCAAGCTGGCGCCCTGAATCAGCTGGAGCTGCGCTGTTGGCGCTGGAATCCCCTCGGCCTCGGCGGCCTTGCGGTGGCAGCCCTATTTGGCCTGGCCCTGGCGCTGCAGGCCCTGCGCCGTTCGATCGTGCCGCCTTTGCCTGCCCTGCCCTCTTAACAGCTTCAGCGTTTGCAGGCTTGGCGGGCCAGCCTTTCCACCTCCTGGCCGGCCGCATCGCTGGCCGTTTGGCTGCGACCTCTGGCGTCGCCACCCAGTAGTTCGCTGCAGGCGGCGGCCAGGATCCGCTGGGGCTGGATCCAGCGCAGATCGCCCGTGGTGGTGCCGATCACCAGCCCCCGATCCGGCAGCACCGCCAGGGCCGACGCCCAGCCCTCCCTCAATTTCAAGGGACTGCCCACCCATTCGCTGGATTCCAGGTTGAGGATCATCACGTCCTGGCCGCCGCTGCGGCGATCGACGCTGCCGATCACCAAATGCCGGCCGCCCTCCAGCAGGGTGAGGCTGCCGATGCTTTCGAGGTTGGTGGGGATCGCTTCGCCTCGGCGCAAGCGGCCTGCGTCTATTTGCCAGCGCTGCAGCTTGCCGTCGATCCGGCTGGCACTGAGCAGATCGCCGCCCGGTAGCCGCACGATGCTGTTGATTCGCGGCGAAGGCAGGGCCTCGGGGGCGCCTAGGGGGACTGGCGTTCCGCCGCCGATCCGCCAGCGGCGCAGCTGGCTGACGCTGGAGGCGCCGTCGGCATTGCCGCCGTCTCCGATGGCGAGAATTTGCCCGGGGCCAGCTGGCAACAGCTGGCGGATCGGGCCCATCCCTGAGGGCACAGGCCCTGCTAAAGCCGTGGAGCCGCGCCAGACCCTCAGACTGCTTAGCTCTTCGCCGGAATCGAGCAATTGGTTGCCGCCGCTGATCAGATCGCCGTTGGCTAGTGCCCCGAGCGCCCACAAGCTGCCCTGGCCGGTGGCAAGCGGCGCACCCACAGGTTTGCCATGCCGCCAGCGCCGCCAGCTGCCGTCCTCACCGCCACTGATTACCTCGCCGTTGGCCTGCACCAGCAGGCTCCAAATCCCCAGCTGGCCAGAGTCAACCGGCTGGTCTATCGGAGCGCTCGGCTGCAGCAATCTCAGGCTTTGGCCGGCATCGGCGGCGAGGATCCGGCCGTTCTTCAGGCCCAGCAGTTGGCGGATGCCGGCACTGGCGGAGTAGCCCAAGCCGGCCAGGCGATCGCCATGCCAGCGGCGCAGGCTGCCATCGTCGTGGCTGGTGATCAGGTCAGCTGCCCCCAGCAGCGCCAGTCGGCGCACAGGGGTGGCCATGGGCTTGGTAGCCATGGCCTGCCAGGTTTTAGTGGCCTGCTGGCCTGGCCGCCAAACCTGGATTTTGCCCTCACTGCCCAGGCTGATCACCTGATCGCCCCTAGCGATCAGCTGCACCACGCCATCATGGCCGGTGCGGATAGCGGCACCAACGGGGCGTCCCTGGCGCCAGAGCCGCAGTTCGCGGCTTGCGGTTTCGCTTTCGCCGCCGCTGCCGCCGCTGAGCAGCTGGCCCCCGGGCAGGGCCAACAGCGCCGTGAGGCGACCCTGGCCCGTGGGGATGGGCGCGCCGATGGGCCTGAAGTTGCGCCAGCGGCGCAGGTTGCCCTTGGCGTCGCCGCTCACCAGCTCGCCATCGCTTAGCTGCACCAGGCTGAGCACGGCCGCATCCCCTCGGGGCAGCGGTGGCCCCAGGGGCTGGCCATCACGCCAGAGGCGCAGGCTGCCATTTTCGCCGCCACTCACCAGCACCCCGTCGTTTAGTTCCAGCAGGCTTTGAATCTGCCCTTGGCCGGTGGCTATCGCTGCCCCCAACGGCCGGGCGTCGCGCCAGCGCTGCAGGCTGCCATCGGTGGCTGCCGTGATCCATTCACCGTTTTTCCGCAGCAGCAGGGCGGTGATCGCCGGCTGCTGGCTCGCCAGTTCGGCGATCTCCCAGTTGAGACTCACGGCTTTGGCGAGGGTGTCGCCCACCAACAGGGCCTCCGCCGGGTCCTGGATCAAGCGGTCCATGGCGGCCAGGCCGTAGAGCAGGCTTTCGTGGGGGCGGGCCGGCAGCAGGGCCGAGGCGGTGGCGGCGAAGGCGCGGGCCCGGCTGACGCGGGTCTGCTGCCACTGGGACCAGCAGAAGGCGGCCACCAGGCTGGCCACCAGACTCAAGCTCGCCAGGCCGGCCATCGAGAGCAGGCGGCGGTGGCGGCGGCGGCGGCGCTCCTGTTCACGGCTCTCTTGGCTTTGCTCCAAGAAGGCGAGGGCCCCGGCGAGATCGGGGTCGTAGCGGCGGGCCCAGGGAGGGTTGGGTTGCTCCTGGTTCCGCCAATTGAGCCCCAGCTGCAGCTCTGGATCACGCCAGAGCGAGGCCTGCCCCTGGCCATGGCGCCGGGCGGCGTCGGCGAGCCGCAGAAACAGGTGCGCCGACGCCGCCTCTTCTGTTGCCCAACCATCCAGTCTACGCCAGAGGCGCATCAGGCTCTCGTGGCTGATATCGATCACGGAATCCGCCTGGAGGGCTTCGCTCGCCGGGGGCATCAGGAAGGCCCGGTCGTGGCGGCGGAAGTGCTCGATCAGCTGGTCCACGGTTGACGCCTCTCCGCCGCCGATGGCCCGCAACTCCGCCAGGGTGGTGGGGCGCCGGATCCCCCGCGGATCGCTGGCCTTGTCGGTGAGGGCCCGGAAGATGCGGCTGCAGAGAAAGATTGTCTCAGCTCCCTCGGAGTGAGGTCTCCCGGAGTCAGGTCTCCCGGAGTCAGAGCCTTCGGAGCCAGGATCTCTGGAGTCAATGCCAACGAAGTCGGCCAGGGTTTGCTCGGCGTGGCTGTCCAGGGCGGTGGCCATGGTGCCGATCGCCTGGTAGTCGGCCAGCGTGATCGGGCCCTGGCCTCCCCGCTGCTGCCAGTGGCTCCAGGTGCGGTTCAGGGCGTGTTGGAGGATCGAGAGCTGGTCTGGGTCGTCGCCCACGTCGTTGACCAGCTGGGTGAGCAGCACAGGCTCTATCCGGCTGCCGCCGAGCAGAGCCGGGTTGGCGATCGCCTGGCGGCGTTCCTCGCGGCTGAGGCGGGGCACCAGGTAAAGGCCTGCGGTGATCGCCTCCGGCAGGGCGGGGAACTGGGCACAGTCGCCCATAAAATCGGAGCGCATCGTGATCACCACGAAGATCGGCCGCTGCCGCTGGCCGCTGGCGGTGAGCAGCAGGTTGACCAGGGCGCGGGCTTCCAGAAGGGTTTCTTGATCGCCCGTCGCCGTGCCGCCATCCCGCAGAGCGCGGTAGCGGAACAGTTCCTCGAACTGATCCACCACCACCAGTAGGTTCTGCCCTGGTGCAAAAGGCATCTGCCCGTAGATGTCCACCAGCCCCAGGCGACTGAGGCGGAGGTTGGTGTCAATTACATCCGCCAGGGATAGATCTGGCGAAGCCATCGCAGCGGCGCTGGGGAATACGGCGGCCAGGGAGGCGGCCAGGGAGGCGATCGGCCGCAGGCCCGGCCGGAAGCGCACCATGCGCCAGTGGCTGCCAGCTGATGCCATCAGCCCCCGGTGCAGGGCGGGCTGCAGACCACAGTTCACCAGCGACGACTTGCCGCTGCCGGAGCTGCCCACCACCGCCAAAAGTCGCTGGGCGGCGAGGGTATCCACCATCTGGTTGATTTGCTGTTCGCGGCCAAAAAACAGGTA